>CAZBOX010000048.1:0-28220 GCA_964493595.1 uncultured Candidatus Obscuribacterales bacterium | reverse complement strand
CACCTAAAAAAATACGAACGGATGATGTTTTGATGTTTGCAGGGTGGCAAGAGAATGGTGCTGCCTACGGGATTCGAACCCGTGACCCTCGGTTTTAGAGACCGGAGCTCTGCCGCTGAGCTTAAGGCAGCACGTTGGATAATCTCTGCGAAAAACTCCGTCCTCGCGTCCAACTGCATAACGCTGCAGATGAACGCGAGGCGGAGCCAGGAGTTGCGTGGGTAGAGCTCTTACGAGCCGGATTTACTCTTGAGACGCTCGATGATGCGCTTACCCATTTTGTCGATGTGTTTCCACTTGATCTTGAAGCCGGTGGATTCGATACCGCCGAACATGCGAGCATTGCTGTGAATCTCGCACAGACCCGTCAGCAAGAGCGAGAATGCTTCCTTGCGGTTGGCAAACTCGTCGAGCCCTTCGGATTTGAGCAGGTGGATGTCCATGTCCATCCCGATAAGCTCAGCGATTTGCAGAGCCTCGGGCGAACCGTCCGAACATTCGAGCCACCGCTCCTTGGAAATTTGCGCGTGATTCGGAAAGTGCTGTTTGCCGTTTTCGTCGACAGTCCGACAAAGAGGCTTACCGCAATCGTGGTAGATCTGGTAGAGCCTCAGTATCTCGCGGTCGAGCAGGTGTTTTTCCATGAGCGGCTGCGCATCGGCAAGCCACTGAGGAATTCTCCATTCGAGCTTGAGCGGTTTTCCGTGGAGCAAGTGATCGCTAAGATCGCTGAACCACTCGTGAATGCTTTGACCATGCTGGAGGACGTTCATGTCCTCGAATTGGTAACACGTCAACATCGGGGTTTCGAGCTTCTCGAAGTCGCAAATTGTGCGTACCTACGTCATGACTTTCTCCTTTGGGATTTGTGGTTGAGAAACCGCAGACACGGTCGAATCACGACAGGTGAAACGACCGTGCTGTGTTTGCGAAGCTGGTTTACACAGGGATCAGCCAGCTCCGGGCCGCCGCCTTACTTGCTCTTGGAGGGCGAGAAGAAGGCGTTGACCAGGCCGAGCACCGCACCGGCGCCGACCGTATGCCAGAAGCTGATCAGCGCCAGACCGGGCAGCAGCCAGGCGACGCCGGCGATGGCCAGACCGTAGATCAGAGCGCCGAAGAACGCGTTGAAGACGATGAGGCCGAAGACGCCACCGACAGCACCGGAGAGGATGTTGCCGATGAACGCGGTGCCCGCCAGAAGCGGGAAGAGAGCGAGCAATGCGACGAGTCCGACGGCTCCGACGAGCAGCGCCGCGAGCAGACCGGTGCCGAGTCCGCCCGTGAACGTCACCAGCCCGAGAGCGGGCAGGACGAACATGAACAGCAGAACCTTGACGATAAATCCGAGCATTTTCTTTTCTCCGTTTTGTTGAATTGTCCGACCGCGAAGTTGCAGTCAGAGGTGAGCCGGCACTATCCAGTGCACAGCCGCACGAACGCGACACTTTCGTTTCAACTCCGGCCACCTGCGATGCTCACGTGAGGAGCAGCTCAAAGCTGGAAAGCTGGAGCGGTGCGTTGGGTGTGATTGCAGGTCGGAAGAGTGAAAACTGAAAGGTCTTATTCGCAGCCTAAGTAAGTCGGCTGTGCCACACAACTAAGCGTGTATTCATTGAGACAAAGCTTCAGAGGGGCTCAAGACGCCTCAACCATGCATGGCCGGACATTCTGGTCATGAGAACCAGAATAAGTTCAACTGTTCTGCGTGTTGCGCAACTCACGCGAGCGCTTGTCATCGCTTCGTCGAGCTGGATTGTTCGGCTCGCGAAACGCTAATGCCCTGCGCAAGTAAAGTTCTATCAGGTCATTTGAGGGGGCTGGGCAGGCGATAGAAGTGCCTTGGAGTGCTGCCGCGGTGTGAGTTGAGTCGAAAGTGATTCCGGTGGCTTGAAAGAGGTCCATAGTGCGAAACTGCCCGAAGCTGTCTTTGCTTCCCAATGCTCTGCACAGCGCCAGGCAAGCAGCAGACTCTTCCGCGCTGAATTTCTGAGCCTTGTTTTGCAGTCTTGCCAGAAATTCTTCAGCCGGTAAGACTGCAAGGGGAAAGCCGATCCTGCCCATCACTTCGATCAAGCTTCTCAATGAGAGCCCCCGGCTATTGGCGATATGATATGTATTCGAAATGCCGGTTTTGGTGTCTTGCAGGGCGATATGAGCCATGGCCGCCGCTGCATAATCGACAGGGGTTATGTCGACTGTCATTTCGCACTCTGATTCTGGAACACAGCCAAGCGTAGAAAGTCCGCGTGCAAACATGTTGAGGAAGTCGTCTTTTGCCGAGGCACCGGTTTTTGAATCGCCCGTCAGCAGTCCAAACCGGTAAAACGTGATCGGACCAGTGTCGGCTGAGACAGAGCGCAGCAGCAGCTCGGCTGCGAACTTCGTCTGGGCATAGCCGCCATAAACTTGAAATTCACCGTCTAGAGCGTCATCTTCCCGGGCAATGCCGCTGTTTCGATCGGTGGCGACGAAAACTGAAAGAGTAGAAGCGTAGTGCAAGTGTTTCTTGCATCCCTGTTTTAGAAAACGTGAAATTTCGCGGGTGCCGTCTACATTTGCAGCTTTTAGCTCGAAGTAGTCCTTGACCATATTGACGGTGGCGGCTGAATGGAAAACCGTATCAACTTTGTCAGCAAGTTCTCTCCATGCGGGCTCGCTCAAACCTAAATTCCTTGAGGTCAAGTCTCCCAGCACCGGTAAAATTCGTTTTCTCTGCTCTTCGCTAAGCGAGCTTCCGTGCTGTTCTGCTGCATGCAATATGCGTTTCATTCCGGCTTCCGCTGTACCGGCGCGCACATGGCAGAAAATTGTGCAGTTGGTTTTTTCGAGAATTTCAAGCAATACTCTGCTGCCAAGAAAGCCGGTCGAGCCCGTCATAAAGATATTCCTGGGCTTTCGGGAATTGACCTCTTGCCGATTCGTTGAAGATGTATCTTTGCCGTTTGCCGCCTGGATATCTTGCCTCAGAAATTGGCTGCTCAGCGCGTTTTCAGCTAAATATTCCGTGCTCGCCTCGCTTGCCCTTGCTTCATCTATTTTTTGACTGAGATCATAGATAGTCGAGTGCGCGACAAGCATGTCCGGGCTGATTGTCAGTCCTCTTAGATGCGCAGCCAGTACGGCTTCAATTACGTTCAGCGAATCTCCACCCAGCTCGAAAAAGTCGTCGTGGATGCCGACGAATTCCAGGGCGAAAATCTGTCGCCAGACTTCGACCAGCAATTTTTGCGTGGCGGTTTGGGCGGAAACAGTAAATTCGCTGCCCGGTGCGGCTTTGAGAGGAACTTCTCTCAAGTGCGACAAATCGACCTTGCCTGTCACGGTCAGAGGCATCGTTTCCACGAATTCAAATATTTGTGGAACCATCCATAGAGGCAAAGATTTGGACAGGTGTCTCTTCAGTTCGCCTGGATCAATCGCTTTTCCGTCTTTTGCCTGGATAAAGGCAACCAGTTTTTCTCCGGGGACTCCCTGTCTGAGCGGGCGTTTCAGCACGCCGGCTCGAGCAATGTCGACATGTGCGGCCAGTCGCGCTTCAATCTCCTCCGGCTCGACGAGCATGCCTCGCAGCTTGAATTGCCGGTCCACTCGTCCGAGAAATTGGTATTCCCCATCACTGCAGCGGACGATGAGATCTCCTGTCCGGTAATATCTTTTACCGTTCAATGTCAAGAACTTTTTTGCTGTTAGCTGTGGCTCGTCTACATATCCAATTGCCAGCTGAATGCCGCTTATGTATAATTCGCCGGCCGTTCCATCCGGTACAGGCTGGGCCTTTTCGTCGAGAATTATGTATTCGACGTTCCTTAGTGGCTGCCCGATCAAAGGTCGCTCCCATGTTTGCGCATCGCAGGCGCCCAGGCTTGTGCAAACAGTAGCTTCGGTCGGACCGTAGACATTTACCACCAGGCATTTTCTTGCCCAGCTTCGCACCACATCCGGTGCGCAAGCCTCGCCTCCTATCACTATTGTTTTGAGAGAGGAAGGCGCTTGATCGCAGGACATGGTCTTCAAAAGAGACGGTGGGACATCCATGTGCGTGATCTCCCTTTCTTTGAGGAGATCCATGAAATGGGGACCTGGCGCCAGCAGACCAGGCGGTTCAATGAAAAGAGTAGAACCAGCCAGAAGTGCGCATCCGATATCAGAAACGGA
This sequence comes from uncultured Candidatus Obscuribacterales bacterium, assembly GCA_964493595.1. Lineage (GTDB taxonomy): Bacteria > Cyanobacteriota > Vampirovibrionia > Obscuribacterales > Obscuribacteraceae > QKMZ01. Next base: position 24,062 of record CAZBOX010000048.1, on the reverse strand, counting down.
GGCGTCGAAATTGGTCGAGAGGACAAATAGGGATCTGCTGCCGGGTTCGAACTGAAAGGCTTCGATTTGCTGGCTGAGGAAATTCCAGATTCCTGCATGCGACACCATCACTCCTTTTGGACGCCCTGTGGAGCCTGAAGTGTAGATGATGTAGGCCAGTCTTTTAGGAACATAGTCAATTTTTTCTCTGGCGAGTTTTGCAAAGCCGCCATCGTCGCTCCAGTCGTTGTCGACTGGCAGTGTCCTGACACCGAGGCTTGCCAATGAGGCGGCGCCGTCGTGCGAAACCAGAGCCAGTCGGATTTTAGCCTGGTTGATGATGAACTGTGCGCGCTCTTTCGGCAATACCGGATCGATCGGAACAAAAGCTGCGCCTGCTATCCAGGTGCCCAGCATTGATGCTATGTATGCAGCCGACTTGCTTATGCCGATGCCAACCGGCTCGCCCTCTTCGATACCGGCTGCTTGTATCAGTTTCGCCGTGCGGCAGGCCTTGCTGAACAGCTGCCCGTAAGTGACCCTGTCTTTGCCTTGCGTCACGATCGCGTCTTTGTCGCGATATGCGTCAACAATGTTTTTGAAGACTTCTAAAAAACTGTAATCTGGTTTATCGTCATTTATTGTCGGCATGTATGCATTTCTATAAGTTAAAACGCGATTGCAAGCATGAAGCAGAGACCATCATCATTAGAGCCGGATCCAAGGCGGCTCTTTCGCCTTCGCCGAGCGCGGGCAGGCTGTCGAGAAGCGAAACAACCTTTTTCTGGTTGAAAAAAGGCATCTGCGCGAAACTCTTGCTGCGCAGAGAGTCGTTCAAGAGTTGCTTTGCCGACTCTGTAGCGAAGGCGCTTACAGGCGGCGCTACAAACGGGTGTTTCTGTCTTCTGTATATGGTCTCTGTTATGAATGGTTTGACTGCTTCTTTGAGCACATACTTTTCGGTCGTGCCGTTTATCTTCATGGAGAGCGGCAGATCTCGAATGTATTCGAAAAAATGGTGATCGAGAAAGGGTAAGCGACCTTCCACTGAGTTGGCCATCTCCATGCCGTCGCCCAGGGTCTTGAGGATGTAATTGGCAAGCGCAGACTTTGTCCAGAGATAGAGCGATTGGTAGACATGATTGCGATTGGCTAATTGCCCGTCTAAGTCGAAGCATGAGACAAAGCGGTCGTAAGCATCGTAAGAAGTAAATCGCGCCGCATAGCCGTCATTCAAAAGCCCGCACATCTTATGTCCCAGCGAGCCCTTTGCTTCGAGAAAACCAGGCACGTAGCCGAGTTTTTCTTCAACCGCTTTCAATGTCAGAGACTGTCCATGCATGAGCATGATGCCTTGCGAGGCTTTATTGCTGGCATGCAGCTCGGCAAGCAGATGATCTCGTCCGTCGGTTTTGAACAGGTCGCTGCGTAAATGAGCATAACCAGCCAGGACTTCATCGGAGCCTTCGCCGGTGAGAGCGACTTTATAGCCGTTTTTGCGAATTTCTTTGTTGAGAATATACTTGGCGGTAAGATGCCCGTTGACGGCAAGGCCTTCGCTGTAATAAACGGCGTCCGCAAGATGTGCAATCAAGTCGGCCTGTGAAACTCTGACTGGGTAGAATTCCGCCCCAGCTTTCTTGGCCATCTCTTCGGCCAGTTCACGCTCGTCGTAAGTCTCTTCGTCGAAGCTGACGGAAAAGCATTTGACCGGGTTGTTGGTTACTTGCATGGCCATGGCCACAACGGCGCTGGAGTCCAGCCCTCCGCTCAGGTGGGCGCAAACCGGTATATCGGCACGCATTCTGAAGCGCACCGCTTCTTTCAGCTGTTCTCGGCAGCCCTCGATCATGTCTGCTTCGCTCAGTTTGCGCTCTGATTCTGCGGGCGCATAATTCATGTCCCAATAGGTAAAGGTCTGAATGATCTCATGGTTGGCAATCAGATATTTACCGGGCTCGAGCTGGTTGACGCCTTTGAAAAGAGTGCGATGCGGCAGCGTGTATTGCATGCTGGCTGCCTGGAAAAAAGACTCCTCGTCCCATTCAGCCGGCACACCCATGGCGAATAGCGCTTTGGCTTCCGAAGCCAGGAACAGCTGTCCTCTGTAATGGGCGTAGACGAGGGGCTTGATGCCGAATCGGTCCCTTGCTGCAAACAGGCGACTGGCGCCTTCGTCCCAGATGATAATGGCGAATTCGCCGCGTAAGTGCTGCAGGCATTCCACGCCGTGTTCGCGATACAGGTGCAGGGCGATTTCAGAGTCGGATTCTGTGGCAAACTTGTGCCCTCTAGCCTTGAGTTCGTCTCTGATTCGCTCGAAATCATAGAGTTCGCCGTTGACGACAATGTGTATCTGTCCGTCAGAAGAAGAAATCGGCTGGGCCCCATTATTCAATCCGATAATGGAAAGCCTGGCGTGCGCGAGCCCGGCTTCGCCTGAGGGCGAGATCCATTGACCGTTCGAGTCCGGTCCCCGGTGATTGAGAGCCTTTACAGCTGCAGCTAATTCCTGCGTGGATACCTGATTGGATCCACCGGGAGCATATTTTGCGATAACTCCGCACATGCTTAGAGATCACCACCGGGTGCAAAGAATGGTTTTAAAGATTCTCTTTGCTTGGCTGCACGCAGAACTTTCGGGAAATCTTCGAGGTCGTAAATTCCATCGACAAGCGTCTCGATGTCTATTTTGCCTGTGGCTAGAAGTTCGATCGCGTCCTCGAAAGAGCCATAATTGCAAACGTGCATGATCGGTTCTTTCTTGAGTAAATCTGTCATTCTTAGAGCAACCGGTTCATACTGGCGGCTCTTCAATACGATTTTGCCGCCCGGTCGAATCGCCCGCACCATGTGTGAAAGCGCTTCGGCGGTCATGATTGTTTCAACGACATAGTCGAAAGAACCCTCCTCTATAAGCCCGTCAGTCTCGGGATCGTAGATGGTAATGTTAGTCAGCGACTTGACGTTCATTATCTGTTTGAGCAATTGAGAGAAGCGGTTGCTCCCGTAAATCAAGCCTTTTTCTTCCGGTCGAAGATTTGCTTTCAAAACTGCAAGAGAGGCCGCTACCGGCTCAGTGTAAGCGGCTGCCAGGTTGGATATGCCTTCCGGCAAAGTGAGAACCGCCGAGGCCGGCACACAAATGAATTCCGCAAAGCATCCACAGCGGTCGACGCCCAGGAAAGTAGTATTCTGGCAAAGTGAGGGATTTCCCTTTCGGCAATACTGGCACTGCCGGCAGGGCAAAATTGGATTGACAGTGACACGCTGCCCTGTTTTCAGTCCATCGACTTCGCTGCCTACTTCTTCTATCACTCCCGAAAATTCGTGACCGAGCACGAGCGGGTCGCACACTTTGATTTTGCCTTCGGCTGCGTATAGATCCGTCCGGCAGAGACCGGCTACAGCCACGCGAACAATGACCGAGCGCGCGTCCGTCAATTCAGGACGTTGCATCAGTTGCACGGATACGTTGCTGCCCTCTTTGAGCAAGGCTTTCATGCGTGCTCGCTGAGGTCTTTTGGCGTGGGTTCCGAAGATCCCGCGTGTTGCAGTTTGGCTGAGCATGTGTGGGCAGTTCTTTGCGCTGGCTGACTGACTGATTGTGATTCAGATATGCGAGGTGTCAAGTTATCTGTTCGCCTTCGCCCGGAAGAGCATCCATTTATTTATGAGAAGAACAGCTTTTCATGAGGCTTTGCGGTAAACCCCAATGAGGAGGTTACTTGCCGAAACATTTGAGAAATTTCCAATCTGGAACATTGCGAATCTGCAACTGAACGAAACGGATAACTCCTATGTTTCGCTGAAAAGAACGATGGGCTTGTTTGATTTGATAGCGGCGATTTTGGCTTCACCGGCGGCAGCCAGAAGAATGCCGGGGTGAGATGTGTCCTCAGGAAAGCTGGCCACGCCCATGCGCAAAATCAATGCTTTTGGTTCCATATCCGGCGTCAGGGGCTGAGAAAGCAGCGCTTTGGACACGCTTTGAGCAAATTCATTTGCTTGCTTGCGATTCGTGGCAGGCAGGAGAATTGCATAGTCCGATTGTTCGTAATGTGAGACGAGATCGAGTTGACGAGTCAAAGCAAGAATTTTTTGAGCGGCGGCTCGCACTGCCCGTGGTGGCAGTGGGCGGGGCGGCTGCGCTCCCGTGGAGCCGGAAATCATAACGTGCATTTCCATAATGATTAGCGAAAAGGGCTCGTTATTGACCTGGTATCGACTGAATTCCCGCACCAGGAAAAAGAGCATGCTGCCGTGATTGAGCAAGCCGGTCTCTTGATTGGAAAGTGTTTTGAAAACCCCATCCACGGCCGCTCTGTCGAGTTCGACCGGCGGCGGTAATTGCTTGGCGCTTCCCCCTGCCTGCCCCGCCGGCGGTGTCACTGCCGGTGCGTTCTTTTGCGTCGTTTGCTGGTTCTGACTGCCTGGTCGGGCGGAAATCTGATTGATTGCCATGCCTTTGCCGGCTTGTTTGGGATTTAACGCCTGGTCCGGCGAGACATTGACGACTGGATAGGCGCCGGAAGTGGTCATGGCTGCGAAATTCGGAACGGATGGAACTTTTCCTGACGGCTGCTGCGGAAAGGAGCCTGACGGAGAATCAGACTTCGGTGGTGCGGGAGGTGGCGGGGGCGGCTTGACCGCCGGCATTGTCTTCAAACCCTGATTGGAGTTCGTCAACGCGTCATACGGGTTGGCCGGACTGTCCTCGTCTCCTTCAGCGAATTTGCTGGCGCTCTGAGATGGCAATTGTCCCGAACTGGTTCTCTGATTTTGCGCCGCAAACTGACCTGAATTCGGATTTTGCACCGGGTTTTGGCTTGAACTCTGGCTCTGTCCGGCCGGCTCGAATTTTTTCTCCGGTAGATTACCCGGCATTTTTTGTGGCGGAAGTTGAGGCAAAGCTGGGTTGCTCATCAGCGGAGTGAAAAGATTGACCGGCTTCGGCTCTTCCACTGTTCCTTTGAGCGCGGCAAATGGATTGCTGTAGGCGCCGGACGTTTCTTGCGGCGGAGGGGTGGAGCGTTGACCCCAACCCAACTGTTCAGGTGCGGGCTGCGGACTGTTCCAGCCTGAAACCTCGCTCGCCTGCCAACCCTGACCGGATTGCTGGTCGGGTCGCTGCGGCGGAGATTGAAAGTTGCCACCGAGCATAATCGGGGCTCCGGGCGCGCTTCCGGCGTTGCTCCAGGGATCGGAGCTGCTGTTGAAGCCTGCCGCCGGCGGCGCTTGCTGATCGAGGGCTGTGTTATTAGGTGGTATTATCGCTCGAGAGCCTGATTTGAAGGCGATTTCCTCTTCCGCGGATATCAACGACTGGATGAGCGTGGTATCGGTGGTCTTATGGTTCCAGACATCTTTCGGTTGCGTGCCCTCGGCGCCTTTTTGCAAAAGCCACTCGGCTTCGTTGCCGGCACCACCTGCGGTGACTGACAGCCAGAAGACGTTGTTGGATTTTTGGCTCTTCCAGCTCAGCACGATTGGGCGTTTGCCACCCTTGCGGGCTTGCGAAAGAGCGCTGCCCAGCTCGTCTGCCGTCGGTACGGCAGAGAGATGATTCTCAGGCTGTTGGGATTGCCCTTGCTTGAATGAATTATGAAGTGCCATTGAGGGTTCACGCGAGGTCGGGGGGAGATACCCCTAGATCCATTACCTACCCATTTCGAGGGATAAATCACAGAAAGAAGCCAACAGCTCAACATTTTAACGGCTCAAAGAGCACCTTGAAATCCGTTTTGACGTTAGTTTTTAGCGAAGCTAGCGCATGCGATGGACTGTTGTCATGACCGATCTGCAATGCCCTGTTTAAGCCGGTTTTGAAGGGGTTTACCGGTCACTCAGCTTGGACAAGTCTAGATTTTGAATTCTTAAGCCTCCTGTCTCTTGTTACTAGTCTCTTTGAGTCAGTAGCTTCACTGGGCTACTCATCACTTCGACCTCTCTTCGCTTCTTTCCAAACCAACATCTGACCCTTGCTCCGGAATTTAACCCTGCTCCAGATCGGCTCTCTGAGTCGATTCGACCTGACTTCTGACTGGGAGTTTTTGGAGGTTTACTATGGTTCTAGCCCAGCCTCTTTGGCTTGCTCTACTTCTACTCGTGCCCCTGCCTTGGCTCCTTCTCAGGCGCAAAGGCTATGTCGGTTATTCTGATGTGCGACTGGCGAAGACGATCGGCGCATCCGGTCTGCTTCACCTGATTCCCATCATCCTGCTCTCTGTCGGGTTCGCCGCGCTCTCCATAGCCCTGGCCCGCCCGCAGAATGTGCAGGTGATCAGCACTCAGACGATCAAGGCGCGAGACATCATCATCGCCGTCGACAAGTCCGGCTCCATGGGAGCCCGATTTGAAGGCACGATTCCCCCTCGTCAAACCGGCAATTCCGAGTTGGACAAGGATTTTCCCGCCCGTCCCAAGAAGCCCAATCAGGACGGCTCGGTTGAAGATCACCACCGGCGCCTGGACGCTGCTCAGGCAGCCGTTCTCAACTTCATCCGCGACCGCCATTCAGCAGGAGCCGGTGATCGCGTTGGCGTCATCCTGTTCGACTTCCTGCCTTACTACTCCTGGCCACTCACGCACGATCTGAAGATGATTTATCGCAAGATCGAATTCGCGGACGAAGGTCTAGGGGGTGGAACGAATTTCGGTGAATACAAACCTGGTCCCATCGACTTCGCTGCGGACCACTTCGATGAGCTTGGCCAGTCGGTCACCAAGGTTTTGATCATGGTGACGGACGGAGAAGACAGGTTGTCGCCGGGCACTATGCAGCGCCTGCAGGACCTGCTCAACTCCAAGGGCATCAAGCTCTACGTGATCGGCGTCGGCGAGACAATGGCTCAGCGCGACGTCGACATTCTCAGGCTCGCCGAATCGGTCGGCGGCAAATCATTCCGCGTTGAGAACGCCAAAGATCTCGACGAGTGCTTCCGCAGCATCGACCAGCTCGAGCGCTCGGCAGTACAGATCGAGACCTCGCAGAAGCGCGAGGAGATGTTCATGGCCTTCGCTATGGCGGCGGCTGTGCTTCTGGTTCTCGGTGCAATCGGTGAAGCGCTGGTGCTCAACCAGTAAAACGGGCTTGCACGCCCCTGCTTCGTAACAATGCAGGAGACTTTCCATGAATTCGATCAAGACGTTTCTGTGGGAAAGACGTGTGCAGCTCGCCGTCATGCTCGCCATCGCCAGCGCGTGTTTCGCGCTGTGGGGCGGCTGGCGTATGATTGCATACTCGCTTCCCATGCAGACGGGCGATTATTTCAGAGCCGCCGAGAGCGGCTCCGGTAATGCCGCCAATGCTTACTACGACGCCGGTCTGAAGGCGTACGAAAACGAGCAGTACAAAGAAGCCAAAGAGCTCTTCACTGCTGCGCAGTCGGCTCTCACCTCGACGAGCGGCGACCTGCCGCTGGAGGCGCGTGCCATGGCTGCCAAAATCCAATTTGCGCTCGGCAACAACTACTTCCGCCAAAAGCAGCTCAAAGCCGCTGCCGAAGCCTACCGCCAATCACTTCGCTTTGACCCGGACAACCTGGAGGCGAAGTACAACCTTGAGCTCATGCAGAAATTGCTCGCCTCCGGCGGAGGCGGCAACGGACCTGGTGATCCCAAGGACCCCGGCGGCAACGGCCCGGGCGGCCCGAAAAAGGGCATCTAGGAGAACTTTCTATGCACTTTCTCAATCCGCAGGCGCTTTGGCTGCTGCTCGTTCTGCCTCCTCTGGGAGTGCTGGCGGTGTGGTTCGCTTTCAAGCGCAAAGATCAGTTCATCAAGGACTTTGGTGAAGCCCGGCTGGTAAACCGCAATTCCAGCCATCTGGAGCCGGTTCGCTACCTGCTCAAGGGCATCTCGGTCCTGATCGCCGCTTCGGCGCTCGTTGTTGCTGTGGCGCGACCATCCTTCGAGAAGGGCTACACTGAAATTCCGGTGGGCACTGTCGACGTGATCGCGATTACGGACGTCAGCCGAAGTATGGCGGTTCAGGACTACAAGGGCGTTCTCACCGAGGCCGGCTATACAGGCGGCACTCGGCTGGACATGGCTCGATATCTCATCCTCACCGATGTGATTCCGGCTCTCAAGTACAACCGTCTGGGAGTCGTCAGTTACGCCGGGCAGGCAAATCCACAGGCCTTCCTGTCGGATGACCTGCCGGCGCTCAAATGGGTTCTGAAGCGCGCTCTGACTGTAGGCAGTGCGCCGGGTGAAGGCTCGGAGCTGGGCAAGGCGTTCAATCTCGCCTTCGAGCTCTTCGACCTGGACTCGGACAACAATCACCGCAAGGTGATCGTGCTCTTCTCCGACGGCGGCAACGACGCCGGTCTGGACGCCCTGAATGAAATCGTCAAACAGCTTCGGGAGCGCAATATCGAGCTGGTCATCGCCGGTCTCGGCAAGACCACACCTTCCGCTATTCCCATTAGCCAGCTACCGCAGCAGGATCGCGATCAGTTTCGCGGTCAGGAGTGGTACGAGGTCGACGGTGAAGTGGCCATGTCGGGTCTGGAGGAGAACACTCTTCTCTGGCTCAAGAATGCCACCGGCGGACGCTACGTGCGCGTCGTCAATCCTGCCGATTTCCACATCGGCAATCTGCTCGGGCGCATCGAAGTGACGCGCAAGAAGGGCGAGCAGGAGGTTTTCTTCTACCCGCTGCTTCTGGCGGCCCTGTTCTTCGGCATTGCTGTTTTCGCTCCCCGCGAGCGCAAGGAGAAGGTCGATGATGAGGTCGCACAGAATATCAGCATCCTGGCGGACCGCTTCAAGAATCGGTAAGCAGGGCGGGACTGTCGGCGCTGAATTTCGGCCCGCAGTCTCAAACTAGGAAAAGGTGACTTATGAGAAAAACATTTGTTGCGTGCCTGGCCGCCCTGGTCGTTCTCGTGTCCATGATCGGACTGGGAGCGTTCTACTGGGGGCAGCGCACGATTTGGCCGGAATGGGGCCCGGTCGCAGCACAGGATCCGCTAGCACCGCAGGTGGTGGCGGATGTTGAGCGCGACTTCGGCTGGCGTACCGGCGATCGCATCACGATCGACATCTACATCAAACAGCAACCCGGCACGGAGGTTGACCTGAATACTCTAGCTATTCAGGGCGACTTCGAAGTGTCGGGCGCGCCCGACATCTTTACGAAGGACAAGAAAGACGGCGCCAGGTACATTCGCCTCAGACTGCCGGTACAGGCTTTCAACCTGAAGCCCAGCTGGCAGCTGGCGGCCAGTATGACCTATCGCGTGAACGGTCAGGTCGACGAGAAGCTGATCACGCTTCCTGCCGTCGTCCTCTACAGTTCCCCGACCTGGGACGGCGAGCGCAAGGAGATCAAAGAGGAGTCGGCGAAGCCCGTCTTCGGCTGGGATCTCTATGTCAATGCTGCCATCATCCTTGGTGGTATCGTGCTCCTGGTGGTTTGCATTCGTGTGATCCGCCGCGCCAACTCCGGCGTAGACGAGCCGCCTGTGCCGATTATCCTCAGCCCTCGTGAAATCGCCCGACGCGAATTCTTGAAGGTCTGGGCGAAAATCAGGGCCGGCGACGTCAGCGAGGAAAATTACAAGGAAATCGAGCGCGTCATTCGCCGTCTCTACCGCCTTGAGTCTCGCACGATGCGCGAAATCAACTGGGAGTTGAACAACCACCCTCACCGCGAACACGTGGTCGAGATTCTTTCGCTCTGCGACAAAGTGCTCTATCACCGGATGTATCTGGATGAGTCCGAGCACGAACGCATCTGGGGCGCCTTTACCAGAATCCTGCCCGACCCTGCTCAGGCGGTGGTCAGGCCGATTCAGGCGGCGCCGAAAAAGAAGAAAAAGTAAGCCGGTTCTCCTGGCTGCTTTCTTCAGGCTCTGAAAACAACCCTCCCGGCAGTTCTGTGAGGCGGTGCCCAACCGCTGCTTTACGGGCTGCCGGGAGTTTTCTTAATCGCTTTTCGCTTTTGACCGGCGACCGGGTATCGATGGACTTCGAGGCTCGAGGACACGCTTAGTCGTACGGTCAACTCGGTTGGGAAACGCACGGTCGGACGGGGAATTCAGCGGCCCGCCACCGGCTAGACATACGTTTTAGGAAACACCCGCGATGAACAGCAAGAATAAGGGGCCGCTCCTTCTGCTGTTCGCGTTCTTCACTCTCGTCACTGCACCGGCCATGGTGCTATCAGGCAGACTGTTTAACGCGACGGCAAATGAGAATAAAGCCGCAAACCCCGCTTCTGGGACGCTTACCTATGGTGACGGCAAACCTGCCGCCATAGGCAATCATCTCAGCACAGAAAACAAAAATCCCGCTCAGGTGCCTGCAAAGGATGACAGCCTGACACTGAAGGGAAAAACAATTGTCATCGACGCCGGACACGGCGGATACGATGCAGGCGCGATGAGGCGTTTGCCTGCTCCGAAAGGACAGCAGGGCGCTCTTGTCATGGAGAAGGACGTCAACCTGTCGGTGGCGCTCAAGCTCGCCGCCAGGCTCAAGGCAAGAGGCGCTACGGTCGTGATGACACGGAACACAGACGTGTTCGTGTCGCTCTCTGACAGGACGACAATGTCCAATAGCGTCCAACCGGATCTTTTCCTGAGCGTGCACAGCAATGCGCACAGCGACAGGACTTTCGACGGCATCGAGACTTATTACACGCACTCCTCGAGCCAATGCCCGGCCGAGCGTATTCAAAGCGCGCTCGTTGCAGGGCTTCCTGAAACAGGCAACTGGGTCAGGCAGAGGGGGCTGTACGTGACGAATCATGCCACTGTTCCGGCAGTGCTTGCCGAAATCGGCTACTTGTCGAAGCCGGCTAAGCTCAAACTGCTCGACACGCCCGCTTACCAGGACAGAGTGGCAAGCGCTCTTGCCCGGGGCGTCGAGGACTATTTCAGTAGTCCCTGCTCCTCCGTATCGAATAGCTCCGTGGCCGACACCACTGTCGTCCCGGAGCACGATGCGGCTGTCCTCAAACTCGAAAACTAGACAAAACATTCAGCGAGGACATCCGTCCTCAGGAGGTTTTCATGGAAGCTCTTCTCAAGCTCTTCCTCATGGTCGCTACGCTGATCTGGCTGGTGCCGGCATTCACGCAGCACGCCGTACACGTTCCGCGCAACGGTGTGCTGCGAGGCATTGCCGCGCTCGTCGGAATCGCCGTCTTCAACTGGTTCGTCTGGACCGGTATTTCGGTGCTCAGCCTTGGGCTGATCATCCCGCTCAATATGCTCACACTGGGTATCATCGGGCTACTCTTCAACGGGCTGGCCTTCCTGGCTATCGGTCGGATGTTCCCCAGCGTGCTCTACGTGCGTGGTTTTGAGTCCGCCGTCATGGCTGCTTTCGTCACGACGCTGGCGACGTGGCTGATCGAGCGACTGCTCTAAACCGCTAGCCGTCGCTCACTGCCGGTGCCCTGTGCGTGTCGTCAAATCATTAGTTTGGCGTGCGTGCAGGGTACCGGTTTTTTTTGATTAGTTTTGTACTAAAGCGTGTAGCAGCCGTGCATCTTTCCTTTGTTTTTGATATCAAATACGGTGGCTCTGGCGGTGCGATAATTTTGTTCTATATTGCATACTATCGAATGTCGGAATTGTCGCCGATATAAGAGTAAAATTTGAGTTGCAAGCTAGCGAATTGCGAGGAAGATAATTTCTATGAAACTGACTGTACTTGGTTCTGGAACTTGCGGCTCGCAAATTCCCGGTGTCGAGAATCGACAGCCTCCTGCCTTCGTCGTTCAGTCTTCATCCCAGACAATTCTTTTCGACTGCTCTGAAGGGGTTCGTTTTCGTCTGGAAAGAGCCGGTTTCGATTACGTCAAAATCAATAATGTCTGTATCTCTCACTCGCATCCGGATCATTATGCATTCGTTCACTTCCTGCAATCGATCGGCTGCATCAATAGTTGGCTAGGTCCGCACAATGAGCGGATTGACCTTTATGCACCCAAGCAAATTACAGACCATTTCGACAGCCTGTGGGCCATGTACACACCTGATGATCCGAAGCGGGAGAAACGCATCTGGCCCCAATTGCATCTGCATCAGATGACTTATCCGGATAAGCAGCAAAGAAGAATAGGAGAGCACAAATTGATCTCTTATTCCGTCTACCATGGGTTTGGAAAAGTAGATGCCTGCTCATTTCGCCTGGAGGCGGATGGCAGGGTTTTCGTCTATTCCGGCGACACGGGCGAATGTGAGGGTATTCGCCAGGCCGCTCAAGGAGCGGACTTGTTTCTTTGCGAAGCTTCTGCGCGCATTGACGATGTGGAAAATCCGTATAAATACGGACATTTGACGCCAAGAGTGGCGGGAGATATCGCCCAGCAAGCGGGCGTCAAGCATCTGGTCTTCTTTCACTACACGGGGCTGAACAGTGATGAGCAGATGATTGCCGATTGCCGGTCTTCCGGTTATTCTGGCGAACTGACTATTGCCAAGGATTTTCAGTCGCTGGCATTCTGAGCCGCGACATAGAAAGCAAGCGGGACGCTCTCGCGCCCCGCCCCCTCCAGGTAAATTGTTTGATGCGGTAAATTAGTGCCGCGACTCATGGCATTAACTTACAACTGCAATTTTCAAAAAATCTTTAAAGAGGGGCATCAAAAAATGATCAGAGAATTCCGGGATTTCTTGCTGAAAGCAAACGCTCTGGCTGTTGCCGTGGGCGTTATTATCGCGGGCGCTACCGGTAAAGTCGTATCGTCTCTTGTCGACAACATAATGATGCCGGCAATTGCAGTGGTGATGCCGCCTGGGGACTGGAGAGAGGCTCAGATTGAACTTTCACGAGGTAAAGACGCGAACGGCAAGGTGACGGTCAATGCTATTCAGTATGGTCATTTCGTGGGCGCGATCGTTGATTTTGTCATTATTTCCGGCGTTGTTTTTGTAATCACGAAAACGCTTCTGCCTCAAGATAAGCCGTCAGAAACCAAAGCCTGTGACGAATGCCTGGAGAGTGTGCCTAAAGCTGCCAGCCGCTGCAAGTTCTGCACCGCCGTAATTGCCTGAACCCGCCCCTTTCAGACACCTGTCGAAGCCTGCTTGTTTGCCCTTGAGAGAAGGGCGGCGATTTTGTTGTACGCTTTCAGCTTGTGAAATTGCACCGTAAACGGATTGTTGCTCTCAAAACGACCGAGCGTCCCGAATTTTGGTGTTTCCATCTCAGGCTGGTATGTAGCGAACAGGCGATCCCAGATCATGAAAATGCCGCCGAAGTTTTTATTGAAATAGTCCCTGTTGCGAGCGTGATGCACGCGGTGCGCTGACGGTGTGTTTAGAATTCCCTCGATAAGAGGGATTTTGCCGATCAATTGGGTGTGGAGAATGAACTGGTAGAAGAGGTTGAAGATAAAGAAAAGCCCGACTTGTTCGGGAGCAAAGCCGATCAGAATGAGCGGTGCAAAAAATATCGGTGCCACGGATTTTCCCAGCCAGTGCAGGCGAAAACTGGTCGTGAAATTGAAGAATTTGCTCGAATGATGCACTTCGTGGAAGAACCAGAGCCAACGATTTGTATGGCTCATACGATGCTGCCAGTAGTAAATGAAGTCGGTAAGCACAATGGCAGCGACGGTCGTGATTGCATTTTGCGGAAGGTGTAACGGTGCCAGTCTCTCCATCGCTTTTAAGCAAGCCAAAATATAGACAGTGAAAAGCGGCTGAGAAAGCCTTCCTATCGCCAAAATTCCCAGATTGCAGAGACTATCTTTAAGACAGTGTGTTTTTTTTCTCTTCCAGAAAGAAAGAGCAATTTCAACGAAAACGCAGATGAATGCGATTGCCAGAAACTGGAGTGTCAACGATTCAGCTTTGCCTTGCATGATTTTTCTCCTGATGCCGATTGAGCACGTTCGAAACTCAATACATTTGCGGCACTGAAAAGTTTCGCTCCGGGCGTGAAACTTTCGTTTTGGTTTATCTTCGCTCTATCAACTATAAAGAGTAGTAAAACAAGCCACAAGACAAATCGACAAGGATGAGAGCTGCCCGGGAACGGTGCGTGCTCACATCCAAGTCGATCAGCCCGAAACCGGCAGAGTCAGTCATCCCAGACGGAATAACTGCTCTGCCGGCTCATTGCGAAGACCTTCTCTTTCCCAAGCTTGCGCCTGGTTGGATTAGCTCTTCTTACCTTTTCGCTTACCCGAGGCATACTGATCGGCCTCCCGAGTGGCGTCGCGTGCCACCGGTACAGAGACTGTCAGCTTGGCACCGAGGGGTGCCGTGGTCGCCTTGTCCTCGACGTAGACCTTGCGGCGAATGAGCAGCTGCAGGCGGCCGTCCTTCTTGCTGGGCAAGAAGGGAGCGACGCGACCATGCAGCAGCCCGCCTTCGCCGACGACCCACGAGCCGATGGAGCTCGCCCGGCGATGGTAGTCGCCGAGGTGACCGTTGCGATTGCGATCCCACAGATAGCCGATCTGGAACTTCATGATCTCCTTGACCACGAGCTCCGGAAAGTTGCTGTCGCTGCGGGTTTCCCATGCGCTGCCGGACTTGCCGTCAGTCGACATGATCACGCTGTAGCCGGTCTGCTCCCACTGGACGTGAGGCGCATCGCCGGGCTGACGACGACGGAAGCCGCCGAGCGTCACGATCGTGTTGTTGTTGACGAGGATGCCGGCGCCGAAAGGCAGCACCTGGATGTTTTCCGCACCGGTGAGACCGAACGCTTCCTCGATCCGCTCGGGCAGGTTGATGCCGAGGTTCGAAGGCATGTCGGTCGCTTCCGGATTGTTGGCAGTCCAGTTGTCCAGGACGCGCTTGGTCGTGTGCGCTTCCTCGAACATGTCGTGCTCGTTCGGCAGACCCAGGTTGATGTGCGACGGAATGTAGAACAGCTGCACACCCGGCATCGCGAAACGCCGGATGAACTTGCCGCACTGCTTCCAGAAGTACATGATCCGCTTGTCGTAGCCGCGCTGGTTGAGCGCGTCCTTCACGACCTGCGGGTCATCCTGGGTGTGGATGAAGTTCATCTCCTTGTTCCAGAGAGACTTCGCCGACTCTTCGTCGACCACCGGACCGAGCATGACCACGTGCACGGTGTTACCCGTCAGCGCGGTCTGCTTGGTCAGGTCCTTGATGTGGCGCAGGGTCAGCTGCACCTTGGACTCGTCGTGGACCGGAAACAGAAGGTTGCCGACCACGACCAGCTGATCACCCTTCTTCAGGTCGAGGCCGTAGATGCCGGCTTCGAACAGGGACTGTACCGGGTGTTCCCGGACGGTGATCTGTTTGAACGAATTGTTCTTCTTGGCCATGGTTACTTACCTCCTGTCCCGACGATCTGGCCGTTGGCTTCCAGAGCGTCGAAGAACGCGATGATATTGTCCGCCACGACCTTCCACGTGTCCTCCGGCTTCGCCTGAGGCTCGACGCGGAGGATGCCCGGGATGTCCGAGCACTTGTTGTAGGCGGCGGGGTACACGATGGCACCGAGACCCTTCTCGGCGACGTCACACGCGGTGGCGAGGCGATCCTCGATGATCAGCGGGATCTTCACCCCCTGGTCGAGCATGTGCCACGACTTGCCGTGCGTGCTGAGGAAGACGATGTCGCTTTCCTCGATGGGGAAGCCGAGCTGCTTCAGCAGGTTCTTGGTGGCCAGACGCGCCGCGCCGGTGTTGTGCGGCAGGGCGTCGGTGTGCTGATGGTCGCTGGCGCCCGGGACGTAGGTCATCACCTCGACCTCGATGCCCGCAGCGCGCAAGCGCTTGAGCTGTTCGATGGCGCCCGGAATCGCAGAAAGCGCTCCGTAACCGCCCTTGGTCAGGTGGATGTACTTGTTGAGCGCGCGCTCGAATTCGATGTAGCCGATCTTCGACGCCGGGTCACCCGCCGCGTGGTACACGTTGCGGTTCGGGTTCATCGACGCGCCCGGGTAGAGTTCGCTCAGGAACTTGCCGAAAGGACCGTCGAAGTCGAGAACGGTTCCGTGCAGATCGAGACCGATCCGCTTGCGAAACTTGCGGCCGCAGTGGAGGATTTCCGCAGGCGGCCACGAGGTCAGAGTTTTCTTACTCATGTTTTTCTCCTTGTGTGTGGCGGGGCGAACGGCAAGCTAATGCTGCCGCCCCGCCACCGCCTGGGTTAGTCCTCGGTCACGTATTCGCGATCGCCGACCCAGAACGAATACCGCAAGCGGTTGTCGTGCAGGGCCTGGATGATCGGAACCAGCTCGAGGTTGACGGTGCCGCCGATCACTTCACCGCAGGCGAAGCCGGGGTGACCGTTCGACAACAGGTTGTGATACGACATCTCAGCGCGGTTCGGGTTGGCCAGGAAGCCAATCTCCTGCGCGGAGAGCACCTCGGTCAGGGTCTCGCGGTGGTTCTCACCGAAGCGGTGAGAGTGACCGTGCAGGACGCTCTGGCCGAGCTGGTCGGTGAACACGCGAGGGCTGCCGCCGGCGCGGGGGCGCAGGGGCAGACCGTGGATCAGGCGAATCTGATCGTTCAGGATGATGCAGCCGCCGTAACCACCAAAACCACGCTCGTCAGTGACGAAGGTGATTTTCTCGGAGCCGTCGCCCTTGTAGCCGAGCAGCTTCGAGTAGTTCATGACGGGTTCCTGCGAGTCCATGTCGACCAGCGAGCTGATCTGCGGGGCGACTGCGCTCAGGAAGGAGTTGGTGCGGTTCTCGTGGTTACCTTCGGTTTCGAAGGCCCAGAGGCAGCCGCTCACCTTGATGAGGCGGTCGTGCAGCTCGCGCGACTCTTCCAGTTCCAGCATCGCGTTGTAGCTCTGCCGAGGCGGCTTGGGCCAACGCGAAAGGAAGAAGAAGTCGGTGCTGTCGCCGATGAAGATGAGGATGTGCGGGCGGTACTCCGCGAGGAACTGCTCGATTGCCCACAGCCACTGCTTGTTGTGCGCGGGGGCGTGGATGTCGGGCAGAACGACGATGCGGATTCCGTCAGGCAGATTCAGGGGCAAGATGCCCTGGTAGCGGAGGAAGCTGTACTCAGAGAGCAGCGCAGAGCCGCCGGTGCTGGTCGTGTACGAGATCTGGTTGAACAGATTCTGACGCGCAGCATTCGACTCGTTGGCGTACATACGCGTACCACGAGCCTTCCGGACAGCATCCTCGATAGAAGTCGCTGTCATAAGTTTGGACATTGTGTGTCTCCTTCTTGCCTCGTTCCCGAGAGGCGAGTTTGGACTGGTGTTGAACAGTTGCGCCTCTCAGTCGGAGGCAGGAGTTCTCTCAGCAGCGTCTCCACCGGCATTCATCGGCGACCTCCCTAAGCACTGCACTGCAGCGGTTTGATGGGAGCGAAAAATGCCATATGAAGAGCTATTTGGGTGGAACTGATGACCGAAACTGAGGGAAACGAAAAGGTAATTCCAGGCTAGATAAATATCCACGCGAGTAGCAAGTCTTGAAAAGCTTATAGAAGCTTAGTTTCCAGATCTGAAACCAGTACTTAGCGAAGCTAAACTAGGATCGTATTTATGGGTAGTCAACAGGAATCATTGATGGGCTTTATGTTTTGAGGGTTTTCACCTCATGGCAACCTGAAAAGGCTGTAATGAAGAGGGTGTTCAGGTTTTCGGTTGATGACTTGCGCAGCTCCGCGCACCACTTCAAATATCACGCGGCTATACGTCGAGACCAAAATTTATCCGGATCTCATAAAGCATCATGACATCCGTCGAGAATTGATCTCTTATAGGAGTTTTTCTAGCGACAGTAGTAAGGTTTTTTTTCGACGTTTTGCCTGCGCATTTGGTGGCAAACACTGCGTCTTTTTCAGAACGAAAAATACAACTCACCGAATCGGTCCGGAAGGCGGTGGGGGTTGTTGTGTTTTCCACAATCCGTCCCTGGGGCTCGGCTCTTGCGAGTGTTCTCTCATTTTGACGAGCAGCGCCATTTCTTCAGGAGTCAACTTTTGAGGAAAAACCACATCAATAGTGACCAGCTGATCGGCCCCTGCGAGGCCTAGACCTTTGAGGCGATAGACACGGCCTGGGTGCGTAAGCGGCTGAATTTTCATAACCACTTTTCCTGTTGCCGTGGGAATCTCGATTTCCGCACCTAGCAGGGCTTCGTAAAGGGTTACTGGAACAGTCACAGTAATGTCCCTGCCAAGCACACCCAGTACGGGATGCGGCAAGATCTTCACTTTGAGAATCAAATCGCCCTGACTCTTGGCGCGGATATCGTAGCGGCCGCAACCCGGTCGACGAATCTCCATACCGTCATAGGTGCCGGCCGGCAGATCGACATCGGTGACTCTTTCTACGTTGAAATAACCAAGACCGCGGCAATTCTGGCACTGCATCCTGTTAACGGTCTTCATGGCGTTGCACTGTTCGCAAGGTCTGGGATCGCTCAGCCTGATTTCTCTGGTACAACCTTTCATCGCCTCTTTGAGCGTGATCTCGCATTCCAGCTCAACCGCTAGCGCGGCGGCCTTAATCCCGCTCGTCTGTATTCCGGAGCTTTCTTGAGGTTTATCGGCGCTTTTCTGCCACAGGTTGCGCAGGTCTCCCATGCTCTGACGCAATTGAGCACTATTGCGGTCATATTCCTGCCGCATCTTCGGATCCATCAAAACTTCGTAGGCATCGCAAATTTCGCGGAAGTTTTTGATCATGATGTCAGGGTCCATACCGCTGATATTCACGTGCGGTCCGAATTTTTCGTAGAGCTGTTCGTATGCCGACTGAATCTCGCGCGACGTTGCATCCGGGCGTACGCCGAGGATGTAGTAATAGTCCTTTTGCGTTTGAGTCTTACTCTGTTCGACCATCCGCTACTTTCAGGCCCCTAGCTTCTAGTAATGGAGATGCCACGCTTCGCAAGAAAATTCCTGCGTTTGCGCACTCGACTGACAAAATTTGCTTTATAGGCAACATGATACACAGGAATCACGAATTTACGACCCGAAGCAGCCCAAAAGTCGGACCGAAATAGGGTGCGCTTCAACCGTGGAATTTTCTACCTGAGAAGAACAAAGGAGCCGCTGGCGGCTCCTTTGCAGTGATTCCATGATGCCAATGATTCCGGGTTTCCCTCCTCACCAGCCATGGACCTCTGGGGCGGCCTGCCGGCTTCGGCATGAGAGGGGAGGCGCTGCCTCCTCCCTCATGCCTGAAGAATGGAGACTATCCGCACTTACTGAAGCCGCAGCCCTGGCAAACCATGCAGCCGTCGATCTTCAACCAGTCGCCGGCACCGCATTTGCTGCAGGTGGCTAGCGACCGAGCGCTTCCAGTCAATTCTGTGTTGCTCGCCTCGATTGTCATGGCAGGCTGTTGATGGCTGACAGCCTGGGCCAGATTTTCTATCACTCTAGCTTCCACAGGTTTAGAGTGAACACGGCGATAGTGTTGGATAGCCTTCGCCAATCCATCGCAAGGCGATTGGACGACTACAGGTTTTTCCGCATCGCTGAATTTGAACCAGGCCGGATAACCGGACTGGATATTTACCAGCTGGTGAACAATGGTGTCTTCCACCTTGGCACGCTCGTCTTCACCAAATTCAGCCGCATAACGCAGGAATGCTGAAGACAGACGACCGACGGCTTCGAAAAGACCGGATTCGACCGCGCCCGGTTTGCCCATGCGAGCATAGATTTCAATCAGCTCGCCTGGTCTTGCCGTTTCATGGTTGAGGCTGACGTGCAAGGTCGAATTTCCGTCCGGCGCACCCACTCTTACTTTGTAAGTCTGACCCGAGGTTTCTTCTGTTTCGATATTGCGGCGCTCGAAATGTCCAAGCAAAGTCAAAAGGTCAAATTCGCGCTCGTAGTCTTCTTTGGCGATCTTCTCTACCGGCTGGCTCAAGCGAGAACCGTCCGGATAGAAGGTTATGTCTTTGACTCCCAGGCTCCAGGCCAACATTGTCGAGTCATAAACAGCTTGTTCGCTTGAATCCAGTGGAATCGAGCAGGTGTTCGAAACCGAGTTGAAGGTTTCCGGGAATTCTTCTGCACCTTTGTGTATGGCAGAAAGATGGCGGATATAAGCTTCCGGCTCGATCTCAACACGAATTGGGAAAGCCTTTTGCACTTCTTCCGGAACTTCCGCAATGCCCTGGCAGGACTTGTGGTTGTTGCGGATCTTCTTCATCAGCGCCACTTGCTCGTCTTCATTTTTCGGCCAGGCGCCAGCCTTTTCCATAGCTTCCTTGAAGCCGGGAGCGACGAAGTCGACGAAGCGAGAGCGAACTTTTCTCGAGAATACGATACCGTTGTGCGGATCGACGCCCCAGCTAGTTTGCAGTGCTTGTGCCAGCGTGCCTGTCGGTGCGTTGTTGGTCATGCAGGAGTTGCGCACACGCAGGTTTTTCTTCTGGAATCGCGATCCCTCCCAGAGCGGGTAGACGCCGCGTTCTTTAGCCATTTCCACTGAGGCTTCGGTCGAAGCTTTGGTGTATTCGCGGAAAAGTGCTTCTGTAGATTCCAGTGCTTCGGGGCTGCCGAAGGTATGACCGAGCCTGGAGAGATATTCCGCAATACCGGCGAATCCGCCGCCATTGCGTCTCTCCATGCGTGCAGTCATATTTTGCGCTGGGATAGGATACCAACTGACGTCAGTTACGTTGTCCATGAAGCGTTGCTGAACGCGGGCAACCGCGCGCATCGCTTGCATGTTGTAAGTGCCGTCCGGGTTCCAGAATTCTTCATGGGCAGCATGCATTGAGGAGAGGTTGCAGTTGCCCATGTAGGTACGACCGTCTTTTCCCGGACCGGCGGGCAAGAATTGCTCGCCGCAGGGATTGCATGTGGTGAGGTCGTAAGCATGGTCATTGGCATTGGCGTTGTTGACTGCTTCGTAGAAAGCAATGCCCGGTTCACCTGAATCGCGCATGCCTTCAACGATGCGTTGGAAAACTTCCGGTGCGTAGAAATGAGACTGAACGCGCACATAGCGATCCGTGATTTCTACTACTGCATTTCTTACCTGGCGGGCCGCTTCCAGAGCCTCCGGGTACTTGATGATGTCCACCGCGTACTCTTCATAGGTCGGCTCCTTGGTCAATTTGTTGACCTTGATCGCGCCTGTCTTCTCGTCCATGATCGGCTTTCTTGGATCATAGACAGGACCGGTCCACGCCTCTTTCATGAATGTGCACTGGAAGAAGCGCTTGTCTTTAACGGCTTCCATGAAGCCGGGCATGGCCAGTACGGTGATATTCGTGTTCTTGAGATAGTTCTGGCGTTCAATATACGAGTGATAGAGCTCTCCATATTTCTGCTCTGCAAGAGAGAGGATGCGCTTTTTGTACGACATCGAATCTTCGCCGGCATTTTGTTTTTGATGAGAGAGCATCTCTTTATAGATGCTGGACAGGCTGGGCGGCGGGATCAATTTCTTCTTGTCGATGAAGAAAAGAATGTCCGGGTGGTCGGAATTGCGCAATTCGATCAGAGCGCCGCCGCGGCGTCCGCCTTGAGCGACTGCTTCTACAGCCTTGGCTATAGTCTTCTCGTAGAAACGATCCGGACCGGAAGCCGCTGCACCGTTGGAGATAATCGAAGACCATGGGCGCAGGGTTGAGGTGTTCAGACCCATGCCCATAGCTGCTTTTGCAGCCAGTGCCTCGATGCGGGCAGCTTCTTGAATGCCTTCCAGGCTGTCGACAACGTAAGCAACGCCGCATGCAGCCAGGCAGCCCGTGCCTCTCAAGTTTGCCGCCAGCTCGCCCATCTTCACTTCGTGGTCGTTCAATTTGGCCACGTTGTTATTGATGACAGCGTGTCTGAGTTCTTCAGAACGGTTCCAGATCTCTTCTTCTTTGATCTGAGCAATTTTTCCGTGCGCCCAGTATTTGAGCACGTTAAGGGAAACTGCTGGATCGGCGTTGATATTGGCCGGTGTATTTGCCCAGAAGCGTTGATTGCCGATCGAATCAGCAAATATTTGTGCCCACTGAACTACTTTTGCGTGTTTGAGCGCCTGGTCCAGAGTGATTTCGGTCAATTCTTGAGGAGAAAGAACATATTTCAGTTCGGCGATTGCCACCGATGTGGCAACTCTATGAATGATGTCGTTGACCGTTTCTACAGGCAGACCGGTCTTCGAGTCCCGCTTCGCATACAAACCGACCAGAGTCTCTTGAGTCGATTCCCAATAACGATGGGTGTAGTCCTCCTTATCTGTCTTACCTTGGCCCGCTGAGGCAGCTTGAGCGGGCTGTGAGTTTGATTTCAATTCCTTTTGAACTGTCATCATGTGCGGCGGTTCC
Organism: uncultured Candidatus Obscuribacterales bacterium; assembly: GCA_964493595.1. Taxonomy (GTDB): domain Bacteria; phylum Cyanobacteriota; class Vampirovibrionia; order Obscuribacterales; family Obscuribacteraceae; genus QKMZ01. Next base: position 1,874 of record CAZBOX010000048.1, on the reverse strand, counting down.
CTTCTATGGAATGTGTGATTGTGATGGTTGAAAGCTGCGAAGCACAGATAGAGACGCTGCTGCGCCACGAAGAGCCCCCATTTAGAGGGCTATTCGTTGGCTTGGCTTGCAGCAAACCTAATATGTCTAAATACGCGCTGACTTCGCCCTTGTGACTATGCAATGCATGTCCGGGCTTTATCTGCCAGCTAGAGTGGGGGACCACTCGGTTCGCAAAATTTCGTTGTGATTACGATACTACCGATAGCGTCATCTGGGCAAGCGGAAATTTTGAAGGAAATCGAAACAGAGTCCGAAAACCATTGGGAGACAAGCGTTTTCGGCTGGATTAGAAATAACTCTTGACATGCCACCATTAGTGGTGGCACACTATATATGCTTTGGGTGCTATTCGCGAAACCGTGCTCAGTAGGCGCTTTCAGAGTCCGATATATGCGAAATGGATCTGATCGGCGTCCAATAAATCTCTAGTGTGGCTGTATATGTGGTGGCACAAGTTAATATGCTGGGCCTCTATAAGCGTCCAATAATCAAGGGTTTTGGGGGTTTGATACCACCCGAAAGTGAGTTGCTGATAATATAACCGCGAGTGGTGGCACATCGGAAATTGATCGCATATATCTTTTGATGCAGATCTGGGTGTCTCTGATATTCAAAAGCTCTCCCTGTAAGCGAATCTGTGAGCCGCTTAATACTGCGAGCGCATGCGGAAGAGACTTTGGTGGCATTCTTCGATTTTAGGCGTATGTGCCAGTCGTCTCGGCTGGCGAGTTCCAGACCAGGTTGAAGAACTCGATTATTTCCGATGAGGCAAATTCGATATCTGTCGGTGGGCGATCTTGCGCTGATCGATATCCGAAATATTTATCGTTGCAAAGGCTGAAGACGCTCTAATCCTTAGCGTTTCCGTACTTATCTATAGGTAGAAAAACGGACTGAAAATAGATTAGGCCCGTTTCAGTTCTGAGACGTCAATGTAGTCAATTACGCCGGCTGCGTTGGAGTCCATTCCACCAGGACCGGTCAGAGTCTTGTGTGTCCATTTAGGGCTTACTTCCATACTGGCTTTGAGGTGCAAATCTTTGTCGCCAGGGAATACGTTCTGCTTCTGGAAGACCTTTTTACCGTCGACGTATTGAACGACATCACCCTTGCCGGTCTTCTCGTTGGGAGTAATTGCCACTGTATAGGTATGGAAATTTCCGTCGTTGAAATCGACATCTTTGGGATGCGCTCCGCCGCCGTAGTTGTCTTTCGTTTTGCCAGTCTCATCCTTGACTGGGTAATGAATGGCGATATCGGCGCCGCCGCCTTCTGCTGCGTCGTATTCGATGGTGTCGCCCTTCACTTCTCCTTTAGCAGGGTCCGCGGTCCAGCGCTCGGTCATCAGCCAAAGGGCATTGAATTTGGCTCCGTCAGCCGTGGGGTGTTTCGCCCTTACTTCAACCACAACTCCATTTGGATGATCTTTTAGATTGAAGTTCAAACCATCGGTTGTGTGCATGGAGCCTTTTGTGTAATTGACATACTCTTTTGCAACCGGGTCGTAAGTTTTCTCTCGCTCTGCGAACAGCTGCAGGTGCCCTTTTCCATCCTGCACGGTGTTTTTTACGTCAATGATGCCGTCTTCATCGATGCTCGGTCCGCGTTGCCGTGTTTTGCCATCGGCGCCTATGTGTGCAGTGTCGAAGACTTTTTGATTAGGCATTTCGCCTCTCGCGCCATTGAAATCATCGCGGAAAATTGTTCGTCCGCGATTCACACCGGTGTCGGCATAGCGAGATCCAGATGGGCTGTCGGTATTAGTTCGCTCGTCGACTGTTTTGCCGCTCTTGTTGCCGCCGTTACCATTCTTGCCATCGCTTCCATTAGAT
>CAZBOX010000047.1:0-28842 GCA_964493595.1 uncultured Candidatus Obscuribacterales bacterium | reverse complement strand
ACCGCCAGGTCGAATACGAGCAGCACAATCGGGACCAGAACCATGAGTCCAACACATAGTTCGACTATCGACTGCCCTCTTTTCTTGAAAGCCTTCACTTTTACATCCTCGCGCACGCCACACTTACGAGTTCCCGATGTTTAAACTATTCCCGCTCTCGGCGGTAGTGAAACCAGTATTACTTGTATAGCAGAGACTGCAAAAATTAGAGCAAAGTGAAATGTGCGTGAAGCCAGTCCGGCACAACCGGCAAGCGGTCGAAAAAAAACTGGTCAACAGGCAACAAGAAAGAAAATCCAACTTGCACCATATATGACACCAGGTTTCAGAGCGCTGCGCCAGCCAGGACGGGGGAACCGTAGTGAGAGGCTTCTTTGCGAGGGTGGAGCTTGAGAATGTTGTACTGCGTATCGCGCTGAGCTGCATCGAATCCAGCCAAGTGAATGCAACGAATCATCTCATCGAGAGTGACATCGCATCTGGTACCAGCAGCCGACACCACGTTCTCTTCCATCATTGTTCCGCCAAAGTCATTCGCACCAAATGCGAAGGCGGTTTGGCCCAGACTGGATCCTTGTGTCACCCACGAGGACTGGATATTGCGAATATTGTCCAGCATCAAACGGGAGATCGCCACCATGCGCAAATACTCGCTAGCGGTGGTCAGATTCTTCACCTTTTTGCCCAGGGGCGTGCCGCCGGGCTGGAAGCTCCAGGGAATAAATGCGGTAAAACCTTCAGCGCGATCTTGCAAGTCGCGCAATGCAATCAAATGCTCGATGCGATCTTCAATCGTGTCGACAGAACCGTACATCATCGTGGAAGTGGTGCGAATGCCCAGTTTATGAGCGGCTTCCATAACTTCCAGCCAGCGGCTGGCAGGTATTTTGAGAGGGCTGATGATTTTCTTGACTCTCTCGGTAAGCACTTCGGCGCCGCCGCCGGGAATAGATGTAAGTCCCGCGGACAGTAGGCGTTTCAGCGTCTCTTCCAGGCTGAGATTGCTGGTCCTTGTGATGTGATCGATTTCGGAAGGAGAGAGCGCGTGCAGAGTCAAATTGGGGAAATCCGCTTTTAGACGGTTGAGAAGCTCTTCGTAGTATTCGATGCCCAATTCAGGATTATGCCCGCCCTGCAAGAGAAGCTGAGTGCCGCCGACCTCTACCAGTTCGGTAACTTTCTGCTTGATCGTTTCATAAGGGAGCACATAACCCTTGTCAGAGCCGGGAGGCGCATAGAAGGCGCAGAATGTGCAATATGCATCGCAAACATTAGTGTAATTGACATTGCGATCGATGACGTAGGTAATGGGTTGGTCATCGGGATGGAAGCGCCTTCTTACTTGATTGGCGGCATAGCCGATATCCATGAGGGAAGCTTCGTTGAAGAGCTGGACGCCCTCATCAAAACTCAGCCTTTCACCGGCAATCGCTTTATTCAGAAGTTGTTTGACCATAATAAGAAGCTCCCATAGCCGTGAGGCTAATCATCTCGCGTTTGGTATGTTATCAAAAAGGACAGGTGCCTTACCTTGTTACATCCAACCGAATACACAAAGCTGCGTTAAATTCATTAAGATGATGGTAGGTATTCCGCGCAGTTCTGAAGAGCTGAAAAGCCCTAAAATGGCGTTCAGCAATCGCAAAAATTCGGAGTTTTAACAGATTGGTCAAGTACAAGGACTACTACCAGATTCTCAATGTGCCGCGCAGCGCCACCGATAAGGAGATTAAGGCTTCTTACCGAAAGTTGGCGCGCCAATTCCACCCGGATGCCAACAAGGGCAACAAAGCCTCGGAAGAGAAATTCAAAGAGATAGCCGAAGCTTATGAAGTTCTAAAAGATCCAGAGAAAAGAAAGCGTTACGACCAGCTCGGCTCCAACTGGAAATCGGGTGAACAATTCCGTCCACCGCCGGATTTCAGCAATTTCAACTTCGATTTTGGCGATCTGGCCGGCAAAGGCTCGCCATTTTCGGACTTTTTCGAAGCCATATTCGGGCAAGCCTTCGGCCAGGAAGGCATGCCACGCGGACAAGCCGGTCCGGGCCGCCCCCAGCAGCGCCCCGGTGGGCCTCAAACCGGTCGCAACCCACTCGACCAGGAAGCCGAAATCGAATTGACATTGGAAGAAGTCGCCAAAGGCACGGTTCGCACCCTGCAAATCAGTGGGCCGCAGGTAAAAACCAAGACCATCGAAGTGAAAATTCCTGCCGGTGTTAGAGCCGGCTCCAAGATAAGAGTGCCTGGTGAAGGTGCAAAATCACCGATCAATCAGGGCTCCGGCGACCTCTACCTGAAGGTCAAAATCAAGCCGCATGAAGAATTCACCATGGAAGGCGACAATCTGGTCTGCAACGTCAATATCACTCCGGCTCAAGCGGTGGTCGGAACCGAAACTTCGGTGCCAACACTGGAAGGTCCGGTCAAGATTCGCATTCCGGCAGGCACGCAGAACGGACGCATGCTTCGCCTGAGAGGACGCGGACTGCCGAAGCTCAAGCAGGCAGATCGAGGCGACATTCTCGTACGCACCAAGATCATGATTCCGACTGAGCTTTCCGACAGAGAGCGCGAACTATACAACGAGCTTGCCAAAATAGAAAAAGACGGCAATCACAAGAAATAGCTACTGCTAATCGATGACATGCGCATTTTGAGCCAATCGGGCCCAGGCGATGGAGAAGCTCTCGATAGCTGCTTTCGGGTTGACGTAATGATCGACGCGCGCTTTTGCTTCCTCTGCCAGCTCCAGTAGATCAGCCAGATATTTGCTCTCGGTCAATGATTCCATGGCCCGAGCTTTCAGCCGCTCATACTCTTCTTTAAGAACATAATCTACGACTTTAGAGAGCGCCACTCGCACATTGTCATCGTCATCGACCAGCGAATCCGCAGCTTTGATCACTGCTTGAGAAAAATCGAGAGCAGAAAGATAAGCCTTCGAGCGCTTCGAGCCGCTCTCCTTGACGGCCTTGTAGAAAGACATGGGCGGCAAATCCGGCGGTGCGCCGTCCGAAAAAGGAATCTGAGGAACGGGCACCACCTGACTGCGGCTCACCACAGTCGGTAGCACGGACTCCGCACTTTCGGCAAAAAGAAAGAACATCGTATTTTCTGGAGGCTCTTCTAGCGTTTTCAGAAGCGCATTGGCCGAGGGTCTGTGAAAAACATCCTGAGAAGCATCTTCGACAATCACAATGCGAAAGGCAGAGCTTGTGCGGGCCAATGTTTCAGTCATCGCTCTGGCACTTTCGACTGAGATTTTTCGAGAGCTGGTTGTGCCGCCCGGCGCCAGTTTATAAAGGCACTCTGGATGGGCATCCTCTTGAATCCAACGGCAATCACGGCACATATTGACGGGGTCGCCTGAAATAGATTTGCACAGACAAGAACGTTCCTCTGGCATGCGAAAGGAGCGCAGGGATTCATTGGCCTGCTGAAAGACTTCGTCGCCAATCGGCAATCCGAGCAAATTCTGTGCGGGCTCGAGCTGCGATTGTGCATTTTGCCAGTATGACCGCGTTCGCTCGCAGTTGAGAAAAGCGGCCATCTGCTTGGCCAGTTGCCATTTATCGTCGGCAATTCGGCCCGTGAGAAGATAAGCATTTGCCAATCTTCCTTTGGTCAGAGCACCGCTCAAAAGGTCGACGGCCAGTCGCTGCCGCCCGGAAAGATGTCTATCGAATATGTCTGTTATGGGCGTATCAGCAGGCATTTGCGAAATCTGAATTAAACAAATAGACCGCAATTGCAGTCTAACAAAGTGTACTAGGATGTCGCCGCAGTGACCTTTCCAGCCGGCTTGCCGCAGCGAAGAAATACTTAACTTCGCATGCGCAATCAAGTGTTTGACAGCTCTTGGCGAGTATCTTAGACTATCTGAGGTCTAAAAGCGGCTGCCCATGTGAAGCGTTAAGGGCCCTCCCGCACTGACCAAGCCCTTTTTCGGGCGTGATTCGTCGTGTTTTCACACTAATTTGAGAGGCGAAACCGGTGGCTAACGTAATAGTTGTAGGCGCACAGTTCGGAGACGAGGGTAAGGCGAAAGTTACCGACCTTCTGGCTAAGAACGCCGATGTAGTTGTCCGCTATCAAGGCGGTTGCAACGCCGGACACACTGTTGTAGTTGATGGCGAAACATACAAGTTCCACCTGATTCCATCCGGTGCGTTGTACCAAAAGACTTGCATCATGGGACCCGGAATGGTCATCGACCCGGAGCGATTCCTCTCTGAAGTGGAAGCTCTCGAAAAGCGCGGACTGGTGAAAGTCGAGAAACTCAGAGTGTCTACAACGGCTCACGTCACGATGCCTTATCACCTGATGATCGACGCAGCCGAAGAAGATTCTCGCGGCGATCAAAAAATCGGTACCACCAAACGTGGTATCGGTCCGACTTACGCAGACAAATGTGCGCGTTCAGGAATCCGCGTCGAAGATCTGCTCGACGAGAAAGTTTTGCGCAGCAAACTGGAATGGATGATCCCGAGAAAGAACGTCATCCTCGAGCGCCTCTACAATTTGCCGCCGCTGCAAGTCGAGGAAGTATTCAATCAATACTTCGAATACGGAAAGCGCATGGCCAAGTACGTCTCAGACACCGCCGCCATCATTTTCAATTCAGTAGGTCAGAAGAAGAATATCCTCTTCGAAGGCGCCCAGGGCACTCTGCTCGATCTCGATCACGGCAGTTATCCCTATGTGACAAGTTCCAGCCCGACGGCAGGTGGAGCTTGCATCGGAGCCGGTATTGGACCGACTATCATCGACCGCGTCATCGGCGTTTCGAAAGCCTATATGACCCGCGTTGGCGAAGGTCCTTTTCCGACCGAGCAAGAAGGGGAAGTCGGCGACATGCTCAGACAAATCGGCAAAGCCTGGGCGGAAGTTGGTGTGACAACCGGACGCCCTCGTCGTTGCGGTTGGTTCGATGCTGTACTGGGACGTTATTCGGTAAGAATCAACGGTCTGGATTGCCTGGCCATCACAAAGCTCGACGTCCTCGATGAATTCGATGAAATCAAGGTTTGCAACTCCTACAGAGATAAAACCACCGGTGAGACTTTTAGAGAACTCCCTTCGATTGGCGCATCCTTCAAAAATATGGAGCCCATCTACGAGACATTCAAGGGCTGGAAGACTTCCACCAGCGAATGCCGCAGCTACAAGGATCTGCCGGTTGAAGCGCGTAAATATCTCGACTTCCTGGCTGACGAGCTGGATGTATCAATCGCCATAGTCAGTGTCGGACCTCAGCGCGATCAGACGATCGTCATTGAAGATCCAATCCACGGACCGAAGAGAGTTCTGACGCGCAGTACATAATCTGGCGCCGCAACGAAATCGAGAGGGGCGCTGAAAAGGCGCCCCTTCTAATTTTTGGAACGGTTCATCAGCTTCGACAGATTACTGCGCAACTGATGCTTCCACAGGCCTGCCAGATCATTCTTCTTCGACTTGAGGCGCTCGACTCCGGCAAGAGCAGTAACTGAATCAGGATCGATTTCAATTACCTTCTTGTAGCATTCCATGGCCCCGTCATAGTCTCGAAAAGAATTCTCCTTGACCCGGGCCAGCCTGTTCAGACATTCCACTGAATCGGGTTCATACTGCAGTAATTTCTCCAGGGACGCTTTTGCTTCGTCATGCTGATTGAGAAGCGTGCAGATGTCACTCTTTTCCAGCAACCATTCGTGCTTCTGCGGGTTCAGCTGAATTGCCTTCTCGATGTGTCCCAGAGCCAGAGCGCCTTCTCCCCGTTCTCTATAAATATTGGCTGCCATAAAATGAACTTGCGCATCATCCGGATTGCCCCGCAGAAGCCTCTGCAACTCCTGCTCCGCCTCAAGCAGCAAGCTCTTGTCCATGAGAATGCGGACAAGCAGAAGCCTTGCTTGTGAAGACTTCGGATTCAATTTCAAAGCCTCGCGCGCGAAGAACATAGCCTGATTGGAATCCTCCCGGGCCATGTAGGCTCTGGAAAGTTCGATATGGGCAGATAAATTATCAGGCTCGAGCGAAAGGACGCTCTTGTACTCATCAATGGCCCTCGGTAAAAGACCCATCTTCGCAAAGAGATGACCGGCGCATTGGTGCACCTGTGAAGACTTGGGATGCTCCGCCAGCAAGGGCTCGAGTATTTTTCTTGCTTTGTAGAAACTGCGAGCGTCGGTTAGCTCGTTGACAGTTTTCAACTCAGCCGACAGCGCGCCATCGGCACTTTTAGCGACTGCTGCTGATTCGACTCGATTCTGGCTGCCGAAAGAAAAGCCGATAAACAGGCAAAGAACCACCAGAGAACCGGCGCCATAGCGGTTTCGACCGAACGGCAAAAACTTTGCTGCGGCATATTCAGGGCGAGTGACCATATTTATCGGCAGAAAAGGCTCCAGATTCAGCATTAATCACGACTTCTAGTGTGCATGTTATCAAATAGGGAAGAAGGAAGGTATGACAGCCGAGCTCGCAAAACCAGAGACTAAAGCTAGAATCGTGCGCAAGGACCTCCAGCACACGACCCTTCTGGTTGCTGCTACTTTTGCCGGAAGCATTGTCGTGGCTCTTTACGTAATTGCTGTCTGCGCGCTCAATCAGCAGCACAAAGACTCTAATTCAGTCGACCGCGCCGTCTACCTTGCCGCTCGCTCGCTTTCTCAAATTACCGCCTCGCACCCATCCTTGGGCAGGGTGGGACTGATTGATTCGGCACCACCTCAGGAATTTTCCTACCATGACAGAAAAAAGAATCCGCGAGTGATTGGCTTGAACACTCTGTACGCGACTCTGCGGGTAGATGCAATCATTGCCAGAAAGCTGAATAGCCCTGCCTTGATTGATTTGAGCGCAAGAGATTTCAAAATTGCCAAACAGCTGGAAGCGGAACTGACCAGGCGAATGTTCTCTGCCATAGAACAAGTCCCCGAGCAAGATCCCAGTCTGACAGAACAGCCGGAGAGAGTGGCCAGGCAATTAACACGGGCATACACAGATGGGGAGACTGAAGACGACGCAAATCAGAACGAATCGATTCTGCAAGAAGTCTCCAGATTGCTATCCGAAGATGTGAAAGGCAGGGGTCCAAATCTAGTCGATGTTCGACTGACGCTTGGCTCGGTTGTAGCAGAAAAGCTGGGCTCTCAAACCTATGCTCCTATCGAGGACAGCACCAAAAACTTCGTGAAAGACGGCATGTACCGTGCAGGAATTCCCGTCGCCATGCCGGACGGGCAGACAATCACATTCCTCGGTCAACCGCGTACGACAAGGATAATAGACCCCTCATGGTTCAAACCGCGCGCTCAAGGTACTGCACCGTGGGCGGTGCGACTTGATGTCATTTATGAGCGAACAAAAGAGAAGAGCGCGCGAGAAAAGATTGTAAAAACAGCCTGCGCAGTGGTAGGTGGTGAGCCATCATATCCCAGACCATCAGCATTTGTACTCAACTTTCCTCAAGGAAAGCCAAATCAATTCGGGTGCCTCTGCGATATTTTGAACTATAAGAACTGGGCCGGACAGGGGGAATGGCAACAAGTGGTGGGCACAGAAGTGCCCGGCAAGGGCAGCCTGGCTCCCCCGATCGAGGCTATCACTGGCGGTCTTTCCCCCGGCAGCGCTCTGGCACACGCTCTATATGACTGGATGAAACAGATGGGTCCGCTCGTCGAACCCGACAACTTTGCAAGAATGATGAATCAGTCTTTTGCTAAAGCCGTAAAAGCGGCATCAATCGACAGCGCCACTAATCAGGCGAATAGCTGCCTGGCTAACGACACAGGCTCGAGAGAATATGCCCTTCTTAACCAGACCAATCCGGATGGACCTGGACAATTGGCACTGAGCCATTCTTTCGCCATTCGAGATCAGCGCATAGCTAAAAACAAAATTCCTCCGCCCTCCGCATTGCCGCTTATTGTAGATTCCGCCGGCAAGTGCTTTCTGTCAGGCAAAGATAGATTCGACAAAGAGCTGCTCAAAGACTTCCTTTCGGCAGTTTACGAAACAAATCTAGCTGCTTTGGAATCACTTGAAACATCAAAGCAGATGGCCAATCGAGCCAGGGCATCACTGAGGGAAATCGATCAGAAGATGTATTTCGAAAGGCAAGAACTAACGTCTGTTTCAGCGCGGATGCATCGTATCCGCACGCAGATGCCTTTCGATCCTGAAAATTCGAGCAAAGCAAATGGACCTTTAAAGCCGAAAGACAGCGAGAATCTGCGCCAATACAATCTTGCAAAAAATCGGCTGGAAGCTTTGAAAGAGCTATTAATACAGGACAAGGAAGAGCGAGACCGCTATAGACAGTTGAGTGAGACTGCTCGTTTGGTTTCCATGAATGCCAACAAAGTCGGCATCACCACCTACGACCTCTGCAACCACTCCAATCAAATTCTGGTCAATGGTCTGGCCAGAACTCAAGCCCCCTCTAGAGGCTTCCTGCTGGGAGGACGCTTTGTATTTTTGCCGCAGCCAGTGCCAATACAAGAAGAGGAGTTCTTGCTCTCGCATGAAGAACGCGAGACAAGAAAACAAACCGAGCCACCAAAACCAGTGAAGGGCGATTTGATTTCGGACTGGACGAATGCAGAGATGCGACTTGTAGCTGAAGCCAACGAACTTCTCGAGCAAGGCAGCAAGACAATTTTCGTCGAGGGACTACCGATCAAGCTCTACTGGTTGCAGCCGCGAGAAATTCCAAGCTGGACGAAGGTGACATTCGTCATCGACTCTAATGCTCTTCTTATAACGCCGGAAAAACGAAAGGCATCCGAATCTCAACCAGAACAGACAAGTGCCGGCAAAGCGCCGCTCCAGACAGCAAAAACCGAGGCCGAATCACCGGCGGCCATTACTGCTTTCAAAGACTATGCATTCGGCAATATCCGCTTGCCGGCCGGTCAAATGGTCTATTACTGCGCCAACGCTGTGAAGACAGGCAGCGACCCGACAGTGAGCTGGTCTGTCGTTCTAAGAGATTTGATCTCATCGAGGAGCGAAGGCAGTATGGGCGAACCAGTGAGCGTCCCGGACGGAGATTGGCGAGTGTCGGCAAATGGAAGAAGCGGGGAAGTGCCCGGTTTGGCGGGCGAATTTCAACTGCGTACTCCTTTGCCGGTTACCGACCTTGGTCAATCCGGGTCGTATCTGACCAACCCTGCAACAGGCCAGCAAATTCCGCAAATACCGCCCTTGCCTTCAGAAATGTTATAGCGAGAAAGGCGGAGGCTTTACCCCCGCCTTTCAAAATTTCGCTCGAGCAGCAGAAGTTAGCTGTTCTTGTTCTTTTTGCGGCTCTTCTTGCCTTCGGACTCTTCTTCACCAGCGCCTACACCGACTGCGTCTTCGATAGCAGCAATGCGCTCGTAAAGTTCTTCCCAATCTTCGCGGGTGATGAGTCCGAGCTCTTTGGCAGCCTTCTTCATCGAACCCTTAACGTTGCTGGATACTTTCTTTTCAACTTCGAAGCCTTTCTTTTCAGTTTCGGACTTGAGGTTTTTCATGAATTGTTGGACCGAATCGGTCTTGTTGGTACCTTTCTCTTCCAAATCGTCCAGAAGATCTTGTCCAACCTTGACCAGATCGTTCATGGCGTCTTTGATGGCCGATTTAATGCGGTCTACATTGGTAGCGCCGCCAACGCCAGTCATGACTGCCTTCTTTAATAATTTTGTTCGCTCGCTCATAACCACTCTCCACTTAAATCGCTGGTCTGGTGCTGATTCGTCTGATTTTAGATTGGTAATTACAAAAGAGCCTTAAGTTCACAAAGTTATCAATATAAAGCGTTACACTATCGCGTTTCCAAACGGCTGAAAACTTAGTCTCAAGGGCCGTAAAATTAGTTCTTGCAGGAAGGCTAGAGGCAAGTCAAGTGCCACATCTAGTCTCCTTTGAAACCATATGGCGAACAGCGCCGATTTCTACTTTTAGCGAGGTATTCTCCGTGCATTTGTTGAAAGCATTTCTTACATTGCTTGTATTGATATGTTTGGGCATCAACAGCATTTGCCCCCCAGCACTGGCTCAAGCTTCGCAATCGGCCAAACCGAAACTGGTTCTATTAATTGTTGCGGACCACTTCTCATACAACTACCTGAGTCGTTATCAGGACAAACTGAGCAGCGGCGGGCTGCGATATTTGATGGAGCACGGCGCCAATTACACGAATTGCCGCCTCAGCTATGCAACATCGCAAAATGCTTGCGGGCAGGCAGCCATCTCGACCGGAGCCAATCCCTGGCTTTCCGGCATTGTCGCTGACGAATGGTATGTTCCCAAGAAAAACAAAGTAGTAAGTGCCACCGCTGATGATACCTATCATCTGGTCGGCGCAAGCGGGCAGGGCGCCAGCTCAATGCGCTTGGTCGGCACCACCATCGGTGACCAGATGAAACTGGCAACCAACGGCAGAAGCAAGGTCGTCTCTTGCTCGTTGCGCGATACATCGGCTTTGATGCTGGCCGGCGTGCTGGCAAACGGTGCTTACTGGTTCGATCGAACCAACGGTAATTTCGTCACATCGTCACAATATTCCGTAGATTTGCCGGCTTGGGCAAAAGCATTCAACGACCAGCGCTATGCCGACAAGTACAACGGCAAGCCCTGGCAAAGAAGCCTGCCCGAGACAGAATATGGCGCATCAACTCGCGACGATTACCCTTACGAAAAAGCTGCAGACGGCTGGTCCAAGACTTTCCCCCACACTATAAGCGGGCAGGGTGAAGCATTTTACAATGCCTTCTCCATGACCCCTTGGGCGAACCAGATGACCTGCGATTTCGCCAAAGAAGCAATCGAAAAAGAATTTCTCGGTCAACACAATGAGCCAGATATGCTCTGCCTGAGCCTGGCCGCTGGAGATCATCTGACACAAGCTTTCGGTCCTTATAGCCAGGAAGCCGAAGATCTCGTCCTTAAAATGGATCAGTCTCTATCCAGTCTCTTTCAGGTAGTCGATCAGAAGGTCGGCTTGAACAACACACTGATTGTCTTCACTGCAGCGCATGGCACAATGCCGATTCCGGAATTCCTCAAAGAACGCCGGATGAATACAGGAAAGATTGATCCCAAGACATTCAGAAATTTGCTCGATTCGGCGCTTGATTCGCAAATCGCACCCGACGAGTGGATCGATGAATTCTCACCGCCCAATGTCTATCTGAAGCTGGAAACCCTGGAGAAGCAGAAGGTCAGACAAGCCGATGTGGAAGCAGTGGCAGCCAAACTAGCCAAATCGATCGCCGGCGTCGGCGATGTGCTTTGCCGTCACCAATTGATTCTCAATCAAGTACAAAGCGGCGGCAACGCAGAAGCGCAAAGACGTTCCTATTACTGGAACCGCTCAGGTGAATTGCTTATATATCCTAAGCCCGGCTATGTATTTGCCTCTGAGACAGCCGGTACCGGCAGTGGTTCGCCTTTCGCCTATGACACGCAAGTACCGCTTATACTCTGCGGCACTTCTATCCGCGCCGGTCGCTACAGTCAGACTGTCAGCCCCATCGATATAGCGCCAACGGTGACAAGTATTCTGGGCATCGAAGCACCGTCCCTTTGCGAAGGGTCCGGTCTCGTCGATGCAATCGGTCAGGTAATGGGACCACCCAGACCACGAACCACCGCCGCACAAGCAGCACCAGCCGCTCCAGCAGCGCAGTAGAGCGCCCACAACAATAACACCGGAGGAATTGAAATGGCAGAAAAGGAGACTCTCGTTCTTGTTGACGGAAGCTCCCTGGCATTCCGCATGTTCTACGCGCTCTTCTCTATGGGACTGCGCAGTTCGTCCGGCATTCCTACCGGTGGGCTGTATGGCTTCTTCAACGCCATATTCGACCTGATTGAAAAACACAATCCAACTATGCTGGCTGTGGCCTTCGACCGCGAAGAGCCGACTTTCAGGAAAGAAGAATATGTCGAATACAAGGCTAACAGGCAAGAGATGCCTGATGACCTGAAAAAACAGTGGCCGCTCATCAAGGAAGGCGTTCAAATGCTGGGCATTCCTTTATATGAATTGCCTGGCTATGAAGCCGACGACGTCATCGGTACGGTAGCCAAAGATGCCGAGCGCCGCGGTATTCGCGTCGATATCCTGACCGGAGACAAAGATGCTTTTCAGCTCGTCACCGATGTAGACGGCGACATTCAAGTGCTGATGCCGCCTTCTCGAGGCGGCGGGCTCGTCACTTACAGGCGCGCTGAAGTTTTCGAAAAGATGGGAGTCTGGCCTGAACAAATCATCGACTACAAAGCTCTTTGCGGAGACTCCTCGGACAATATTCCAGGCGTCAAAGGAATCGGTCCTAAAACGGCAGTCGATCTGCTTACACAGTACAAGACACTTGATGGGATCTACGAACACATCGAAGAATTGAAATCAAAATCCGTCAAAGCAAAATTGTCCGAAGGCAAAGAGATAGCCTATAAGAGCCAGATGTTAGCGACCATCAAACTCGATGTACCGATGGAATTCGACTTTGCGCATTGCCGTCTCGACTCGATTGACACAAGCCGGGCCAATGAATTTTTCCAGGGACTGGGCATCAAATCAATCGTCAATCGCTTGCCAAAAGTGCTCGCCCGCATATCCGGAGGCGAGATTGCTCAACCTCAACAGTCCGGTGAAATCTCTTCGCTCTCCGTAGTCTCAGTAGAAGTTGAAGCGAGCGTTGCCATCGGTGCTGGTGTCGCAGTGGAAAGCGGCTCGGGCGGCGGCGGCAGGCAGCTTGGTCTCTTCGACTCGCCCGAGCCGGTCTTGCCTGCGCCAGTATTTGCCAAACGTAATTTCTCCGCGCCGGTTCCGGAAATCATTACGACAGAAGACCAGCTCAATCTCCTGGTTGACGACCTATCCAATCAGAAAGCGTTCGCCATCGATCTGGAAACCAGCGGCATCGAATCGCTCGATACAAATATTGTCGGATACGCTTTTGCCTGGGGTGCCGGATTCGAAATCAATGAGGGCGTACTCTCCACAGGCGAACAATTCGAGAGTAATGGCAGCGGTGTGAAAACAGCTTATATACCGGTTGGACACTCAGGAATTCTCACACAACAGCAACTCGATCATGATCTTGTCATTGAAAGATTGAAACCTCTTCTCGAGAATCCGGCGATTGGAAAAATCGCACAAAATGCAAAATTCGAGATGAATGTCCTGTCGCTTTATGGCATCAGGATGTGCCCGGTCGCCTTTGATACGATGATCGCCAGCTATATTTTAAACCCTGATGACAAACACGGCTTGAAAGACCAGGTCAACCGCGTTTTCAACTATGAGATGGTGCGCATCGCTGAATTGATAGGAACCGGCAAAAAGCAGATCACCATGACAATGGTGCCGATTGAAAAAGCCGCTCCGTATGCGGCGGATGATGCGAGGATGACTCTCGAGCTGGCGCGCACTTATTTGCCTATGCTCGACAAAGAACAGCTCTTCATTCTCAATCAGATAGAGCTGCCGCTTTCCTGCGTTTTGGCAGAAATGGAACAGAACGGTATCGCTCTCGACATTCCCTATCTCAAAAAACTCTCCGTAGAGCTGTCTTCGGACATCGCCCGTCTCGAAGCAGAGATTTTCGAGTTGGCCGGTTATTCATTCAATATCAATTCCACACAACAACTTCAGAAGGTCCTTTTCGAAGATCTCGGACTGAAGCCTCAAGGAAAAACAACCAAGAAAACAGGTTTGTCTACTGATGCTGCAGCTTTAGAAGCCTTGAAAAACGAGCACGTGATTATTCCCAAACTGCTTGAATACAGGCATCTTTCCAAGCTCCGTTCGACGTACGTAGACAGCCTGACCAAGCTGGTCAGCCAGAGAGACAATCGCTTGCACGGTACATTCAACCAAACCGTGGCCGCTACAGGTCGACTCTCCAGCACCAATCCAAACCTGCAAAATATTCCCATCAGAACCGAAATCGGCAGCCGAATCAGACGCGCCTTCATACCTGAAAAAGAAGGCTGGGTGATGGTTTCAGCAGACTATTCGCAAATCGAACTGCGCATGCTTGCACATATGGCAGAAGACCCAACTCTCATCGATGCATTCCAGAAAAATCAAGATATTCACCAGCGCACAGCCAAAGAAATCTTCGATGTACCTCTTGAAGAAGTGACCAAAGAGATGCGCGCGATCGGCAAGACGATGAATTTCGCTCTTGTCTATCAGCAAGGCGATTACCGCACCGGCATTGACTTGGGAGTGTCTACAGCAGAAGCGAAAAAATTCCGCGAGAAATATTTCAGCACCTACCCAAATGTAATGAAATTGGTTTCTGAAACTCTGGAAACAGCGCGCGAAAAGAATTACGTCGAGACAATTTACGGACGACGCAGATATTTCCGCTATCTCAATGATCGCAACTCCATGATCCGTCAGGCAGATGAAAGAGCCGCTTTCAATGCGCCTCTTCAGGGTAGTGCTGCAGACTTGATGAAGCTGGCGATGATTCGTCTGAGCAAAGAGCTGAAAGACAACCACATGAAGACAAAGATCGTTTTGCAAGTGCACGACGAACTTGTACTGGAAGTTCCGACGGAAGAATTGGAACTCGCAAAACAAGTAATCACTCGCTCAATGGAATACGGTCAACCGCTGAAGGTTCCTCTGGTCGTAGACATCGGCGTCGGTCCCAATTGGATGGAAGCTAAGTAGTCGTCGTAATTAGAAGTCCCTTCACCCAAAATCCCTGCCTTGCACTACTTTTCGAGACTCGAGGACTTCGTAAAACAGCATTTGGCAATACTTGATAGTTTTGCCAAACCTGATGACTGGTATGTCTTTTCCAAATCCTTACTGCGAGAGCATGAGCTGCTGCTCGGACTGTACATGAACGGCACCGATGACTTCGTGCTGTTCAGCGACCTGGCGGTCTACAGAGTCAAAGGCGAAAAGGTTCGGATAATCGAATACAAGGATATTCGCGAAGTCGATCTGCCCAAGGATCCCGAACAGCGCGCTCTATACGTACA
The DNA here is from genome assembly GCA_964493595.1 of uncultured Candidatus Obscuribacterales bacterium. Classification (GTDB taxonomy): domain Bacteria; phylum Cyanobacteriota; class Vampirovibrionia; order Obscuribacterales; family Obscuribacteraceae; genus QKMZ01. Next base: position 13,858 of record CAZBOX010000047.1, on the reverse strand, counting down.
CATGCGAGCCGGCGATACATTCTTGCTGCCCATCGTCAACGAGACAGACGAATATCCAGACTTCGTATCGGTTCGCAATTTCCTCGTATCGCTCATTTATTACCCCCACTTCAGCGAAAACCCTCAAGATATCGAGAGAATCCACACCAGAGGGCATTTGCGCGCTTTTCTCGCTTACCAAGAATGTGCAGAGCGTCACCAGCAGATTATCGAGGCTTTAGACAATGACTTCCCTGAGCCCTGGCTATTAGATTTATTCAAGATAGACGCGGAGCTCTTGCGCAGGCCCGACCTCTGGCGGCTTTTGGCGCTTTTGCTGAGCCGGTCGTATGAAGCAAGAGATTACGGTTTTCAAGTCGACCGAACCGGTATGAACGCCAGTCACGATATTATTAAAGCGATCCATAAAGGAAATCCGCGCATGCACTATGACGAAGAAGGAAACGAAATAGACGCTCCTCCCCTGGGCGAGGTCGAAATCGACAGCCTGGAGGTTCCTCCTGAAATCCTCAATGCATTGAGCGAAGAAGCCGCCAACCTGGTGACCTTCGCTATCAACGATTGCAATCACGGCATGCTCACGGATGCAGGACTTTTGCTGGCGCTCGTGGCTTTTGACGGCAAGCTGGCCAGCATGATCCTGGAGCGCAAAGACCTTACTGTAGGAGCCATTCGCAAAGATGTCGGATTGCGCATGGGCAAACAGCGCACTTACTTCTCGAATCTTGTCCGGTCCAATGCCTCGGCCATAAGAATCATGGAAAAGGCAAAAGAGCTGAGCGAAGAGAAGAAGAAAAAAGAAATTACGCCTGAAATCATCCTCTACGCCATGCACGACTCCAATGACGCATGGGTAAATCTGGTACTTTCGAGCTTCCAGAAGAGCTGGTAATCGATATTCCGCAGGTTCACCGATGCTGCAAGGACCTGATTGAATATAGGTATGACCGATCCCAGCGAACCGATCATTAACGATGCAGAAAAGCCGGAACCCGCAACAGGTTCGAACCTGGAGGCGACGTCCGGCGCGCTGGAGATGCAATCGCCAAGTCTCATCGATGAGCAGTTGACTGAGCAACTGATCAATCGCGCAGTCGCGGACAGACCCGCCATGTACGCGGCAAAAATCTTGTGCTTTATGGCATTGACGGCGCCCCCGGTTTGCCTGGCGGTGCTATTTGGAAGCTCATTCTTCCATTTGTTTTTCGGCATGCTTTTTCTTTCCTGGCTTGTAGGAACGATAATGGCCCATCAGGTGACGACGGCAATGAGAAACCGCCACTATACGCGAGTGGTGCGCTTGTTGCCGCAAACTCTCTACTGGACCACGATGTGGTATCCATACACGCTCAATTCGCACATTGCAGCCAATGATGCTTTTGTTCGCCTGCTGATGCTGGAAGGAAGATTTGTCGAGTTTCAAGCTGTGACTCTGTACAGCTGGGGTATTGTCGAACCAAATTCGAAGACTCGCAAGAAGTCTCCGAAGAACTGGGGCATCGCTAATAATCTGGCGGTTGCGCTGCTTTGCCAGTGGAAATTCGAAGAAGCTGCAGAAGTATTTCGCGACTTGCTCAAACGTCCAGCCGACAAAAGAGCAGAAGCGATTCTTCTGAATAATCTGGCCCTCTGTCTTGTACGCATGGGTCAAATTGAAGAGGCGGACAAGACCCTGCAAGAAGCAATCAAGAAGGCTTCCCCGCGCGTAAAACAGCATATCGGATGGAGACTTGATTTCATCAAAGCTTCCATCGAAACTGAAAGAGGCAATCTGCATGAAGCCGAGCAATTCGTCGAGGCAGCCAGAGAAAAGAGTATACGATATAACGACAATTTGGAATGCCAGCCGCGCTGCGACGCGCTGATGGGGCGAATTCGCGCCAAACAAAATCGAATCGAAGAAGCCGAGCTGTATTACAAGAACACCATTGATTCGATGGCTGCTTCCAACAATCCGTCTTATATCGCTTTAGCCGTATACTCCATGGAATTCGCAGACTTTCTGCAATCGCAAGGCAAAGAGGAAGAGGCAAAAATGCAGAGAGAAAGAGCGCAAGCCTTTCGCGATTTGAATCTGCTAAACGAGATGAGAACGGTCGAGGCGATTAAAGATCGCTTGCAGTTGAAAAAACCAATTATGGTGCCAATTAGTCTATGCAATTTGACCGAGCGTGACGTGTACATCGAGCAGGTCCCTGACTTTGCCATACCGGCAATGCCTGATCCCAAGCAGCTTGGCAGCGCCCTTGAAGATGCCGAATCGGAAAGATAATCGAAAAAATTCGCTCAGTCTTTCATGGCATTGAAGCTGATGCGATTGCCGAATGGATCCCAAACGTCAAAAGTCAATTCCGACCAGGGCATGGGCTCCAGACCAGGCCTCATGAACTTGTAGTCTTTGCTTGCCAGCTCCGCATGATAGATCTCGAGCTCACGGCGATCCATAGCAACGAAGATACGAGATCCCGGACAGCAGTCTCCATAATGTTCCGACAAGTGAAGAATCAAGCCACCGCGCGAAACCTGCAAATAGATCGGAGTGTCGGGCGGCTTATCCTCCCAATCGACATTGAAACCGAGATATTCGACGTAGAATTCTCTAGCTTTCGCTTCATCAAAGATTCGAAAGATTGGAATGGTTCGTTTGATTTGCATGAATCTAATTGTTTGAAATTACCGCGCGGAAGCGCACATCGCCGGCGGCGACCTTCTCGTAAGCCTTACTGATGTCCTTCAGTTCAAACGTTTCGGCTATCACTTTTACTTTGCCACGAGCTGCAAAATCGAGAGCTTCGTACAACATCTCAGTTCCGTTTTGAATAGAACCAATTATGCGCGCGCGCTTGAAAAGCAAGTCTGCAGCCGAGAAAGTCAAAGGTTCGTTGAAGAACCCCATGATTATAAGCCGACCATCATTTCGTAAACCTTTGAACGCGTCAAGAGTTTGCTTGCACGAATTACTGGTGGCGAGAATTACATCGGCGCCGCCAAGCTTTGCGAGTTCTTCACCATCAGCGACGACATGATCTGCACCAAGTTCAAGTGCCAGTTTCTTCTTGTCCTGCGAATGAGTGATTGCAATAGTATCGAATCCGCAAGCACGCGAGTATTGCACAGCCAGATGCCCCAATCCGCCAATACCGACAACTGCAACTTTCTCGTGTGGTTTCGGCTCGGCAATTCTCAAGCCGGAATAAACCGTATAGCCGGCGCAGAAAATAGGCGCAGCTTGCTCGTATGACAATCCATCGGGAATGAGCATAGTTCCCTCGGCATATGCCACCATGAGTTCCGCATGCCCGCCGCTCATCTGCAAACTGGTGCCGATTCGATTCGGACAAAATGCGTTTTTCTCCCGCATGCACCATTCGCATCGACCGCATTCATGTTGTACCCAGGGCACTCCAACGCGGTCGCCGACTTTCCTTTTGGTGACGCCCTCTCCGACAGCAACAATCTCGCCGACCGGCTCGTGCCCGAGAATGCCTGGATAATTCATGGGAATCTCGCCCTTGGTCTGGTGCACGTCTGTGTAACAGAGCCCGCTGGCGTGAATGCGAATCAAGACTTGATTGACGCCGGGTTTGGGATCATCGACTTCTTTTATTTCCCACTTACTGCCTTTCTCAGGAACGACGGCCGCTTTCATGATGCTTTCTCCGCTGTGGCTGCCAGGGCCGGCTCGCTGCTGGTTTTTCCTTTGGCCAGATTGCTGTGCTTGATGCCATAGCAGAAGTAAATAACAAGACCGATAGGACATGTTATCGAATAGACAGTCAGAACCAGGGGGCTGAGTTTCGACGCCAGAATTGCGCATCCTACTGCGCCGAAAAGAGCAAGAGCTGGATTGACCAGTTTCAGCCTGATAGCACCGATGCAGACGAAAACAAAAGCGACCAGCGTGCCCAGAACCATCATGTCGGCAATGTCGCCAAAGGGGACAAAACCGGCAGTAATAGCGACCAGGATGCCGTTGATTAGAATTCCGAGTGTTGGATTGCCTTTATTTGTCTTGGCAAAAATAGGAGGGAGCAGACCATCTTCAGCCATATTTCTGAAGATTCTCGGACCGCCCATGCAGAGTACGAGCAATACATTGAATATGCCGAGAACCGCACCAATGGCGATGAATTGCCCGGTCCATGTCTCACCCGCTGCAGCCAATAAGTTAGCCAGAGGCGCCGCCGCTTCCGAGCCGACGAAGAGCGAATTTTCCTGACCGTTGATAAAGCAAGGAGCAAGACCGGTTGCCACAGCCATAACGGCAACATAGAGGAAAACAACCAGACCCACGCACCAGCAGGTCGCTAGTCTGGTATCTCTCATGCTCTTCGATTCGCGGGCAAATGTATAGAGTGCGTCGAAGCCGACGTATGGAAAAACAGCCAGAGCGGCGCCTTGCAGCACGCCGTTGAATCCCTTGGGCATGAAATCCGCCCAGTTTGCGGGATTGATATGCCTGATGCCGGCGATGAGGAACATCACGAGCAGAACCATTTTGAGAATGACAAGGAAGAAATTGAGTTTGGCAGATTTACTGACGCCACCAAAAATCAAAATCACTGTCACCACGGCGATCACTGCCATGGCCACGACGTTTACGCCAAAATGGTGAACCCCGGCGGCGTCCACACTCGGTCCTGACAAAACTTGCGGCAGAGAGAAGCCGGTCGCGCGTTTCAAATACTCGCCCCAGGCAATCGCCACGGCAGACGAGCCGAAACTGTATTCCATGAAAAGCCCGAATGCCACCACCCAGGCAAATAATTCACCGATGGAATGATAGACATAACTGTAAGCGGAGACGCCTTTCGGCACTGCTCGTGAGAACTTCTCGTAGCAGACCGCTACCGCCATGATGATAATGCCGGTCAGAAGGAAAGACAGAATTCCGGCAGGACCAGCTTTGCGCGCGATCATACCGGGCATCGCAAAGATACCGGCGCCAATCGTTGCGCCTATACCGAGAGCCGTAAGCATGACCCAGCCAAGATGCTTGGGTGTGTTATCCACCGCATCGACATTAGCCGGTGCGCGCCTCATCATAGTTGTCATTAAGGACATATTGAACCTGCAAATCAATCTGAAACGGAGACATTTAAGGGATGCCGAGAGCCAGGCGCCGGTCGCCCTGGCTTGTAGAACAGGTTAATTCCGTAAGACGGAACTGGACGATTCAGAGAATACAAACAATTGCTTGATTTGGACTGAGCTGAATCTCGGAAATGCTAGCATAGCGACTTAGTTGAAAGCCAAGAAACATGGCTGAATCGCGTGAAACACGCCGCATAGAGATACTGAGAGGTCCATTGAAATGAAGGTCCAAAGAGCAGCAGTCATCGGCGCAGGAGCGATGGGCTCCGGCATCGCCCAGGTCTTGAGCCAATCCGGCATTCACGTCATCCTCAAAGACGTCAAGCAAGAATTCGTCGACAAGGGTCTTGCCAACATCAAGAGGATGTATGACTCTCGGGTCAAAAAAGGCACGCTCACCCAGGAAGAAGCCGACGAGCTCTTCGGACTAATCAAGGGCTCGACCGACTACGAAGGTTTCAACAATGTAGACATCGTCATCGAAGCGGCTCTCGAAGAAATTCAAGTCAAGCTGGCTATCTTCAAAGAAATCGACGAAATTTGCCCGTCACGCGCAATCCTTGCATCCAATACATCGGCGCTCTCGATTTCTGAAATAGCCTCGGCCACTCGCCGCGCCGACAAAGTGGTGGGCATGCACTTCTTCAACCCAGCCCAATTCATGAAATTGGTGGAGGTTATTCCTGGTGTCAAAACATCCAAAGACACCGTCAAAACCGCTATCGAACTGTGCCGCGACATGGGCAAAGTACCGGTCGAAGTTAAGGAATGCCCCGGCTTCCTCGTCAACAGACTGCTCTTTCCTTACATGAATGAAGCTCTCTGGGCACTTACCGAAGGCGCCGGCACCCCGCAAGAAATCGACGAAGCAGTTGAAGCCTTCGGTTTGCCGATGGGTCCATTCACCCTTTTCGACATGACCGGCATCGATATCTGCGCGCACGTCAACGAATTCTTATATAAAGAATACGGTCCGCGCTTCACGCCATCTCCGCTTCTGAAGCATATGATCAAAGGCGGCTTCCTGGGTCAAAAGTCCGGCGCCGGCTTCTTCGTCCACGAGAAGGGCGCCATTCCGAAAAAAGGTGAGCCCAAGACAGTCAATCCCGAATTGGCAAAATTGATCGAAGCAGCGAAGAAAGACGCTGGTACAGACGCAAAAGCATCGAAGAAATTCGAAGCCTATCGCGTACTTTTGCCGATGTTCAATGAAGCTGTCTACGCGCTGCAAGAGCATGTCATCGAACATTCCGATGTCGATGTGGCAATGGAATTCGGCTGCGGTCTGACTCGAGGCTTATTGACTATTGCAGAAGAAAAAGGTCTCGACTGGTGCTTGAGCGAAATGGACGCTTATCATAAAGACCTCGGAGAACGCTTCCGCGCTTCGTGGCTCTTGCGTAAACTAGTACGTGCGGGCATTCATGATTTCTCCAAACTGGAACAACAGCCGGTAGCTGCTCGCTAGAAAGGGCGATATCGCGATAGGCCAATATGCTCAAGTGGGTCGCATTATGTTTGCTCATTTGGTTTCTCTATCACATTAGGGAAATCTTTCCGCCCTTCGTTATTGGCGGCATATTCGCATACCTGGTTTTGCCTCTGGTGCGCTATGTGCACAAAGAGGCAAATGTACCGATGGCTGCGGCAGTGCTCTCCATATACGTGGGAATAGGCGGCATCCTGTTTGCGCTCTGTTGGTTCTTTGGACCAATGCTTGTTGATCAGGTAACCAATCTCTGGAGTCAGAGGCAGGAAGTTGCAAACAACGTAGTAGCTTCCGCCTCTCAGTCTTTCGGATGGCAATTACCGCCGGATGCGGCTGACAAGTTAGCGGCCAACCTGGACCATTTATTCAGACCGGAAGAATTCATGCACGGCATTGAGCTTTTCTCAAAAGGCGCGCTTGGAGTGCTGGTCTGCGTAGTTTCGTCTGTCTATTTCATTACTGACAGCCACAGGGTGGGACAATTCTTTCTGCGCTTCATTCCAGAAGATCAGCGGCAATTTGTCACCAATATCACTCAGCAATCGAACGTGATGCTGAGCAGATACGTGCGCGGACAACTTTTGCTGGTCACCATCATGTCCACGGTCACCTGGATCTTCCTGCATTTTATATTCAAATTGAAATACGCTCTGGTTATCGCTATTGCCAGCGGTTTTCTAGAAATTATTCCCGTCCTGGGACCGATCATTGCCACCAGTACTGCCACCATAGTCGGTGTTGCGCAGCATGGCATGGATGTAGCCCTGGGCATCATCATATGCTACACCCTGGCACGCTGGACCGAGGACTACGTCATCATTCCACGCATCATCGGTCATGCAGTCGAGCTTCATCCGCTGGTCGTCATCTTTGCTGTGCTTTGCGGCGAAGTGACTGCCGGCGCTCTGGGCATGCTGATTGCCATTCCCGTAGCGGCGTGTATCAAGTTGGTCGTCGACTTCCTCTATCCTCCGCTTGATTCGTCACCGCACAAGCCGGTAGGAGCACCGGAAGACAACATTGCAAAATCAGCAATCGCTCCAATTGCCGATCCTAATGAAGTTTCAAAAATAGAACCCAACGAAGCTTGATTTAGCGCAGAGATAGAAGCGACTTTACTGAGGCGGGCGAGCCGGGTTCAAACGATCCATGGTGTGCAGGCGGTGGCTCTTGACCGGGCTTCAGATATTCGAGCCCCCCATCGAGGTAATCGACAAGAATAAATGACCCGATTGAAAGCGCGTAGGCAATCATGCCGCATGCCAGGTGAGTTGCTGTCAGCTTTTTGGCTCTCAGCAGCAGCATGAAAATCGTTCCTGATAAAACTGCCACAACGCCCGTCAGAATAGTGCCGTTGTCGAGATTCCAGCGCGTACATCCGACCCCGAAGGCGACCGGTATACAACTCTGGAATACGAGCGCTCCGGTTATATTTCCCAGGGCGAGTGTATCTTTGCCCTGGCGAGCCCAGAGTACGCTGTTTATTTTTTCCGGCAATTCTGTAGCTATGGGCGTGATAATCAAGGAGAGGACGACAACCGGCAATCCAAGATAACAGGCCAGGTCATCGACGTGATCGACGAACAAGAACGCACCGCCGATAATACCACCGAGCCCCATGAGGATCTGCGGAATAATCAAGCGAAGCTTGTCAGAGCCGCATTTGAAAAGGCGATCGAGAAATAAATGCTCCGGTGTCTCTCCGACTTCGCCCTCGTGCTGGAAGCATTTCCAGACATAAATCGGATAGATGAGGAAAAGCACCACCGCAATTACATATCTGACAAACACGTAAGGAGATGCCAGAACCGCAAGCATCGCAATCGTGTAAGCAGCAGTGAAATATCTAAGATCCCGGGCAATGACGACATTATTGATTTGCAATTCCCTGGGACGGCTGCCGCCTTTCGAGCAGAGAAGAACTGTCAAACCGCACAGCCCGAGCGTCAGGGTACTGAGCATGAAAGGAGCACCGGCAATTGCCCCGATGCCCACGGATTCTCCATTCTTCGACCCGAAAAAGATGACGGCGACAAAGGGAATCAGTGTTTCCGGCAATGCGGTTCCAACGGCAGCAAGAACGCTGCCTACGACCCCTTCGCTCAGTTGGAGACGTTGCCCCAACCACTCGATTCCATTTGTAAAGAGCTCAGCTGCAAGAACAATTACTACTAATCCAGCTAATATGAGCCCAATTTCGCCCAGAATTCCCATCTTGCTCTCAATCTATATAGATTCACTGAATTTAGCAGAAATTTAGCGCTAATGCTTGCATTGGGGCGGGTTTCCTGGCGTTTTTGCCGATCGAACTGCCAAGTGGCGCGATTTTTTGCGCCAAAACGATCCGGTTTAGTCTCCAAGATTTGTTACTTGACTCTCATCCAAAGAAAGACCTGCGAAAGGTGAGCCTGTTAGGCAATTTGAAGATTGAAATATAGCTATATTGCTGCCAAAACGCCCCGGCGCCATCCCTTCAAGACGGGGATCTGTGCTAATTTGGCTGTTTATTCCGGCGGCAGAGCCACAACAGGGAATTTCTACGATGATTACCATCAAGGACGTTGAACACGTCGCAAAGCTGGCGAGGCTCGAGCTGACGCCGGACGAAAAGGAGCTTTTTGCGGATCAGCTCTCCAAGATAATCGATGCCTTTGATGAGCTGAAAGGCGTGCCTACTGACGGGGTGGAACCCATGTCGCACGCCATTCCCATGCCGAACGCGCTGAGAGAAGACGAAGTTGTAACGCCGCCAGGACATGAATCTCTGCTAAAGAATGCCCCCGATCGCGAAGGTGTATTTTTCAAGGTTCCCAAGATTGGCGATTAGCCCTGAGCCTGGATGACAAGAAGGGGTGAGCGTTTCAGCCCTTCTAAATAGGTATCCCACTAACCACCTTCAACATAGACAAAAGGTAGACTCGAGATTGGATCCGTATAGACTTAGTGAAAACCGCAAAGATCGGCGGCCAGACCGGCTGGAGATCGCTTATATTTATGGTGAGTGTTGGACGAGAGGTCCCCGGTAAAGATCCGGCGAGATATTCAGCAACTATATAGGGAGGCGCAATGAACACCAGGTATGTCTTTGTTACTGGTGGTGTCGTCTCTTCTTTAGGAAAAGGGATAATCGCGGCATCCCTGGGCAGACTGCTGAGAGCCCGCAATATCACGACAACGATCGTCAAACTCGACCCTTATCTGAACGTCGACCCGGGAACAATGAGCCCCTACCAGCATGGGGAAGTTTTCGTCACCGAAGACGGAGCTGAAACCGACCTTGACCTCGGTCACTACGAGCGCTTTATCAATCTCGACCTGGGTCGAATGAACAATGTGACAGCCGGTTGGATTTATAAGAGCGTTCTTGAAAAGGAAAGGCGCGGCGATTATCTCGGTGGCACAGTGCAAATGATTCCGCACGTCACCAATGAGATTAAGAACTTCGTGCGCAATGCCGCCAAGACTTCACAAGCCGAAGTAGTGATTGTGGAAGTGGGCGGCACTGTCGGTGACATCGAGAGCCTTATCTTCATGGAATCGATACGACAATTGCGCAAAGACGTCGGCCGTGACAATGTCTGCTACATACACGTCACGATGATCCCCAATTTACGCGCCACTAATGAGTTGAAAACCAAGCCGACTCAACATTCTGTAGATACTCTGAGAAGCAGAGGTATTCAGCCGGATATCCTTTGCTGCAGAACGGAAAAGGCACTGTCGACTTCGATCAAGGAAAAACTCTCGCTCTTTACCGACGTCGATCTCAATGCAGTTATTCAGTGCCGCGATGTACAAAACCTCTATGAAGTTCCGCTTTTTATGGAGCAAGAGGGTCTTGCAGAGCGCGTTCTGGACAAGCTGCGCATGCCCAACAACCCACCGGATCTGACCGAGTGGAAGGCTTTGTGCGATCGAATCAAGCGCCCAACCAGCGCCATCACGGTTGCCATCGTAGGCAAATACGTAATGCTTTCCGATGCATATATTTCGGTTGTCGAAGCTTTGCGGCATTCCGGTGCAAAACTGGGCACGGCAGTCACGATCAAGTGGGTGCTGTCGGAAGATGTCGAAAAACACGGCGCAGAGCCATACTTGAACGATGTTGATGCGATTCTCGTGCCGGGTGGTTTCGGAGACCGCGGCATAGAAGGCAAAATCATGGCTGGAGAATATGCTCGCACAAAAGGCATTCCGTACCTGGGATTGTGCCTCGGTATGCAGACGGCAGTCATAGAATTCGCCCGCAATGTCGCCAACATGGAAGGCGCTCATTCAACAGAATTTGCACCAAGCACGAAATACCCGGTTATCGACTTGATGCCGGATCAACACAATGTAGTGCTGAAGGGCGGAACAATGAGATTGGGCAAATATCCTTGCAATCTGCAAACCGGTTCGAAAGCGCACAAAGCATACGGCAGCGACGTTATTTCAGAACGTCACCGCCACAGATACGAAGTAAACAATCAATTCAGAGAAGAGCTTGCTAAAAAGGGCCTCGTGTTCTCGGGACTTTCACCGGACGGACGTCTGGTTGAAATGATAGAGCTGAGCGATCATCCGTATTATGTAGCCTGCCAGTTCCATCCTGAGCTTAAGTCACGCCCTGACAACGCGCACCCGCTCTTCGTCGGGCTTGTTGATGCCGCGCTCAAAAGAAATGGTGTGAAAAGCGCAGACGGTGCGGCAGCTCAATCTTCAATGATGCAAAAGGGTCAGACCCTGGCAAGCTGAGCTTAGTTCTTGTTTTTGCGCAGAAAAACACGTCCAATTTGGGCGTGAGAAATTGCTGCAATTAAATCCAAAAGTTTTTTTCGACCGGGAACTTTGCCCGGGGGGTTTAGTCCAGTAGACAGAGAACAAGGATCGATAACTCGTAAGACAAAAAGAAATCGGCGTAGGTTTGCATGTGCCTGCGCCGGTTTCTTTTTTAGCAGCTGTTTTTACCGAGCTAATAAAAAAGGTCCCACTCTCGTGGGACCCTTCTATTTATTTAGATCAATTAGAGCCTGGCGCAGAATTCATCAAGTTCTTTTTCGGCCGCTTCTTTCGTGTGACCATAGCGTTCCTGAATTTTGCCCAGGAGCTGGTCCTTTTTCCCCTCAACCAATTTCCAGTCGTCATCGGTGAGTTTGCCCCACTGCGACTTGACTTTGCCTTCGAATTGCTTCCAATTTCCTTCAACTTGATCCCAATTCATGTTTTTCTCCTTTTCTAATTTCCGACATCTAATCCGCCTAGTCGCCAGGATAACTAGCGAGTATGCGCTTTCTCTTCGTGAATCGCATTGACGTCTTTGGCTCCTAGATCTTTGAAGATCTTTTCTGCAGCTTTGACTTCATCTTTATTTTCTGTGTGCACGGAAATAAAGATGCGATTCAATTCCTTCATCTTGCCCTCATACTGCTTTGCCTCGATTTCAGGCATACCGAGCCCTATCAGGCCGCCGCTCATACCGCCGACGGCGCCACCAACGGCGGCACCACTGAGAGCCGCCATAATCGGTCCGGCGGCGATAAATGCGCCAAAGCCGGGCAAGGCAAGCGCTCCTACTCCAGCCAACCAACCAAGTGCGCCGCCGAGAACCATGCCGGCACCCGCACCAGCCGAAGCACCTTCCGGGGCTTTGCTGTGTTTTTCATAACCCGCATCTCTGAAACCAGCAGTGTCAGGCATCAAAAGAGAAATATCCGAGCTTCTAAAGCCGGCATTCTTCAAGCTTCCGACTATCGAATCAGCTTGCATCAAATCATTGACCAAACAAACAACTGCAATGGACATACAAAACCCTCCTACAGGCTCCGTTATCTAGTAACTTCCAACTCGTTCAATATTTTCGAAGCGTCTGCATGTTTACTCGCGGCACTGGCGACCAGTGCTTTTTCCGCTTCACTGGCCACGACACCACGCAAGGTGACAGTGCCGTTGATCACTATGATCTTCACGTTCTTTGCATTGAGCGAAAGATTTCTGTCACTGACCAGCTCTTTCCTGATCGCCTGCACCTTGTCGATATCATCTTTCTTGCCGGATTGAACTTGCGGAGTTGGCGATTCTTTTCTAGCATCGCCATAGTTCTGAGCCGTGTTATCAGGTTTTCTCGACTCTATTTTGTCGAGCTTCGCAATAACTTTCTTGCGCTCTTTGGTAAGTTTGACTGCCTTGCGAGCAGGCAGCAGACCGTCGTGCTTGGCGCGAATATCAGCTTCCTCTCTTTCCAGCGCCTTTTGATCCGCGCGCAACTGAATCAACGCCTCACGAGATACTGATCCGCTCTTCTCTGCTTGGCCCAAGCGGTTATTCAACTCGACGCCGTTATTAGCCAGTGAAGGGCTGATGGTAAGTATCAAAGATGTCACAACTGATGGCAGTGTCAAAAAAGCTCTGGTCTTCATGCGAAAAAACTCCTCTTACAGCACTCGCACAATTGAACTCGTGCTTGAGGGACAAACGCGTGAAGGAAACAGTTCCCACTTTCGGTTGTTCGTAATTATTAGTTGGAAGACACTTAAAAATTTCCAGCCGAAACAGGGAGGCGGGAACTAATGCCCGCATCCCTGGTCTATACAAGTTTATGTCCGAACCGTGGGTCAGTTATTTCCGTGTGGATCGTATTCAGCCACTAATTGCTTTTGAACACTGATTCTCTCGTACTGGCTCGAGCCCGGCATTTCGTGGATGTAGAAGAAAAGGTCGCCGTTGGTTCCGCCGTTTTCATTCCACCATTTTTGAAGATCTCTGCGAATCGTCTCGGACTGAAGCCTCAGATCGGGAGTCTCTCCGAAAAAAACAACAGTGTGATTTTTCGGTCTGCTGACGGCGTCAAGTTTGTATGTGACGGCGTAAACGACTTCACAACCAAAAGGCTTCCACTGTTCGAGGGTGCCCCCAAATACGAACTTGTAGCGGTTTCGTTTTCCGAAAGTCAGAGCGCTCATTGCCTATCCTCGTTAATGGGAGTACCGAAAAAAGAAAAACTTATCTGCGATTTCGACCGAAACCTTCAGCACGCTTCTCTCTAGACTCAGCCATCGAGACATGAAGCGTGCGTCCGCCGAACTCGCGCCCTTCCAGACCACGCATAGCAGCTTCTGCTTCCGTCTGTGTGGACATTTCGACGAATCCGAAACCGCGAGCTTTGCCTGTGGCGCGGTCCATCACAACCGTTGCCGAAGTAACATCACCAAATTCGGTGAATAGTTCTCTCAACTGGCTATTGCCGCAGTTAAACGAAATATTGCCTACAAATAGCTTGTTTTGCATTTGAAATTG
>CAZBOX010000046.1:0-28949 GCA_964493595.1 uncultured Candidatus Obscuribacterales bacterium | reverse complement strand
AGAAAAACAAAGCAGAGAGAGTGCCCTTGCGAGCAACTCCCCTGCTTCGTTGCCATTACTGGCCGCTCACGAACATCCTGTTGAGATGCCCGTAAGCGGCTGACGGAGCCTAGACGGCGTGTCAGTGACCGTAGCTGAAGCCGACCATAACGATTCTGGTCGACTTATCTTCCGGCTCGGTGACTTTCAGCTCGTGGTCGTAGCTGCCGCAGCAGCATTCGGCCGCTTGCTTGGCGTAGCGGGTGACCAGCTTTTCGCGACCTTTAACGGCCACGCGCAAGTCGCCGGCGTGGGGATAGTCGCCGTCGTCGCCGCTCAGGTAGGTCGCCTTCAAGTGCTCGAGCACCGCCATCAACTGGGCGGTGGTCAAGTTGCAGGCGACCAGATACTGGCGGTCCTCCTCGCTCAGCCCTTCCACTGCGGCGACCAGTTTGCTGTGCTCGGCATGGACGATGTCGCGCACTTTCAGTTGCGTCCAGTGAAGGCTCCGCATCACCTTGTCGAGCAGCTCCTCTTTGCCGAACGCTCTGAAGAGCCTCGACGCGCGACGCCAGTATTGAAGCGCTTCCTTGTATCGCTCCAGCTGGTTGAGGCAGGTGGCCGCGTCGCGAGAGGCATAGGCGACCTGCTCGGAGGCGCCGTACATCTTCTCGGCAGAGTCGAGCACCTTGTAGAAGATCGGCAAAGCTTCACTGAAGAGTTTCTGCGATGCCTTGGCACGCGCAGCCTGGTGGTAGCAGAACACCGTCGTGTTGTGCTGGAGACCGCGCTGCGACTCCGAAGAAGTGGCGGCGGACATCCAGTAGGTATAAGCCGATGCGAAGTCGCCTTTGGCACGGTAGGCTGTCCCCAGAGCCTGGCAGCAGTGCTCGACGCTGAAGTGCACATAGCCGTGGAGGGCTTTGGCCTGGCGAAGAGTGGCTTCCAGAAGCGGGATTGCTTCGTCGTGCAGACCGGCGGCGATCAGTGCTTTGGCCACTCCGTTCTTGCAGAACATCGTGGCGTCGTGGTTGGGTCCGAGAAGCTGCCGGCTGAGTTCTTCAGCCGCTCGCCACTTCAGGTGGGCATCGCGCATTTTCTTTGCCGAGTGCTCCTTGGCGGTGTCGATGAGCTTCTGCACTTCCGCACGCGCGGGTGAAACCAGGGTCATCTCTCTATTCCTCTGTTGGAGAGCACTGGCAGCCGGCAGGTGGTACCCCATGGCACCTCTCCTGCCGGCTGCTAAACGTGTTGCCTTCAGAGTGACGCCTCAGCTGACGCCGGGGCGAGGCACTGCACGTTGTACACGCAGACGGGGCCGATTACTTCGCCTGATCGCGTCCACGGAAAGCGGCCGCCAGCATGCCGAGCATGAAGGTGACGACCGCACCGATGAAGCCGACGACTGCGACAGCGTAGATCAGCCCGACCACGAAGGTCAGCGCCGTGGTCAGCACGATCAACCCGGCCGCCTGGCTGACTGCGGAAAGCAGCACGTAGACGCCGATCGCCTGGTAGCCGGAGATGAGCGTGGCGATGATGACCACGACGAGGGCGAACTTCTTCAGGAAGCCCGCGAAAGCCGCGTCGCCGGCTCCGGTCGGAGTGGGTGTGCCGACGTCATTGTTCTGGCTGCGCCCCTTGCGCACCATTCCGAGCAGGAAGGCGCCCATGAAGGAGGCGATGGAGAGGATGAAGAAGTGCACCAGTGTGCTAAACGCCGTGCCCAGGACGAAGGTGCCGATGCTCAGCGCCAGAACGCCGCCCGGCTGGTCGGTGAGCGCATTGCCGCCGATGTAGAGGACGAGCGCGTTGGTGGTGTTGACGAGCAGTCCGAGGACGAAGGACACGATAAGAAGCCGGCTGGCATACCACTTGATTCCGTTGTTCATAACTTTTCCTCTCGGCGAAGCTATGCTTCGCAGCTGGATGTTTGGGGGATATCGAGGCAGGAGCCGTGGCTCATGCCTTTGTACTGCACCGCTGGTGGTGCAGAAGAAGAAAGCAAGCCGCCCGGTTAGAACGGCTTGCCCTCAGTCTCTGAGCCGGAATCAGGCGCGCGCGGCGTTGCGGCGCTCCATTTCCTCTCGCGAGAGCAGCGGCTCGCTGGCTGCCGACTTCTTGATGATGAGATAGGTCGTGAAGCCGCCCAGTCCGAAGGCGATGATGGCCAGCACGATGGCAGCGGCGATACCGATGCCGGCACCTTCGTCGTCGCCGCTGGTCAGCTCGCCCAGACCCTTGAACACGGCGCCCAGCGCTTCGCCGAAGTTGGAGATGGCGCTGACGGTGTTGTGGTACGTCGCATAGGTGTTGTACGCGGCAACACCGTAGTTGAGCACACCACCGTCACGGATGGCGCGTGCCCAGCTGTCGAACGTGATCGCGTAGCTGGCGAAGAGGATGACCGGCACGAGCAGGACATACCCCAGCGACAGCAGGAAGGTGACCGCCGATGCGCTCAGCAAGCCGGTTCCGGCGCCGAGAGCGGCCTCGACGATCAGGTAGCACCAGGTGAATCCTGCCGCCGACATGATGGCGCCGATCCAGGTCATGAATCGCATGTAGCCGCCGCAGGCTTTCGCCTCGGCCCAGCACTTGCCGACAGCATAGGCGTTCCACCATGAGATGCCGAAGTTGAGCAACCAGATGAACGCGATCAAAAGAAGTTCCATTCTCATTCTCCGTAGGGTTGATGTTTTTACCTGGAACTCGCAGCGTGCGAGCTCCCCTATGGCAGAAGAGGCATCGCTGGACGCCTCTTCTGTACTTCTGGTACTTCCTGTACTTCTTCGCTTTCTTCCGGCAACCGATAACCAGGAGGCAGCTCGCGCCACCTCCTGGTCTCTAGTTGCGCGGATAAGTCCGGTGTTGAGCCGAACTTACTGCTTCTGCGGAGCCTCTGCCTTGGCAGGCAGCGGCCCGTCCAGACGTTCCACCCTCACCGCGCTCACGGCCAGCTCGTTGCCTTCGATCTCCATGTAGCTGATGGTGACATTGTCACCCTCGTGCACCATGGCAATCTTGGCATAGCTGTCACGCGTCACGCTGAAGATGCGTGCATCGCCCTCGATCTGGAGGATCCAGGTGTTGGGCTGCTGCATGTTGCCCGGGATCACGCCGAAGCCGACGATCTTGCCGGTGCGCTCCTTGGTCTCGCTGCCGCGCGAGATCGGGCCCTGACCATGGCGCTGGCGAGCCATCTGCGAGCGGTACTGGTTGAGGGCCTGGCTCATGTTGGGCGCGAACACCACTTCCGAGGCGTTCTGCCCGTGGGCGTGCAGGAGCGCGATGCCGGCGAAACCCTTCATCGAACCCTGCGGGTTGGTGATCACGGCAACCCAGGTCAGCTCGTTATAGATGCTGTAGAGCTGGACCTGATCGACCGAGAGGTTCTTGCCCAGGAAAACAGGCGCATGCGCGATTGTCTCCTGCACCGTGTTGCCGGTGTTGAAGCCACGCACGCCCGGGAAGAAGACCGCCTCGTTCTTGGTCGTCTCGTACACCACGATGCCCGTCACCGCATGGTCCGACCCGCTGACCGAAGTCATCGGGATGACCCACACGCTGTGGTTGTCGGTGGTGTAGTTCATGTCGTACTCGGAAGGCTGGATCGACTCGTCCTTGCGGAAGCCGAAGAAGACCCACCAGGGATTCTTGCGCGCGTAGTCGTTGTTGTAGAAGCCCCAGTCCTTGACGTAGTCCTGAAGCAGCGTCAACGGCATGGCGCGCTCGACCCAGGCCGGTTCCTTGCCGAGCTCATACGAGGCCACCTTGGCTGTCGCCTCGGAGACATCGACGACGATCACCTTGTCGATCACCCGGCCGCCCACACCTTCGAAGGTGTTCTTGGCATAGGTGACGATGTAGTGCGGCTTCCAGTCGTCATCGACCTCGAACTTGGTCTCGACGAAGAAGCCGTTGTTCCAGCCGTGCTGGTAGAGATGACGGCTGAGGTTCTGGCTGAACGAGCCATTCTCCAGGAGCGTCATGTGATAGCCGAGCTTCACCCAGGCGTCCTTGTCCGGGTTCTGCGCGTCGACCACGACGTAGCCGGGGCTCTCCGACAGGCTGCCGGTGAGCGGTCCCCAGAAATCGTCCGCCGAGTTGGCGAAGATGAGCGGAGCGACCCAGTAGCGATGACCCTGCACGGCTTGCAGGACATAGCTGTTGGGGTCGATCTTGAAGCGGCTGCCCAGGTTCTGCGACGTGCTGGTGAGAGCAGTCTGACCCTTGAACGCGGCGATGTTCTTGTCGACCTGCACCATCTTGTTGGGGTCGGTCGGCGGAATCGTCTCGTCTGCCTGGGCATTGCGGATATTCGCCAGGGCCGCATAACGCTGGGCGTTACCCGGACCCCAGGTGCTGTACAGCTTGTGCCCGAGCGCTCCTCCGAAGAAGACGAGCACGAAGAGCACAGTGGCTGTCCATCCGCGCTTGCTCTGGGCGCCGTTGAAGAGCATTCCGATCGCGAATGCAGGCACCATCGAGAAGAGGATGACCGGGAAGTAGCCGAACCAGGTGCCCTGGAAAGAGGGCTGCCCGTAATACATCAGCCATCGCACCGCCAGCAGCGACACGATGAAGGTGACGACGCCGGCGCCGATGGCCAGCGAGGAGGCACTGATGTTTTTCGCTTCTCGGCGGTAGCTGCCTTCGATGGTGCGGTTGCCGCCGGAAAACGCCAGGAGCGCTCCCACTGCTGCGGCCATTGTCGCCCAGAGCAGGGCGAAGGGCCAGAATTCGGAACTGAAGATCATGTTTGTTTTCTCCGTCGGTTGAGATTTTAGTTTTGAGAAAAGCGCCCAACCGTTAAGCGCCTTTCCGACTGAGGATTGGCTCCGCAGGCACACGCCCGCGAAGCTCGTTACTTTTCACTTGCAGGCATCAGTCGAATTCAGTTGATGAACTCGGTGATGCCTTCGGCGAATGCCCGATGGGCGTTGTCGATGTGGAGGTGGCTGTTGGCGCGATTGCCGGCCACGTTGAGGAAGAAGTGCAGGCGCGCCAGACGCAGCTCGTCGAGAGCCGTGTCGAAGTGCGTCAGAGTCTGTCCGTCCACATCGTCGAGAGCCGCCTGGAGCGAAAGCTCCGCAGCCTGAGCGAGTCTTGTGAATTCGCTGTTGGCTTGCTTGTCGGCGCAGTTGGTGGTGTCCGTTGTGACAGGCTCCAGGGAGAGCCGCTCGCTGAGGGCGAAGAGTGCTTCGACATCCCGCTGCGCAGCGAGAATCGTGCCCTGGAATCCGTCTGCATCAAAGGTCTGCATACAGCTCCTTTCCGTTTGGAAACGGGTGACTGAAAGTAACCTGTTCAAACGCTCGAACAGGACACCTCACCGCTCACGACCCTGCGTTCATCCAGCTTCTGCCAACCATCTTGTCCAGCTAGCCGCCAATGCGTTATCGGTCCTCTCCCGTAATTTGGGAGTAAACGCGCATGCGGAGCTGCTGGAATTAGTTGTTTGCTGAGGCTTTGATAGACGAGAAATTCGTGAGGAAGAGTTATGAGGTATCCAGAACCTAGGAATAAAGCCTCTCGTAAAGAAAGAAACTTTTATGAAAGGTCACGGGCGCGCGCGAGTCATGCAAACTAACCGAGGCTGGCGTCCCGACTGTGTTTTGAACGAAAATGGAGGCAAACAGTGAAAAATTGCCGGCAAAAATTTCCCGCAGTGAGGGGGGAATTTACGACGGGTCGCGCAGTTTGTGATAGCTGCTTAAGGTTCGCGCTAGGTTTCTAAGTCGCTGTTAATGGAGTTTTGAAACCCGCATGTGTAGCCATGTTTAGTTCTTGTATCGAGCTTTTAGTGACGCGCACCGGATGTGGTGTTAAATGCATTGTTGCGGCTGTACAAATCGGTCAATTCTTTTAGACGCTCGGCTATCTCTTTCGTCAGCGCGCCTTCTTTGTACCGCCAGAGCCAATTTCCTTCCTGGCTGGCAGGCAAATTCATGCGTGCTTTCGAGCCCAGCCCGAGTATGTCCTGAAGAGGAACAATGGCAATCCCAGCCACTGAAGCGAAGGCTGCTTCTATGAAGTCCCAGTGAATTTCCTTTCCATTTGACCTCAGATAACGAACGCACGTCTTGCGTTCATTCTCAATCTGCTGAGCATCGCGTGTCGAGCCTTCTCCCGGCTTGCTGTTGAACCATCCGACAATGGTGTCATTGTCGTGAGTGCCGGTGTATACGACGCTATTGGGAATGTAATTATGCGGCAAGTCTATATTGCATGAATCGCTGCGGAAAGCCATCTGCAGAATGCGCATGCCCGGAAATCCGAAACCGTCGCGAAGCGCTTCTACATCCGGAGTGATCACACCAAGATCTTCAACGATGATAGGAACATCCGGATGGGCATTGATCAGGGCCGTGAAAAATTCTTTTCCCGGTGTTTCCACCCAACGTCCATTCTGTGCTGTTTTCTCCCCGTAAGGAATTTCCCAGCAAGCCGCAAACCCGCGGAAATGGTCGATGCGGACAATATCTGTGGTTTCAAGGGCATGCGTAATGCGGTCGATCCACCAGGAAAATTTGTCCTTGATCATATAATCCCAATCGTAAATAGGATTGCCCCAGAGTTGACCGGTGGCGCTGAAATAATCCGGGGGCACCCCTGCAACCACAGTGGGCACGCCGGTTTCATTCAATTTGAAATATTCGGGATGGGTCCATACATCGGAGGAATCATAAGCGACAAAAATCGGCATGTCGCCAATGATACTGATGCGCTTTTGCCCGCAATAATTTTTCAGAGCTGCGTATTGCTTGAAGAACAAATATTGCACGAACTTTTCAGCTTCTATGCGCTCTCTGTGCAGGTCGGAAATTAGTGACAGGGCGGCTGGATCTCTTTGCGCGTAGGCTGGTTCCCATTTGTCCCAGGAATTGCCGCCGTGCTCGTCTTTTAGAACGCGAAATAGCGCATAGTCATCGAGCCAGCTGGCCGCTCTTTGCGAAAAAGCGAGAAACTCGGCGCGCAGCGTAGTATCCGTCGTGTTTTTGAAACGTTCGTAGGCTTTGTCGAGAAGGCGCTTCTTATATTCGATCACTTTGCCGAAACTAACTTTCTCGGCAGCCAAGCGAGGCAAAGGCTTCAAGTCTTCTTCTTCAAGAAATCCTTCTTCAACGAGCTTGTCCGGGCTGATGAGAAGTGGATTGCCGGCAAAAGCGGAAAGGCATTGATAGGGCGAATCGCCATATCCGGTTGGACCAAGCGGAAGCACCTGCCACAGATGCTGATCTGATTCTGCGAGAAAATCGATGAATTCGAAAGCTTCACGTCCCAAATCTCCGATGCCGTAAGGGCTTGGAAATGACGTCGGGTGAACGAGTATGCCGCTGGTACGAGGGAACTGCACAAAAACTCCTTCTCATAGAGAAAACTGCCGAACCGGATGGTTTGCGCCTTCTTTGCGAAGCCCAACCCATTTGTCCGACTGATAGAGATACTAAGTACTTGGAAATTGAACGTCATGAGAGCTTGATAGTGCCTTTCCCTGATGCTTTTGAGTTGCCAGTCACTCGCGCGAGTTGAGGCACACTCTTAAATTCGTAAGCGGATCGTTTGCGTCATTTAGCGCAAGCGCTGGTGAGCCGATTAATGGCGCGGCTAACTCTTCTCTGGATATTTTCAAGAAGCAGTCTGTTCTCTGAGAATAACTACGTTCTATCGTACGCATGCAACGGATTACGAAGATTAGCTTGGCATCGACAAAGCTCGCGCAGTTGGCAAAAAATGAGCTAACGCTAACTTCGATAACTATTAACCTGGATTAATTGACAACCTCCACCTTAAAAGCAGAGAGCTGATCCTTGAGTTCAATGCTTATGACTACTCCGAAAAAGGTCATGAAACGGGCTTCTCTATCTAAGTCTTATCTGCGATCACGATAAGTAGCTGGGAGGAGATTTGTATTGCTTGACAAGCCCGAAAGGGCTAAGGATGTACATACAACTCTTTTTCTTCCGCGCAAAGCAAACAAATTTCCCAAAAGCATCACAGCATCTGCCATTCAACCAACGCTCCTTCTGACGCCAACGTCCGGGGAGCGTTTTTGTTTCGGTTGCCGCGTGCTTTTCACCCCATTGCCAGGCAGTTAGCCGTGGCTGAGTTGGATTCCAGACAGTTGCGCTCGGTTGCGCAACGAAGTTTCTACACAGCTACGTCAGTGCTCGGCAGCCGCTGCGCCATGAGTACCGACGCGTAAACGAAAGGCGACATCATGAAAACAAAGAACATCACGATCAACGTGATGGCGCCGCTTCTCGTCGGTACTCCGGCCGATATGGGAAGCGACTCCTCACGTGCAGAACTGGAAAAGTTCAAGAGCTGGCTCAGTCAAGCGAAAGCTCGGCGGGTCAGCGGAGTCTCCATCGACGTCTGGTGGGGGCTGGTCAACTCGGTCCGGGGTCAGTACGACTTCTCGTACTACCGGACCCTCTTTCAGCTCATCATCGATGCCGGGCTGAAGGTCATTCCCATCATCTCGCTGCACCAGTGCGGCGGCAACGTCGGTGACGGCAAGAACTACGTTCCGATTCCGGAGTGGGTCTTCCCGGCGCTCGCCAAGCTCGTGCCTTCCGGCAAAGCGGAAGCCGTCCAGTACGTCAGCGAGAAGGGCAATGCTTGCGTGGAGGTCGTCTCTGCGTTTGCTACGCACCTGATTGTCGACGAGTACAAGTCGATGTTCCAGGCGTTCTCGGACGGGTTCGCCGACATGTCAGCGAATATCGCCGAGATCAACATCTCGCTTGGACCGGCCGGCGAACTTCGCTACCCCTCTTATACCGATGCCGACAACTCCAACTGGCCCAACCGCGGCGCCCTCCAGTGCTACTCGGAGCTGGCGATTGCCTCGTTCCGCAGTTGGGTGATGGAGAAGTATGAGTCGGAGTCTGAGGTAGCCAGGGCGTGGGGATTTGCCGAGATGGAACCGGAGGACGTGGCCCCGCCGACGGATGTGAGCGACTTTTTCAAG
The DNA here is from genome assembly GCA_964493595.1 of uncultured Candidatus Obscuribacterales bacterium. Lineage (GTDB taxonomy): Bacteria > Cyanobacteriota > Vampirovibrionia > Obscuribacterales > Obscuribacteraceae > QKMZ01. Next base: position 19,990 of record CAZBOX010000046.1, on the reverse strand, counting down.
CGCAAGCAGCACGTCAAGACGGTCTACGGCCGTGACCTCATGCAGTGGTACCACGAAGCGCTGCTGGAGCATGGCCGTCAGGTCATGTCCACAGCACTTTCGGTGTTCGACACTGAAGACGGTCCTTTCCGGGGCACGGACATCGGAGCGAAGATTCCGGGCGTGCACTGGAAGATGGGTGAGTGGCTGGACGGCAAAGTCGTCATGTCCGACCGTCTGGCGGAAGTGCCCGCCGGGTTGATTGTCGTCAACATGGCGGAGTGGACTTCGGATGATTCGGGACGCGGTTACAAGTCGATCGTGTCTCTTTTCGCCGAGCTCAACGCGCTGACCAAGCACTCGCGAGTGGTACTGCACTTCACCTGCCTGGAGATGCCTGACGGAGCCGACGGCAAGAAGGCGATGTCTCTGGCGAACTCTCTGGTGCGCTGGGTGGGTGCGGAAGCTAAGCGGCAAGGCGTCTCGGTCAAGGGCGAGAACGCTCTCAACTTCACCTTGCCTGTTCCGCAGTCCTGGGACTTGATGCGGTCGGCTCTCGCGCTTCCCGGTCAGACGGGAGTGTACGAGGGTCTGACGCTGCTGCGTATCAACGATGTTCTCGAGAGCGACGTCTGCAAGGCGGAACTCGAAAAGATCATGAAGTTGATACCGGATGTCGCTCTCGACGAAGTGCCCGAGCAAACCGGTCCTCCGGCAGGCGATAAAGCAGCCTGACGAAGAACCGAAGCAGGTGGATGAGGCGGTCGAGCACTCGTGTTCGACCGTCTCGCCGCTCTGCGTCGTGCGCTTGTGGAGAAAGTGAAGCGAACCAAGACGGAGCAGTTACTCGCTAACTGAAATCACAGGCGCCAACGCAGACCGCTCGTAAGAGAGGCAGGCGATGACGTCTCAATTCTTCATCCAACGCCAGCGGCAGAAGAACCGCTGACGGCGCGTATCTCCGCCCGGGAGATTCGTGCAGCAAAAGACCGGGTTGGAGGAAAAACGTCATGAAAAGATATGTATGCGTGCACATGCACAACTATCAGCCGCCTCGAGAATCGCCTTACACGGGCAAAATCGAGCGACAACCGTCGGCTGCTCCGTTCCCCAACTGGAACGCCCGCATCGACCGCGAATGCTACGCCGCCAACGGGCGAGCCCGCATCGTCGACGGCAGCAACAACGTCATCGGCATCCACAACAACTACACCAGCGCTTCGTTCAACATCGGAGCCACGCTGCTGACGTGGATGGCTGACTTCGCGCCCGAGACGCTCAACTCGGTCGTCGAGGGTGACCGCCTCAGCTGCGAGCGCCTGAACGGGCACGGCAACGCCATCGCCCAGGTGTACAACCACGTGATCATGCCGCTGGCGCATGACCGCGACAAGAAGACGCAGACCGTCTGGGGCGTCAAGACCTTCGAGTTCTTCTTCCAGCGCAAGCCCGAGGGCATGCACCTGGCGGAAACGGCGGTGGATGTCGAGACGCTCGAGGCGCTTGCTGCCGAGGGCATCAAGTTCACCGTGCTGGCTCCGCGTCAGGCCAAGCGCTGGCGCAAGAAGGGCGAGACGACCTGGCGGCAGGACGGCGGAGTCGATCCGTCGCAGGCTTACCAGGTCAACCTGCCCTCCGGTCGCTCGATTGCGGTGTTCTTCTATGACGGTCCCGTCTCGCAGGCGGTGGCTTTCGAGAAGCTCCTCGAGTCGGGCGAGAAGTTCCGCGGTCGCATCATGGACGGATTCAACGACAGCCGTCAGCATCCGCAGCTGATGCACATCTCCGTCGACGGTGAGACCTTCGGGCATCACCACAAGCACGGAGAGATGTGCCTGGCGTGGGTGTTCGAACAGCTCGAGAAGGACCCGAGCATCGCGGTGACCAGCTACGGCAACTACCTGGCGCTCAATCCGCCCACCATGGAGGCGGAAGTGTGGGACAGCAGCTCCTGGAGCTGCTCTCACGGTGTCGAGCGCTGGCGCAGCAACTGCGGCTGCAACTCGGGCGCCAACGGCAAGTGGCATCAGCAGTGGCGCAAGCCTCTGCGCGATGGTCTCAACCACTTGCGCGCGCAGCTCGACTCGCTGTTCGACCGCGAAGGGCGCAAGCTCTTCAACGACCCCTGGGCGGCGCGCAACGATTACATCGATGTGCTGCTGGACGGCAAGGTCGCCACGAACTGGTTCCGCACCCACGCGAAAGCGGCGGTGTACAGTCAGGCGGAGTCCGAAGGCAAGCAGGTTCAGCACGTGAATCTCAGCGCAAGCGAGACTTTCCAGAAGGCGATCAGCCTGATGGAGATGAGCCGCTTCGGCATGTTGATGTTCACCAGCTGCGCCTGGTTCTTCGACGACATCGCCGGGCTGGAGCCTGTGCAGAATCTGCGTTACGCGGCTCGGGCAATCGAGCTGGCCATGCAGTTCGACAGTGGCGACTTGGTCGACCTCGAAGCTCGGTTCGTGGCCGAACTCAAGGAAGCTCCCTGCAATCTGACGCAGTTCGTCAACGGGCAAGGCGTCTGGGAACAGCTCGTCAAGCCACAAGCAGTCGCGGGCGAATTGCAGCTGATGTTCCACAACCCTCTCTACCGGGCGGTGGACGTCGACCACCTGGATGCTCTCATCCGGGAGGCGGGCAAGTTGGGCATCTCCTACGATGTCTGGCGTGCTCAAAACAGGCTTCTGGACGCATACGCCGGTGCCGTCGACGCGGGCAAGATGACCGACGAGTTGAAGGCGGCTTTCGAAAAGCTGGCCTCCACTCTCAAGGTCGACAAGTCCGTGCTCGGCTGGAACAAGGGCGCCTGCTCCGAGGCTCGGGTAGATGTCGTGTTCAAGCTGCCACGCGTCATGCGCCGCCGTCCCGGGCGTCGTATGTGCTGGCACCGCGAAACCGGCAAGGCGTGCAAGTAGGTGAGCGGCACCGCAGATGCGGGCGCTCGCTGGTGGCGTCACTCCTGTGGCGCCACCTCTCTGACAGCAAGAACAACTAACCAAAGGAGAAATCACCTATGAAGCGCAATTGCGTTCTCCGGAACGTCCGTGGCGTTCCGCAGTACATTCCCGTCGAAGACGCGGTTCACCTCGTCGACGGCGAGAAGCTGTTCCACGGTGACTTCCGCACGGACACCGTCAAGGACGGTCCGTCGAACAGTCACGAGCGTACGGTCTGCGACCCGCAAGGCGCGCTGACCGTGCACACTCTCACCGAGTGCGTCCTGCGCGAAGTGGCGCCCGGCGACACGCAGTTCGTCCCCACCGCGGAGGTCCCCTCCCTGGTGTCCGGCGAGCGGCTGGTCATCGGCGTCTTCAGCTCGCACAAGGAGAACCTGGGTCCCTCCGGGTCCCATCGGCGGACGATCTGCCTGCCCACCACGGTCTTCAGCCGCGAGGCTGTGGTCGTGGCGCAGGCGGCGTAAGGCAGCCGACGGCGCAAGCCGAGGAGCTCTGTCCGCGGAGCTCTGCTTAGTATGGCTCACCACGGGTGGTGACAGAGCGACAACAGGACAGGTGCGGAACGCCTTCCTGCTGACGCCACCCGTGGTCATCAACAAATTGGTGAGAGCTTCCAGGCGCTTGGATGCTCTCTGTAGTGAAACAGCACCCTAACCAAACCAAACGGGTGCTCCTAACCTGTGGAGAAAGAAACCATGAACACGAATTCCATTCCGACCCTCGCCTTCGAGAAGAACGCCATCGTCAAGGGCACCGTCACCTCCATCGCCGCCTACGGCTTCCAGGTGTCGGTGACCGAAGTCAACGGCGCCCCCTTCACCGGCAAGGTCCGTGCGCTGCTGGTCAACAACCAGGTCAGCGGCAAGACCGACGACGACCGCAACGCGCGCATCAAGGGCGGCATCAAGATGGGTGACACCATCGAGGGCCTCTGCACGCGCGCCGAGATCGTCGACGCCAAGAACCCCGGCCTCAAGAACAAGAAGATCGCGCAGTACGCGATCTCCGAGCGGGCTCTGATCGCCAAGCGCGGTCGCGAGAACCGTGAGGCGCGCGAGGCCGTGGAGAACGCCATCCTCACCCTGCCGATCGGCACCGAGATGACCGGCGTCGTCACCGAGAACCGTCCGGGGCTCGGTGCCTTCGTCGAGATCAGCGAAGGCCCCGCCAAGGGTCGCCGCGCGCTGATCCACGTCAGCCAGGTGAGCGACGACCGCGAGAAGGAAGTCCGCGACGAAGTCCTCGCCGAGATCGTCGTCGGCAGCACGGTGACCGCCAAGCTGTCGAAGTGCGCTCGCAACGAGAAGGGCTTCCTGGACATCGGGCTGAGCCTCCGCGACGCCACCCGCGCCCGCCGCGTCGAGCAGGAGCAGGAGGAGGCGAACGAGTACGCCGACGCGCTGCGTGACCGCTTCCCCGAGGGCTGCGACACGACCGGCAAGAACGCGCGCTCGACGGACGACGGCATCGTGGTCGACATCGCCGACGGCGTGGAAGCGCTGCTGGTGAACGTCGACGGCGGGCTGTCCGACAGCATCCTGCGCTGCAAGAGCACGCGGGTTCGCTTCACCAACGAGGTGCGGGACGGTCGTCTGGTGGTGGAGAAGGCGTGAGCCTGACCGCCAACACGCGGCTGTTCGGTAGGTAGTCGGAGCGGCTAGGGTCTCGCAAGAGGCCCTAGCCTGCTCTTCTCGGCAGACGGCTTGATTGGTGCTAAAGCCGCCTGAAGCAAGCACCGTGTGAATCTATCTCTAACCAAGGCCAGCCGGTGGAAGGGGTGACGAATGGCGTCATCTCAATACCGGCTCCACCTTCTGCTGTGCCAAGCAGCAGAAAGAAAAAAACAAGGAGAACTCTCATGGTACAAGGTATCGTCATCCAACAGCGCACGGGCAATCTGGTCGTCACGTCCACGGTCCGCGCTTCTCGCAGCGGCATCGCTCGCTTCGAGGCCCTCGAAGACGTCATCGAACAGAAGCAGGGCAAGGTCATCATCGACGAGTCCGCTCTGCGCGCGGACGACTTCGTCGTGATCATCATGACCGCCAAGAACGAGGCGTCCGGCAAGGTGGTTCGTGAAAAGACCACCGCCATCTTCCCGAGCCAGGCTGGTTTCGTGGAAGGAAGCACCATCACGCTGTCTTCGGGCACGGTTGTCGGCAAGGACTCCGGAGTCCAGGTCGTCTAATCGGATCAGCACCAGCTGTGGAGCCCGGTAGCTCGTCACTGACTGCTGTTTGCATGCCGCTCGGAGCGCAAGCTTCCCGGGCGGTATGCTTTTTGTTTTTGTACTACTAAAACGTGTAGTATGGCTCGCGCGTTGAGCATTTTTTTTTCAACAACAATTCTGTCAAATTCAAGTAAAGTCTCAGCTCCACTGCATCCGGCTGGTGTCCACCCGGCAACAAAATCTCCAGGCTTGCGTCAACTGTCTTCATGCGGGTGTCTTGGTAAAACGGTCCGGAGGATTTGATGCACGCGATATTCTTGCCATTGATGGCTTTCTTCACTGCGGCGCTCTCGGGCACTATCGGTTTCGGTGGTGCTATTTTGCTTCTGCCTGTTTTGACTGCCACTCTGGGTGTGGCGAAGGCGGTGCCGCTTCTCACTTTTATTCAAATCGTCGGCAACGCATCGAGGGTCATCTTTGCCCGCAGCGAAATCAACTGGTCTGCAGCCAAGGCCTTTCTAGTTACGGCTGTGCCATTCTCCATGCTCGGCGCTTATTCTTTCGTCGTTGCTCCTAAGGCAATCATGCTGAAGCTCATCGGTGTTTCAATCCTTGTTTTCATGGCCATGAAATTGTTGGGTTTGACCAAAGGTCAGGTCGACAAAAAAGGTCTACCCGCTGCTGGAGCGGTGGTTGGTTTTCTCTCCGGATTGCTGGGCACCGCCGGTCCGCTCGGAGCGGCGGTTTTCATGTCCATGAATCTGCCGCCTCTCACCTATATCTCTACTGATGCTTTCAGTTCGCTGGTTATGCATACAGCAAAAGCGCTGGTTTATCATCCGGCAACCTCTGACTTTGCCAGTCTTTCCATCCTCACTATCGTCATGAGCCTGACAACAATTCTGGGAACTCTTGTCGGCAACAAAATAGCCAAGCGTATACCCGAGCAACTATTCAGGCAGGTTATTACGGCGGTAGTTGTCATTGCCGCTTTGCAGATGGTTTTCTCTGCCTAGACAATCCCAGAAGACCGGAGTTTGAACTATCATTGGAAAGCGAAATACGGGGCGTTCATATAAATACGGATTTTGAAACCCCGACCAAATGAATTCCCTTCCTCTGCTTTCGTGCAACTCAAGCTTACTCACAAACTGCTTATCATCGTATTCGTGCCTTTGACGTTCGAGCTGGCATTCGTTTTCGTTCTGTCGGATCTTCTGCACAAGGCGGAGCTGGAGCTCAACAGGGAAACCCACAGTAAGGCTGTAATTGCCGAGAGCAACGAGCTTGTGAAGAATCTCTATGACACCTCTTCGGCTCTGGTTGCTTATGCAGTGAGCCCATCGCAGCAAGTGACCGCCGAATATTTGCGGCGACTGGAGATGATTCCGGCCCGGTTGCGTTCTCTCGAGCTCCTGGTCTCCAGTTCTCGCCTGCAGAAGGCGGCATTCGATGAGGTTTACGGCGCGACCAATAAAGCGCTCGGGCTGCTCAAAAGTATAAAAGATGATCTCGACGCCGGCGAGAATGTGCGCAATCTTGCTTCAGCAGGCGGCTTGCGCAAGCGGGTGACAGCTGCCGTCAGTAATCTCATTGAAGACATTCATGAACTGGTCGCCGAGGAGCGGCAGATAGAAGAGATAGCTCCGCAGCAGCAAGCGCGTTTCAGAGAGTTGATAGTGGGCTGTCTTGTCGGCGGGCTGGTCCTGAACATTTTGCTGGCTATGGCCATGGCCCTCTTCATTTCTTCCAGCACGGTCAATCGTTTGCGAGTGCTGATGGACAATACGAGGCGCATGGTAGGTAGGCAGGAACTCAATCCCGCTGTCGGTGGAACTGATGAGATTGCGCACCTTGACGCTACTTTTCACGAGATGGCCCGAGAGCTGGCTCTGGCGGAGAAGCAGAAGCAAGAAGTAATTTCAATGGTCAGCCACGATCTGAGAAGTCCTCTCATGTCACTGGATTTTTCGCTCACGCTCATAGGAACGGGCAAATATGGAGAATTGAGTGAGCGTGGACTGAAAGAGCTGAACTCTGCTGAAAACAGCGCCAAGCGCTTGATCCGGTTGATAAACGATCTTCTGGACATTGAAAAAATCGAGTCCGGTAAATTGAATGTTTTAAAAACGCCGCTATCATTTCGGATTCTCGCCGATCATTCGGCAGATGCAGTGCGGGCTCTGGCTGTATCGAAAAACATCGAAATCTTGATTGAGAGCGCTGACGATATCGAATTTGCCGGTGACGCCGATCGATTAGAGCAAGTAATCATCAACCTCCTGGGCAATGCCATAAAATTCTCTCCGAACGGCTCCAAGGTGGTAATTCGGGCAGAAGAGAAAGGCAATTTTGTTGAAATACGTGTAGTCGACGAGGGGCCTGGCATTCCTGCCGACTATAGAAAGAAAGTCTTCGAGCGCTTCCAACAGGTTTCTCGCGGCGACGGCAAAGAGAAGGAGGGCACCGGTCTGGGGCTGGCTATCTCCAGGGCGATTGTCGAAGCGCATGGCGGCTCGATTGGTGTGGACTCGGAGGAAGGTAAGGGAAGCAGCTTCTGGATACGATTGCCGGAAGCCTGAATTAATTGAGGATGGTAGTAATGTTTGCGATCAAGGTGCTAGAGGTCCCCTATCCCGCTATTGATGTGCGAGTGTCTCCTGAGCAAATGCAGTTCACGAGCCCGGTTGAGCGGGCGCTCGCCCGCATGCAATTCGACGAGAAGGCTTTTGTCATTTACGACGAGGATATTGCCGTTGGATTTTTCACGCTGAAACCTTCGCATAGCGATGCTGTAGAAGAGTTGCGCTCTGATACCAGGCTGACTCTGCAGTCTTTCATGATAGACGAACGCCGCCAGGCAAGAGGTTATGCTAAAAGAGCGCTCGGGCAATTGCCTGCTCTCGCCAGGCAATACTTTGCAAATATCGAAAGTATCGGGCTTTCAGTAAATTGTCGCAACGAAATTGCTTACCGGCTCTACCAGAAGAACGGTTTTCTCGATACCGGAGAACTATATTACGGCGGCTCCGCAGGGCCGCAGCATGTGATGCTCATGGAAATTTAGAATGAGCACGCGCTTCACTAGGGATCGACTCGATAGCCGACACCGTGAACAGTTTTGATAGGCGGCTCTACGCCTTCTACGCTCAGCTTCTTTCTCAAGTTTTTTATGTGCGTGTAAATAGTTTCGCTCGTGGAATCAGAGTCCGAGCCCCAGACATTTTTCAGCAGCTCATCAGGGCTGACGACCTTTCCTGGTCTGCGCATCATATATTCGAGCATAGCGAACTCTCGCGGTTTGAGCGCTATTTCAACATTGTCCAACAGAACTTTTCTGCTGACTGTATCTAGCACCAGCGCACCGGCGCTCAGTCTTACGCCCGAGAAATTTTGCGGCCGTCTTTGCAGCGCTCGCAGCCTAGCCGAGAGTTCTCGTGCATCGAAAGGTTTTGTCAGATAGTCATCGGCACCGGCATCGAGCCCTCTTTCCTTGTCTTCGATGCTGTCCTGACCGGTAAGGATCAAAACCGGTGTGCTTCCGCCCCTTGCTCGAAATTTCCTCAGCACTTCAATCCCCGTCATATCCGGCAATCCGAGATCGAGGATGACTACTTCGTATTGGAAATCTTCCAACCTCTGGCAAGCGGTTCCACCGGTGTCGGCGTGTTCGACAATGTGCTTTTCGGAATCGAGCCATTCGAGAACTCTGGTTGCCAGAGTCTCGTCGTCTTCGACTAAAAGGATTTTTGCCATCACTGATGCCCGCTCGGTCGTCTTCTATGATAGCAGCGGTATTAGTGTAATCTTGAGCTTGGAATATTTGGGTTTGTTCTCTTGCGCGGCAGAATTTTCATCTCTTTATCCATCTCCATCGTGCTGGGCGGTTGTGCTTCAGGCGGTGCCGGCACCGACCAGCGTTTTTTCGAAAAGTATGTACTGGATGCCCAAAGAGCCTCACAAGAGGAAGACAGTGCAAGAGCCGAGCGACTGCTTCGTCTGGCGGTCACTGCCGGTGAAAAACTGGGCGGTTCTGATTGGAGGCTGGCTCTGGCCCAGGGCCGTCTTGGAAAGGTATTGCTCGATAATCAAAAGGCCGAAGAAGCTACGAAAGTTCTTTCTTCTTCAGTCGATCACTTTCGCGCAGCCCGGCCGACTTCACCCGACATAGCCAATCTGATCGCAAAAGAGCGTGGAGAAACCGCATCGTTACTGGGTTTGCTTCTAGTGCAGAAAAATGACTACGCATCTGCTCGCTCCTATCTGGAAGAAGCTGCTTCTTTGCTGTCGCCATTCTGGGAGCAAGCAAAAGAAGAGCGCGAACGCGATACCCTGGCCGGCATCGGCTATGCAAGGGCTTTGTACGGACTGGCTCTGATGAGCCGGCAGACCGGCGATGACGTGGGGGCTGAGAAAAATTACGAAGCAGCACTTAGAGTAATTGATGAAGAAAGTGTGCCTGTGCCGCTGCGCGATGACGTGGCCGGTTCATATTCCAACTTCCTGAGAAGCAAGAAGAGATTGCAAAAAGCCGAGCAGGTAGATGCAAAACAGGAAGCATACGAGCGCTTCAATCCGGGCGGTCCTAAGGCCGTAGCTCGAGACGCGTGGCGGGATGCGCTGGCAAAAGGTCGCGACGCGGCGCATGATGATCTGATGGAAAAAGCCGATCAGCATTTTAGTGAGGCATATAAACAAGTCAATCTCTTCGAGAAGAGCGGTGATGATGCCTTGCAGACTATTATCGAATGGTCGCGCGTAAAGCAGCGCATCAATGATCCAGCTGCTGCCGATAAGCTTCTCGAGCAAGCCAGAGATATGGCTTTGAAAGTTGGTGGACAACGCAGTATTCAGTACGACAACTATCTGCAGGGCAAGGAGCGAGTATTGAAGCTCCAGCGCAAATATGCCGAAGAGGAGGCTGTGCTTCTCGAGCAGGTCCGACTGCGAGAAGAATTGCGTGGAAAGGATAATTTCCATGTGGCAGAAACGCTGAAAAGGTTGGCGACATGCCAAAATCGCTTAAATAAGCTGCCTGAAGCTGTGGACTATTCGAAAAAAGCAATTGCGATTTTCAAAAAGTCTCCCCAGCGCAATATCAGAGAACTAAAAGAGGCTTATGACGACTTGATTGCCATGCTCGAGAAGTCCGGTGATGAAGAGGAGCTTCGCAAATACAAGTTTGAACGCGCTGTTCTGCGAAGGGATACCATCAAATCGGATTCGCAAAAGACAGGCAATTAGTGTCGCTGTTCAGGATTTGTTCAGCCCTGGCCAGCTATGTTGTTGGCATCGCTGCAAGCAAAGCCTGGGTTGCGGCGAACTTCATAAATCTATTGCGAGACAAAAACGGCCTACGGGCCGTTTTTCGCTTTTGGTTTCCCTATTTCCTGACAGGACATAAGCCTGCGATTTGACTGGAAGCGCCACGGGGCGGTAACAGCTGGCGAAGATTAGCGCTGTCTTAATGAGTGTGATAGCTTTACTAACTCGTTTTAATAAAAGAAATGCCGGAAACAGTGTCGGGCGCGCGCGCGCGCGGATGTGTATCGGGTTGTAAAGAGGCGTTTGTACACAAAACTTTCTTAGGTCTATGTACAGGTCTTTGCTTATTTAAAAGCACCTCTATCTCTACCTCTCCCTCAGACCCAAGCTTCCTCCAAACAACAGCCATGCGATTCTCGCGCCTTTTCCTCTGAGTTCATGCTCAGTGAGAGTAAGTCGTGATGCCGTTTTTGGTTGGCGAGGTTGGCTTATCTGATAAGAGGCGGGATCGAGGCAGCGGGGCGTTAGCGCAAGCGAACGTTTCGAGGTGAGTCTTCGGCGCAAGTCGTTGGCTCAACAGGCGGACCACAGAAGAAGGCAGCAGCTCTTTTTCGGGTCCATTTGGTTAAACCCTGATGATTCAGGAGATCAAAATGAAAGCATATCGTGTACGCGGCGAAGGTGAAGTGGTTGCCGGTCTGAATTGGAAGGGGATGGATGGCACTGCCTACATTCCCGTCGGCGGCAGCAACCGACCCTACGTCAAGGTCTCGCCGAAGCTGGCCACCGCCAGCGAACGCGAGGGTAGCGTGTTCGAGGTCGACTTCAGGGTCGATGGCGAAGGCGGTATGGAACTGGTTCCGACCGTCGACGTCGCCGACCAGGAGGGCATCCGTGAGAAGTGCGCGCTCGTCGTCATTCCGACCGGCGGGTTCGACTTCCACTACGGTGCCGGCCAGCTCGCCGTCAACCCGCGCTGCGGCAATGCCTGCCGCGTGGTCGTCCTCCAGCCCGGTGACGAGATCCGCGCCTTCCCGAAGGTGCGCACTCACGCCGAAGCGCTGAAGGCGAACCAGTACGTTCTGCGCTACGACGGCGTGGAAGTCACTTTCCAGGTCGCCTGATCAGAACCGATGAGGTGCAGGAGAGCAGCAATGCTCACCTGTGCCTCTTCTGTCCGCCCCAGGCGGACGTCGCGAAGAAGGTGCGCGCATATCGTGCGCATCTAACCAACTTGCCGGGCGGCTAGTTTCTTCCGCCTCGCTTGTCGTGAGACACGCTTAGAAGCTGTCTTGCCAACAACCATTCGGAGCAAAAACATGAACGTTCTTCGTCGTCTCCTCATCGTCTGCGTCCCTGTCCTCGCCCTCTTCCTGACCGGCTGCGCCGGCATGCAGCTGGGTCCCAATACCACCACCGGCATCGGCGTCGGCGCCATCGGTGGTGCCATCCTCAACCGGGACAATCCCGCCGCCGGCGCCATCATTGGCGGTGCAATCGGCGGCGCGGTTGGCTCGGCAGTCGACAACAACAACGGCATCTACTCCGGTCCGTCCTACCAGGGCGGCTACTACGACCGTTGCGACTGGCGCTGCCAGGACTACCGTCGTGAGCAGGCTCGCCGCGAAGCGATCCGCCGCGAGGAGATCCGTCGCCAGCAGGAGTGGCAGGAGTACTGCTCCTACAACTGGCGTCGTGACTACCGCTGCCGTCGCTAAGCAGCGGCGCTGTCTCTGACATCTGAGGCAGCAACCCCGGGAGTGATGACTCCGTCATTGCTCCCGGGTCTCTCCTGTGCCGCCGGAATCAACTGGTGGTACAGCTTTCAAACGAGAAATCGAGGCTACACTATGAACGACCAAACCAAAGCGCTGCCAGGCTCAGGCGTCGCACGCGCTTCGGAAGTCTCGCTGTGCCTGGGAGGCCACTTCGCATTGCCGGACGCACCCGAAGGTTTGCGCACCATGCGTGAAATCGTCGGCGGCGGACACGGCTGCGATTTGCTCGCCGTCGCCGGCAAGGGGCTCATTCCTGTGCCCACTGTCGACGTCCTGGTGACAGGCGCACTGACCGCTTTCGACAAGACCGACTCCAGCGTCGGCGAAGGCGAGCAGAAGTGCTGCGGCTGCGGAGGCTGCGACAAGAACAAGTCGTAAGCCGACGCAGACCTAGAATGCAGTGGGCGAATGTTCGGGACGGGCGCTGTGCTCGGTCCGGCATTCGCCCACTTTCGAAGTCGGGAAATGGTTCTCGACCATCTGAAGGCTGAACACAATGACTGCACAAAACGACATCACGCGCCCTGTGCTGACTTTGTATGTCAACGAGGCGCCTCGCTTGTGTCCTCGCCGCCAAGCGGTGCATGAGGGTACGGTTGACGGGCAAGTCGTCGACCCTTTCTGGAAGAGCGTCATCGGTCTTGCGGACCACATCAAGAGCGAGTACAACCGCATCGTTGCGGAGCGCCCTTGTGAAGGTCCGACCGTGAAGGTGAGCCTGCCTGCAGGCTGCACGTTCGACCAGATTGAGCAGGCGTTCAAGCTGATCCATGAGCAAGGCTGGGATACCTTCCCCGCCATGCTTCACAGCTCGGAGCAGATCTACGTCCGCAACTATCAGTGCTGACAGGCGCTCTTCACCAGCTTGAGTAAACGCTGCGTCAACGTCTCAGACGAAGCGTTCCATCCAACTGCGCTCGAATGCTGCGTTGCATTCGTTCGCCATAGAAATAAGGTTTACAACAATGAGCAGGTCCTATCGTTTTTCGCCCGAGTCCGGTGTCAACGACACTGCGAGCAAGCGTCAGAACGACCGGCGTCACACTCGTCGCGATGTTCGACTGCTTCGGCAGCTCGCCGACATCGCCGATGCTTTCGTGTCGCCGCTGAGCAACGAACCCCTCGCCCATCTCGCTGGCGACTTCGGTTCGCAGCGTCGCTTCAGCAACCCTGCCAAGCCGGCGCGCCGCAGCTGATGCGGGCGCCTTCCACATAAACTGACCAGCCAAGCCTGGGCGCAAGGCAACTTGTGCTCAGGCGCGGCTTTCCTTGAAGAGCGGGCAATTCCGCCGGCTCATTACTTGCAGGAGGACAGCATGTCTGCCTCACCCTCGAAAACGACAACTGCGGAACGGGCTGGTCCTCCAGTCCACGCAGCTGCCAGTGACCAGAAACTTCATCCGCTGGTCCGGCTCACTTCCATGTACGGCTCGTTCGTGCTGGAAACTGTCGGTCAGTGGGTCGAGAAGGACCAGGCGCGTCTGGAGGAAGAAGTTCCCGACAGCCTCGAGTATCTGACCGAGTCCATGCGTTTCCTCATGGATGCGATCGAACGCCAGCAGCGCATGGGCGAGCTCTGCCGCTTGATTGGCGGCGGGCAGAAGAATTCGCTCATGCAACTGGAAGCCACCTACCCCGTGCTCAAGGAGTGCGGCATCGATACTTCCGCAATGGAGGCGCAGGCGGAGAAAATCCGCACCACAAGCCGCGTGCTCGAGGCCTTTGCCGCCGCTCACGCTGGAAACGCGGACCAGGTCGCTGTCGTTCTGAACAGCCTGGAGGCGCGTGTTCATGCTGTTCTGCATGTCGGCTCGCCCGGCAGCAAACTGCGAGCCAACTGAACCGGCGCCGAATCATCGACGCTTTATGCAACTGGAGCAAGCGACCGGCGCGCCGCCTGCCTCCGCAGTAGGAGTACCACCCATGAGGATTCTTATCATCGAAGACGAGCCCCTCAACCAGATGGTTTTCGAGGATGCGCTCGTCCACGCCGGTCACGAGGTCACGGTCATTGGCGGAGCATTTCAGCAGGACGACCAGCTGATCGGCTTCGGCAATGACGGTGACCTTCCGCTCGACCTGACCGCGTTCGACTTCGCCGTGGTCGATGGCAACCTGACCGGCGACATGAAGGGCTGGGAAATCGTACCCCTGCTCACCGCTGCCGGAATCACCTGCATCGGCATCAGCGCCGACTGCAATGACAAGATCCTGGCAGCCGGCGCCAAAGAAGCCTATGCCAAGCCGTTCTCCATCCGGCTGCTGGGCGAGACCATCGGGCGGCTCTCCAAGGAGAACAAGGACAGCCCGTCCTAGTGCTGTTCACCCCGAGTGCCACTGGCTCTCGCTGTTCTAGAGGCAGGATGGAAGCTTGCTCAGCACGCTTCCATCCTCCCCTCTTTTTTTTGTTTGGTATACTAGGCGAGATAGTAAAAGCGGTTTAGTGAAATGGTTTTCTACTTTGAGTCAGATGCCGGTTGAGACGGTCTTCTGACCGCCTCGTTTCTCCCAGCAACTGGAAAGCGAACCACTATCGTGGAAATCCGTCCATCTCATTCAACTCACGAGCCACAATCTTGCGCGCCTTGTTTTTGACTTCTTCAGCCGCTTCATGATTATTCGCTTGCTCTAGCTTCTCCGCTTTGGCGTTGAGCTTTTCCGCTTTTTTCAACTCATCACCGCGTGCTGTAACGACAGGCTCTGCTGTCGGTTTTGCGATAGACAGTTTTTCCTTCAGCCCGTCGATCATGCGCGAAAATCTTGCCATGCAGCCATCTTTCGACTGCTTCAAATGCTTTTCACAGCAGTGCTGGTCGCGCTTGGTCTCCAGTGTGGCTATCATCTGCTCAATGTAAATTACGTCCATACTGCTCTAAACCTCGCTTTCGGCATCGCTTGTGCCAGTGTCTCCATTGGTCACTGGAAGGACGGCCGAGCAGGCTCCAAGTTCCGGGCTGGTGAATAGTAATTGCCAATCTCTGAGCCTGTGGGGCTATAGGCTGCTTTTGATCTTCTGGCGGCGCCTGCAGGAGTGGAGGCGCCGCCTCAGATCAACTGATTCAATTGTCCGGACTAAACGTTCATCGAATGCCAGGCTTGCGGAGCGGCAGCGGCTTGTTGCTGCTCACGTGACTGGCTGTTTTTGAAACGCAGGTAATCGCGGTAGTTGTCCACCACGGATTGCACCACGTCGTAGCTGGCGCCAGAATTGGTCAAGTTTGCGATTGTATTCTCGAAGTGTTTGGATACGTCGTCTACGTTAGCCTCAGCGTTGACGCCTGCCGGCAGTTGCGGAGCGGCGCTGCGAGCGAGCTCCAAGCCTTGATTATTGTTGCCGGGCAACCATGCAGTGATCGGTGCTTCGTCGGCCGATTTGGTGTCTCTCGCATGGGCTGCAAATACAGCCACGTCTCTCAGTTTATTGACTACACGAACCGGTTCGTGGGTGGGACCTGGCTCGCTGGTGTGAGTGGTGGCAGGCATCATGCTCAAAGAGATGGGATGAGCTGGTGCGCTGGATTTAGCCATTACGTTCTGCTCCACGCTTGTCGGCATAGGCTGAGCAATGAGCTCTGCATTGTGGGCTCTGGGAGGCAGTGGCATCGGGCTCATGGAAGCGACATCCTGAACCGTGCGTGCATGTTGCTTATGGACGGGAGCCTGGGCGAGATAGCCTTCAGCCTGTGCAGTGTGAGACTCATATGCTGGTGGCAGCGGCATTGCGCTGACGTGTGCAACCGGCTTTGCCATGACTGGACTCGGCTTGTGTTGCGCTGTTTGAGTCTCTGCATGGTGCGAGCTGAGCGCGGATACGCTGTGGCTCTCAGCTGCGCGATAGGCTGCTTTGGCATAAACTTGAGGAGCGCTGTGCTTTACTTGTTGTGCGTGGGGTGCAGCAACAGGTGCGGCTTTAGCTGTTAGAGGCATTGAACCTATCGCTGCTACGTGCGCCGGATCTGCTGCCAATTTTGCATGCTCTGCTTTCGGGAATTGTTCGAGCGATGCAACGTTGACCGGCTCAGCTGCGCCGTTCTCGTTGTTGCCATAGACAACAGGTGTGGCTTCGTAGGCGTAGGTATTGCCGGCTGGTGCAAAACTGGTTTTGATGCTTCTTTCGTCGGCATTTGCAATCGGCAGAGCGCTGTAAGATTCAACAGATCCGACTTCGCCCTTACTGTAGTACGAGGTGGCGCCATTGTTGCCGGAGTATGCAAGTTGAGCCCGGTCGGAGTTTTGACGATCTGCATTCTGTTGCTGTACGTAAGCTGCAACGCGGGCGCGCTCTGATTCTACGGACTGTTCATTTGAAGCGATTCTTTGTACTGCTGTTGCCGCATTCGCGTCGCTTTGTCCACTGACCGAGCTGCCAGTTGCCCCCGGCACTGCCGTGAGCATTTCGATTGAACCGCCTGCTTCTGCCGGTGGTAGTGAGCCCATCAAGGACATTCCGTAAGGAGTGACTGTGTCTGCCAGAGCCTTACTGTAGATGCTGGAGTTGCCGAAGGTCAGGTCTGTGTTAACTTTGCCGTCTTGAATCACTTCACCGGTGCTAGGGTTTGCGGTTACGCCGTCAACAACTGAGGGATAGCCGCTCGCGTCAAATGCGATCAGTGGTTGAGCGCCTGCGCCAGCCAGCACATTGAACTTACCGGCCATATCTTTTGATGGCGGCATCTTGGAGAGGAATTCGTTTACGGCAGCTGTATCGAAGTCGGCGCCGACATTGCCGAATGAGGGATTCAAAGCATCACCGCCAGTGTGTGCGGCGAGCGAAAATCCGCGTTTGGGTACATTTACATCACCCATGAAAGCCGGTGCAGGGCTGGCTTTAGGTGGGACCGGTGCTTCGCTGCCACCATTTGCCGGTGTGGCTCCGCCGCCATTGGAGGCACCGCCCTCGGCGCCTTCGCCACCTTCTCCGCCTTCTTCGCTGCCGCCGCCGCCACCGCCGCCGCCGCCACCGCCGCCACCACCACCGCCGCCCTTAGCAGCTTCTGCAGCGATTTTTTCGCCCAGTTCCATGGCTTTCATGCCAGCAGCCTTGACCAGTCCGGCGAAATCGAAAGCATGTTTGACACTAGCTGTAGCAAGGAAGTTCAAAGCCGTCATGAAGAAGAGACCAGTATCGTCTGTTCCTTTAAAGGCGGCGATGAGCATGATGGTTGTGTGCCAGAACAGGCTCCAGCAGCACAGGGAGATAACGCCTTCTACCCAGTTAGGAAATGCATCGCGCAAGCTTTTAACAGGATAGACCCAGAGACCTGCCATGATCGGTCCGACAAAGAAAAGATAGTACATAAAAGCCATTTGGAATGCGCAGCAGATAGCCCATGCTGTGCAGAGACCGGCGTTAGTGGAGTACAGCACAGCGCGGGCTGCGATTACTCCGGCCGGCATGGCAGCATCGTCGCGGGTGGCTGGAACCATTAGAAGACCTACGCAGGGGTCAACCAATTTTCCCCAGAGATGTCCTTCTGCTGCTGAGAAGATCCCTTTGCCCACAGGTACGAGCACTGCCGGTGGAACCTGCATAGAGCCTTCGTTTTCATTACCACCCCTTGTACTAAACGCTCTGATTTCGGCGCAAATAGCATCTTGATACATGTTGGTGCCGAACAGGCGTTGATATTCGCTGCTTACTGTGTATTGAACGCTGTTGGCGAAGTCGATGCCGTAATTGACTACCAAGTAGGAACCAGGAATGAGAAACAGCGCGATCATTGAGCGCTGGATTCCTTCAAATGGATTGGTGGGTGCGACGGCGGGGGAACCGGCGGAGATGATCGCTTTTACTTGCGTCATAATTGCGCCTGGCAAAAGCAGCAATAGTGCCATCGGAACGAAGATGTTGTCGCGGATCGAGTTCCACTTGTTGCCGCCTTGGGTTGTGAAATTTACTAGAAAGCGCGATGCATAATCGATAGCTTCAATTGCTTCGTTTCTAGCAATGTCTCCCGCTGCGTTTCCTGCTGCTGTGGCTTGGCCCTGTCCAGCAGCTCTACCTGCTTGCGCTTGATTTTTTGGAGACAACATTTCGTTAGCGGCCACTTCCATTGACCAACGGTCAGCTTGCGCAACATCTGCAGCTGTTGGATCTGTCATCTTCTTTGTTAGAGCTTCGAGTGCTGCTTTTGTCTTATCGGTTTGACGATCCTTGCCAGCTTTCTTGTTGATTTCCGCGAGAGATGTCGCTGGATTAAATGAACTGGGAGAAGCCTGAACCGTCTGACAGAGCATGAGTACTGCGATAAAAAAGAGAAAAATCGCTGCCGCTATGTTTTCAGTTTTACGCATCGTGCAAGCCTTCGGGGTGGGGTAGAGCGAATTGCTGTTGGGGGGGTAAACAGCACCTTCCAGGTGACTTACATATTAAGGAGGCTAGTTAACAGGTGCGTATGCCCTTGTCACAATTTGGTTATGTTCGCGAAACCGGCACTGGTGCAGTATTGGCGCGCCTGTTCTGCCAATTCTCTAACCTTGATCTCCGGCTGATTTTTTCAATTCTTGTGCCTTTTGCAATATCTTATCGACCATTTCTCCTGGTTTGCACTCGAATGGGCAGAAGGGCACGTAAGACATCATCACCAGGAAGCAGACGAACATATACGCTTCCCACTCGGGGTTAATGTCTACGAAGGTCATGAGATTGATTCTTGTGACCATGCACAAGACAATTACGCACCACCAAAATTTCCACAGTGCAATGTTGATCACTGCGTCCACCCAGTTTGCGAAAACAGGTTTAAAAAGTCTACCGACGCCAGTCGGCCAGACATAGAATGCAGCGGCTATCGGTCCCATGCACATCAAATAGCACATAATCGTGATTTGAAAAGCTATGAGCATGAGCAGTCCGTAAGCAAGTGTCATAGAAACAGTGTGCAGAACGGCATTGAAAATTGCCTTGCCTGCTTTCATGTTGCTGAGACCAGCTTCTTGTCCCATGAGTGGAGTCATTGATTCACCCATAGCCGTTTTTGCCCAGGCGACGAGAGCCATCACTTTGGTTGCGCCGGAAACTTCATGCGTCATCGCACTACCGATATCACATGAATAACTGACTATGAGTTGCGTTGCAGGAATCAGAAACACGGCAATCACAGATCTCATAATCGCGGAAAAGGGAGAGGTAGTATCTTCATCAGAGCCTTTATTAACTCCTGCCTGAATCATGACTTTCAAGTTCAATACCAGAGCGCCAGGAAGAAGAAGCAGAATGGCCATCGGCATAAAGACTTGCTTGTACATTTTTTGCACCATCCATATCGCCTGGGAAAGAGGGCGAAATGGCGTTAGGGTGCTACCCGGTGTACCGGATGCTTCGTTTGCGATGTTAATAGTCGACATTGGAAGGAACATAACCATAAGAGCTTGCTCTAGACCTTCGCAGGTACCTTGTGCGCAGGCTTCTCCTGCCCCCTGGCACTGACTCTGCATACCGGCTTTGGCAGCTTTTCCTTGGGCTTGCGGAGACATTACTTCCTGAGTAAATTCCTGGCGATTGGCTTGCGCAGAAGTAACTTCGTCCGTTGCCTTAATTCTTTCAGGTGGAGATTTTGCATCCAGCTCATCAGCATTTGCTGAGTCACCCTTGTTTCCGCAGCTACCTCCACCACAATTTTTCTTGTCTTCGCTTTGACCAGCAATTTCTGCTACGAAAACTTGCCGCACGGTTCGGTCGGCAGATGGTAATGACATGTAGATTTCACTAGGGTTTCCGTTTGCAGGTAGTCTTTGTTGCGCTGCATCACACTTTGCGCTCTTTTCGTTGCACTTGTTCCACATCTGTTGCGCGAACATAGCGCTTGTGGACGGGTCGAAGAACATCGAGGCAGCACCAG
>CAZBOX010000045.1:0-29041 GCA_964493595.1 uncultured Candidatus Obscuribacterales bacterium | reverse complement strand
CTAGCGCTTGCTGAGAAAGAAAAACGGGGAAAGGAATCGGCTCGAATCAGAGCTCTGATGCAAGAGATTGAAGGCGCTAACTGATGAAAAAGGGCAATTATTCTCATCTAATAAGCGCAAGTTTGTTGATTGTTCTTGCATTCGCATCAGGTTGTTCCGATTCAACCAAAAAAGATGACTTCAGCGCTTTGATCCTGGACGGCGCTTCGGCACGCTCTGCCGGGCACGAGGACCGCGCCGCCAACAGTTTGAAGGAGGCTTTTGATCTTTTGCCTGCAAAAGGAGACCCGAAGCGCTCTGCTTGCATCAACCAGCTCTATCCGGAAATTCTGGCTCTGGCGAGCGATTTGAGACAATCCGGGCGTTTCAGCCTGTCGAAAACAATGCTGGACAAGGCGATCGAAATAGAATCAGAATGCACTATACCTGACAAAAAATCAGCCACTGTTTTGCGCAGCGAAACAGAAAAGATCGGCGAGATGGAACTCAGTCTTTTGCGGCGTGCCGACAAGGCCAAAGAATTGAGAGATGAGCTGAAACAGCTGAAACACACTACGCGCGATTTGGTAAAGCAATTCGATAGCGGTGATTTTGACAGAGTGGCAAAGGATGGACGCGCGCACCTGGAAGTTTTGCGAAAAACTCGCGGGGCGGCAAGCAAAGCTTATTGCGAGGCAAGAAGGTTGGTAGTCGAGTCCTTCTTGCACCAAGGAAACACTGAGGGGGCGCTCAAGCTCTTGGAAGATGACTTACCCGAATTGAGTAAGTTCAGTGATCAAGATCTCGTCAATGCCGATGAAGGAGCAGTGGAGAGCGCCATATTTCTCAGTCCCCTGCTGGCACAAATATCGGAGTTGCAGCTTGCTCTCGGCAGAGACGCTGAAGCGGAAAAAAATGCCAGACGTTCTATGGAAATCGCGCGAATTCTTGGTGGCAGAGCCAACCCTGAATCATCGTCCGGCAGACTGGTGCTGGCGAAAATCCTCAAACAACAAGGCAAAGAGAAAGAATCTCTGGATATGGCCAAAGAAGGATTGCCTCTTTTGTCGAGGTTCAAGTATCAGCATGCTAATTGGCTGCGTTGCCTGTGCATGGTCGCGCAGCTGGAAGACTCACTCGGTCAAAAGAAGGAGGCTAGGCGCGATTTCAATCGGCTTGTTTCGGAAGCTCAAAAACAGCACGAACGGGGTGCATCTGCAGAATGCCTGGCAATCGCAGCGGCTTTCTATCGCACGCAGGACGATCAGAAAACCTACACTCGTCTCAAAGACGAAGCGATTCAGATATCACAAAACGAAAGTGAACCACCTCATTCAGTGATGCTCGTTTACGAAACGCTGGCCGATTCGTCGGTTCGATTTTCAAAGTTCACCGAAGCCCTTCCTTACTACCAGAGCGCGCTTAAATATTCATCGGCTCTCGAGAAGGAACGCTTGCAAAAGAAAATCGCCGCCTGCAAGAAGAACAAAGCCGTGACTTCATGAGTCTAGATAAAGCTGTTTCTTTTCTTGCTCTCCTTTGCGCTTAGTTTTACAGGCTTCATTCCGAGCTGGACAAGCTGTCGCGCTACCAAATCGAAGAACTTTTGGCGGTCTGCTCCCTTTATTACTGCCAGGTGATGCGCTTCAGCCAGGCACACGGGATAGCCCATTCCCTTTTTGACTTGCGACTTTACAGCTTGCATGGCGCTGTCCAAAAGGTCTTTATGATCGAGCATCCAGCGGGGAAATTCGATGCGCGCTACTTCGTTGCCGACATTGAAATAAGAGAAGCAAATCCGATGCGCGGAGCCCATCAATTTAGTAACTGATGCACCGGAAAGAAAGGCAGCGGTTCGCTCTCCATACCTCAAAGATTTCGCCACCAGCTGCCTGTCACTAAGCGGCCAGATTTGCGAACAGGGGAATTCTTCCTCATTGAGCTGACCGCAACGGTCACGACAGTGGCTGCTTTCGTACGGGCAGATATAAACGCGCAAGTCATTGACCAAATCGCCGCTGCGACTATTGCTTAAATATCCGAAAAGTGGAATTCCTGCATCATGCAGCGTCTCAAAAGCGTCGGACATTCTCCTCAAATAGGTCTCTATGTACCCGCCGGGCATTTTTTCCACAGACCAGGGAATTAAGGATCCATCTACCAGCGCTACAACTGGCGCGCCTCTGAGCAGTGACTGGACTGAGAGTTCCACCAGTTTCTCCAGCTCCAGCATTTGTCTTTCCAGAGAGACATAGAGCTCATCGATATGCATGCGCCGTCTGTCTACCAGAGGATAAAGATCATCATCGGTATGATAGAGACGAGGCTCAGTGTCCAGAATCGGAGGAGCTTTGATACCGTAGCTTATAACTGCCGAGCCTATATTGAGAAGAAAGCAGGTGTGAATCTCATGGTGGCTGGGCATGATTTGCGATCCGTCCACTGCCACGACAGTGACTGGAAGGTCAGCGGCATTGCTTCCAACCATGACGTTCTTGTCGATCGGCTCGAGCGGGATTGCTGTCGGCCACCAAGTCCAGGCCCGATTATTTTCCAGCTTCTCAACAAAAAGATCTTTATTGGCAATGGCGCTTTGATAAGCTGCTTCTCCTGCCTCCAGCGTCTCTTTCTTCGAAAGCGCTGTCGGCAACCCTTCGACACCGACTTGTTCAATCTGCTGAATCAGTTTTCTAAAATCCAGCATTATTTCTTTCCTTCAGTTTGGTCAGAGACCGCGCCCTTTCTCAGTTTTTCTTCATGTCGCTTGAACGTGGATCGAATTTTTTGAAGCAAGCCCGTTTCATTTTTCTTTGCTTTGGTTTCTTCCAACATTTTGCTTGCAGTGGAAAAGCACTCGTCGGATGCATGGAATTTTGCTATCGAAAAGAGGAAATTTTTGAAACTGGAAATTGCCTTCGACCAGACGATATCCTCTGCTATCTCGATGTTATCTGCAAGCACATTGACGATATGGTCATCCAATGTTTTGTATACAAGACTATTTTCGTTGTCGCCGGCAAAAAGGTTCTCTTCTTGAATGAGCAGCGGCACTATAGGTGGTGTCATAGCCTGCAGTTGCAGAAATAGATCGCATACCGAAATGACCGCATTATGGGCTGTCTTGGCTGATTCGTGAAGATTCTGTACCCCCTTAGAGGGCGGCGGAGCTACCAGGTAGACTGACGACAGATCGACGAAGAAGTCAAAAAGATCAGCAAAAAGAGCCAGCCCGTTGTTTTGAATAGACGAAAGGATTTCAGCCAATTGTGCCTTTCTTTCAGATACTAATGCTTGAGCTGGTCGAATGCGTTTTATGCATACGGGGCGCTCTTCGTTCCAAGAATCGATAGCTTCAAGAAAAACCCAGTCATCTTTGAGAAGCTCGGGAGACTTCAAGCGATATCGCGACAACCAGTTTATGAAACTCCTGTTCTCATCTTGTTCTGTGCCCTCTTGGAGCGAATCTAGGGTTAAAAGCTTGAATCCGAGGCTTACTTGAGTTGCAATCGGTCTTTTTTCATTTCTTTTGCAAATATGCCTGGAAAGTCTCTCCAGAACCATTGTCGATTCTGTCTTTGCCGTCTCAGGGAAATAGACTAAAAATTGACCGGAGCCGCTGTACGCGACCAGGTCATCATGTCTCAATTGAGAATGTATTTCGATCTCGATTAGATTGGCCAGTTTTTCTGCTTTTTCCGCGCTCTTGGAATGAGCGATATGGGCATACTCGAAAAGCTCAATGGCTGCCAATGTAAACTTATTCTTCGCGCTCCTTGCCGCCGCAATCAAGTCTTTACAGCTGACAGATTTGCTATCTAATGCGCTCTTTTCGTTTTTTGCCGCACGCAGTCTTCTCTCCAGCCCTGGGCGCAACTTTTCGGACTCAGTCTCGAATTTGGCCAGGTCCGGTTTGTCTTTATCCGTCTTCTTTTCTGGAGACAAAGTGATGCTCTTCTGGCGAGACAGTGGCATTGAGGGCAGGCTGTAATATACTTGTGAGATCCTATCAGATTGGAACAATTGCCAATGGCTAAAAAAGAGCTTAAACCTCTTCACCTGGTGTGCGACCTGGCGCCTACTCTGGCGCAGCGAGTATTTCAAATACGAGAAATGCGTAATCTGACAGTCAAAGACCTGGCCAGGCTGTCGCGTTTTAGCATCAGCCGTATTGAAGACATCGAGTCCGGCGTTGAGACATGGCTTTCGGCCAGTGACAGACAACTGCTGGCAAGAGCTCTTTCCGTAGAACCTGTGATTTTGCTTGAAGTCGAGGCCAAGCGTCTGGACAATGCAAGCGAAGAAGAGAAATTGAAGGTTCAGGAGCAATTGGCAGAAAAAATACTGAGAGGAATGAGAGAAGAAAGCTGTCCTAACTGCGGCGGATCGCTGAAGTGTTCTGTTGAGCACGGATTAGATCTGGATGGCCGAGTACAGGAATATGCCAAAGCTTTTTGTTTGAAATGCCCTTTTGTCTTGAGAGTCTGAACACTGCTGAATACACAACCGGAGCCTTACTTTGAGAATTCTTCTTTCCAACGACGACGGCATTACTGCGCCAGGTATTCGTACACTGGCAGAGCGGCTTTCAAGAGATAGCGATAATGAAGTATATGTGGTCGCCCCGGACAGAGAGCGCAGCGCCACCGGGCACTGTCTGACCCTGCATAAACCGCTGCGAGTGACCGTGGAAGAACTTCCAGGCAAGGTCAAAAAAGCCTGGTCCACTACCGGCACTCCGAGCGATTCGGTTAAGCTTGCTGTCTCAGAATTGTTGCCTGAAAAGCCCGATCTGGTCATTTCGGGCATTAACAACGGCCCTAATTTGGGTAGCGAAATACTCTATTCCGGCACTGTAGCAGCGGCTATGGAGGCAGCATTCATGGGGCTTCCCTCGATTGCCGTCAGTCTTTTCTGGGGTGAAAATCGTCGCTTTGATGTTGCTGCTGAATTCATTGCCAAGCTTGTTCATACAGTTCCGGACATGAAGATGCGCGAGCGCAGCCTGCTCAACATCAATGTGCCTAATGTCCCTTATGAAGAAATTGCTGGCGTTGCCATCACCGAGGCCGGTATCAGGCTGTACGACGATCGTTTTGAAAGGCGTGAAGATCCTCGTGGCAAGACCTATTACTGGCTGACAGGTCACGCTGTGGATACGCACGAGGCCGAGACCAGCGATGTCCATGCTGTTTTACACAAAAAGATTTCCATTACTCCTGTGGCATTCAACATGACCGACCACCAGGCAGTGACCCGTTTGAGCGCGCTCACCCAGATAGCAGATGCGCTCGAGTCAGCACGCAAGTCCGGCAAGGAAGAAGCTGCCGCAAAATAGGATCGAGAAAAGCAATTCATGACGAAACTCAACAATATGAAATCGGCTCTTGATCCTGATATCGCCGCCAGAGCTTTCTTCCGCGATCCGCAGTGGCTTTTCAAAACAGGCATCGGTGGATTTCTGAATGTACTTTCTTTTATTCTCTGCGCACTCAATTATCTTCTGATTCCGGTTGCCTTCCTTCTCTGGGGTTTGGTCACAGGTTATGTGCTTCGAGCGGCCCGCATGCATATAAAGAATCCAACCGAAAAGTTGCCGGATTGGAATGATTGGGTTGATTTGCTTATCTCTGGTCTGACCTGGATGGCCATTTATACAGGACAGCTGATTTTCTTCTTTTCCGTTTTTTCCACTCTCATGCTGGTCGGTCTATCCACTGGTATGGTCAGCGCTAACAACCCCAGCAATCTTGCCTGGTCCTTCGGCAGTTTGTACGGTCTGCTTGCCCTGGCCTTTGTAATGGGGCTCAACTCGGCTTATTTGATGATCAATCTGGCTCATGAAGAGCAACTTGCCGGTGCCTTCGCCGTCAATGTGGTGATTTCGAAAGTTATGGCGCGACCGGCCGACTTCATACTTGCCTGGTTGATAGCCGTCGGAATTCAAATGGCGGCGTTTATTCTTCCGGCAATTACTGTCGTCGGACTATTTTTCCTGCCATCCATATGGTTTGCCGGACAGGTGCTCAGTGCACTGGTCCTGGCTCACGCGTGGACACTCGTACCGAGTGAGGCCAAGGTTACTGCTTAACGACGGTTTTCAGGCGACCTTCATTGGTGAAATAGAGCTGGTGCCCATGATTGACCGGTCCCTGCACGTAGGGAGAACCTACGGGAGTAGCCATAGGCATTGAATGATTCTGCTTATACAGTCCAGCTAGCCACTTCCAGACTTCCATGACTTTCTGATAACTCACCTTGGCAAACTTATTGCCAGCCACCCAGGCTGCGTCTGCAGCTTCTTCTATTGACTTGGGAACCGTAATCGTCGTGGTTCGACCCTGAGTTTGAACGATTGGAGTGCTTGATCTCTGGTGTGTGCTCGGCGCCATGTTCGGCACTGTAAGGGTAATGGGGCGGGGCATTCCAGGAATTACCGCCGCAATTTGCCGATGATTGTTATCGGACGTTTTGTCCACTTGCTTGGCAAAAGACTGTTCGGCATTTGTGAGCGCGACTGTAAAACAAATCCCGGCCAGGATAAGACGATTTTTTTTAGAGTATATAAACGGATTCATCTTTCAAAATTGTTGTTGAGACTGAAAACCCACACCAGTGTGCCTTCCGGCGCCGATTATCCCACAAGAACGTCTTCTACAGGGGCGTGGACGGATTATATCTTGATAACCGATTGATGCCCGAAGCTGGATCTCGTCACTCCATCCCCAATTTGGGCACCGGAATCTGACGTAAAGTGTGCTCAATACACCCTTTGGAGCTTCGAGGACTTATGGTAGGATAGGCTTAAATTCTTTCTGGTTCAGTGAGCCAGAGCCTGTATACATGGGTTAATGGACGAAACGCAAACTAACAAGTCGAGCTCAGACGACCCCCCTCAGTGGTGCTCGTCTTTTTGTGCGGCAAGTTATATAGAAGCTTTCATACGTTCTAAACTCCGGCTCGTGCAAAGCACACAGCCGGTTTTCCATTTAATAGGTCTTGCCGGCTGATAAACAAGGAGTAAGCATCCAGCGCTTGGATGCGTGAATTGCCATTCTTCAAATTCTCTGGATCCCAGTTCTGATTATATTCAACGCCTTCTTCGTGGCGGCAGAGATGGCTCTTGCCCGTGTGAGAAGAACGCGCATCGACCAGCTGGCCGAGGAGGGCAATCGCGCCGCCATCCTTACGCAGAAGGCGATGGAAGATACGGACGGGTTCATCGCTGCCTGCCAATTGGGTATCACCATTGCGACCCTCTGCCTTGGTGCTGTCGGTGAATCGACTTTCGCCGAAGATCTGGCAAAACTCGTCGAGAGCGTCTTTGCCGGTGTCATCTCCAGCGAATCTATTTTGACTGCCGTCAAAGGTTTCTGCTACATACTGGCATTCTGCGTGACTGCTTTCTTGCAAACTGCCTTTGGAGAATTACTGCCGAAGCAGTGGACATTCCAACGCGCCGAGCAAACCATTCTGCTCTTTATCTATCCGATGAACGTCTGGTGTTGGATCACCAGACCATTCAATTACGTATTGAAAGGCTTTACCGAAATCGTAATGCGGGCATGTGGTGTCAAAGATGTTCTAGAACACGAGCAAGTTCATACTGAAGAAGAGTTGAAAATGCTCGTTTCTGAAAGCCATGAAGGCGGCGTGTTGGAGCCGGAAGAAGAAGAGATGCTCCACAGCGTTTTTGATTTTGCCGAAACAACAGCCGGCGAAATCATGACTCCTCGCACAGATCTGGTTGGCATAGCCGGAAGTGCCACCGTCAAAGCGTTTGTCGATCTGGCTTTGAAACACGGCTTTTCTCGTTTGCCGGTATTCGAGGACAATCCGGACAATATCTTTGGATTGGTGCATATTCGCGATTGCTTGCGTGCGATTCTGGAACACAAAGAATCGACCAGCGTCGGCGAGCTTGCTCGTAAGGTCCTTGTTGTGCCTGAGAACAAGAGCCTCGGAGATTTGCTGCCCGAATTTCAGAAGATGAAAACGCATATGGCGATTGTTGTCGATGAATACGGTGCCACGCGCGGTATCGTCACACTGGAAGATTTGCTCGAAGAACTGGTCGGCGAAATTGCAGACGAGTACGACATAGTCAAAGAGTACATTCAACCTCAGGTGGACGGCTCGATTCTGATTGACGGCAAACTGGACCTCGAAGAGGCAAATGAAAAGTTAGGTTTGAACATTCAAGACGAAGAGTTCAATACCATGGGCGGACACGTATTCGGCATGCTCGGTCACGCACCTGAGTTGGGAGATGAGGTCAAAACAGACGAATATATTCTTCGTGTTGAAGAATCAGACCGCAGGCGCATAAACAAATTGCGTCTTATCATGTTGAAGTCTCCTGCGCCCCAGCCGGAGAACGGCAATAGCACTTCCACTAAGAAATCACGCAATACTAAGTCGGTGGAGGTTCCTCGCAATTAGCGCGACGGATACACCTACAAGAGCCCAATTGACCAAAGCCGCCCGCTTTTTTCACACCAAAAGGCGACTTGGTCAAAACTTTCTCGTCGACCCGGAAGTTCTATCTAGAATTGCCGGTGCTCTGGATCTAAAGCAATCCGATTGTGTTGTAGAAATCGGTCCGGGCCTTGGTTTTTTGACCCGCTTCCTGTCGCCTTACGGTTGCCGGATCCTTGCCATCGATTTAGACCGAGAGTGCGTCGAAGAGCTGCAGAAGAGTAATTTCAAGGGTGTCGAAATATTTCACCAGGATTTCCTGCAGTTTGACCTGAACAGTATCGAATGCGAGTCTTTAAAAATCGTCGGCAATGTTCCTTACCAAATCACGACTCC
Organism: uncultured Candidatus Obscuribacterales bacterium; assembly: GCA_964493595.1. GTDB lineage: Bacteria > Cyanobacteriota > Vampirovibrionia > Obscuribacterales > Obscuribacteraceae > QKMZ01. The sequence goes on along the minus strand of CAZBOX010000045.1, from coordinate 20,251 downwards.
AATCGTTGCCCGCCTTTTTGGAGAAATTGGGGCCCCATCGCCATGGCTGCCTAAGATAGACTCTGTTGTTATGACAGTTCAAAAGGAAGTGGCTGAACGCTTCGTCGCCAGTCCGAATCAAAAAGAATATAGTCAGATCACTTTGCTGATCAAATATTTTGCCCACGCTGAACTGCTTGAGTCCGTTCCTGCAGATTCCTTTGTTCCAGAGCCTAATGTGAATTCTGCAGTCGTGCGAATGACTCCGCATTCCAAGACACCTGTCGACTGTGTCGATCACAAGCTTTTGAGACAGATCATTCGTGCCGGATTCAAGCAGCGGCGTAAGATGCTGCGCAACAATCTTTCCTTTCTCAACATGTCACCTGAGCAGATTGGCGGTTTGCTTGCATCCTTAAAGATTGATCCAATGGTTCGTGCTGAGCGGCTTTCACTCGAGCAATTTGCTAAGATTGCCAACGCTGTTGTTGCCCTCAGGTAGAACATGCGGTTAGAAACAGAGCTCCGGGCCTGCGTTAAGGCGCCTGCTAAGGTGAATCTGACATTTGACGTGACCGGCGATTTGCCGGGCGGCTATCACTCGATTGTTTCCCTTTTCCATGCAATAAGCCTCGAAGACGTCCTTGACGTAGAGATTATTCAGGGTGCTCAAGAAGAGCTTCTTATGGAGCTTTCTGCCGAGTTCGTCGGACAGCCGGGATCCTTCCCGCTTGATGAGAATAACCTGATTGCTAAAAGTGCGAAAGCTTTCAATCTGGCGACGGGGCTTCTCAATAACAAAATCCTCAAGGTCGATGTCCTGAAGCAAATCCCTATCGGAGCCGGCTTAGCAGGGGGCAGCTCTAATGCGGCTGCTGCGCTCGTAGCATTGAACGAACTTTGCGGGCGTCCGCTGGAAGAAAAACACCTTCTCGAAATTGCCACCAATATTGGTGCTGACGTTCCTTTTCTCATTGCTGGCGGCACACAGTTGGGAAAAGGAAAAGGCGAAATATTGACTCCAGTTTGCTTGCCAGAGCGTTTGTCCTTCGTGGTCTTAAAGCCACGCCAGTTGTCTGTTTCTACTCCCTCGGTATTTGCAGCTTATGACCAGTGGGTGTCGCATAAAGAACCTGGTTGGAGACCAGTTATTGATCATCAAACTGCAATCGAATCTCTGATTTCCGGAAGTCTCGAAATAGCTACAAAGTCATTTGCAAATGTCTTTGAGCCGATTGTTTTCGACATGTATCCATCACTTGAATTGATTAAAAGACGCTTGCTCGAATTGGGCTGTTGGTCTGCACAGCTGAGTGGCAGCGGTCCTAGCATTTTTGCCGTAGTTGCGAATCTGGATATGGCACATATGGTCAGGCGTAAATTCAAAGAAGATGAGACACGCGGTCAATGCGTCTGGCAGAAGCAAGAAGGTTGGGAAATCGATTGTTTTATCGCCGAGTCAACGGGCGGCGGTGTTCAATTGTCCATGGGGAGACGCATGTGATATGCCAAAGAAAACGTCAGAAACTCTGAAAAAGACTGCCCCCAAAAACTCGAGCAAGTCCGGCTCTACATCGAAGAGCAAAACCGGTGCGCGCGCAAAAGTCGAGAAGAGCCAGATAAAGGCGAAGAAAAAGTCAGAGGCAAAACCCAAGACAAAAACAGTAAAGAGCGTCAAAGATATAAAGCTTGTCTCGAAATCTACAGCGCATGAAATGATGGCGCGTTTGCGCGTTCTGTATCCTGATGCTGATTGTGAACTCAATTTCGACACTCCATTCCAACTGCTCACGGCCGTAATCATGTCGGCTCAAACAACAGACGTGCAGGTCAATAAAGTTACGGGTAAGTTGTTCGCCAAGTTTCCTACTGCAAAAGCGCTGGCTGAAGGTGACATCGAAGAGATTAAGGAAATCATCAAACCGACGGGTTATTACAATGCCAAAGCCCAGAGTATTCAGAACTGCGCGCAGCAGTTGGTTCTTAAATTCGGTGGAGAGGTGCCCAGCACCCTGGAAGAACTCACTACTCTTCCAGGAGTTGGAAGAAAAACTGCCAATGTCGTTCTGGGTGTCGAATTTGGTCAGCGAGGCTGGACGGTAGATACTCACGTTCAGCGATTAACAAAGCGGATGGGGATGACGAAAAATGATGACCCCTACAAAATCGAGCTGGATCTGCAGAAGTTGTTTCCAGATGATGACTGGTCGCTTTATTCAATTACCATTATCTGGCACGGGCGCCGGATGTGTTATGCGCGTAATCCCGATTGCCCAGCCTGTCCCTTGAAAGATATTTGCCCGAGCAGCGAAGTTTGAATTGCTCATTCATCTGCGCGTATTTTGAGCAGCTCGCGCATTACTTTTCGATCGTATTCGAATGGGATCGACTGAATTCGCATATAGCCCTTATACGGATTATTGAAGAGGGCGACCAGCAAGATGTTCAGAGCCAGTGAGAGCGAGACCAGCGCTGTCATCAGAACTTGAGCTTTGGTATCTTCCACTTCGAACAGGTAGGTGAAAAAGACTGTCAGCGCGGCTCCGGCGATCAGTACTCCCCACATTACTGGAGGCAGTGAAGTCTTGGAGATTTGCATCCTGTAACGCCTGCCGTCGGATAATTTTTGCATCTCGTCGAGAAGCTGCTCGTATACGCTTTGCTGCTTATTAGTCTGTGGCTCGAAGTCAGTCAGCTGCCACCAGATTTCCCGGAAAGGTGTTTTGGCAAAATCAATGAATGAGCCTTCGCTTGTGTGCGAATCCCATTCTTGAGCAACGAGAACGTCGAGATATTCTTGCAATTTCTTATGAAGCTGAATTCTCTCTTTGAGCGGCAGCCCGTAAGCCAGATGAAACATATCCAGGCATGAATCAGCTTCTTGCTGGGACATGGCTCGTGCTTCCTGATACTTGCCTTGGGTGTCGACGACGATAAGACCCAGCAGGACTGAATAGAGTGTACCGACTACTGAAAGCAGATAGCCGGCGACCTCATGATTGCTCTTGAGAGTCCCGGCTGCAACCGCACGGCGCACTGCCAGAGCGCCTACAGTGGCTAGCAGCACGGCGCCGGAGACCATTAACACTCCAAATATCCATGCTTCGAAACTCATCGTCTTTTCCTTTTATAAACAACGGCGCGAGAATCGCGCGCTGCCAAGAGCTCTTTGCGTGATTTGCACGTGATCTGCTGAGCTTACAAATAATGAGCATGGGAGGCAAGCCGGTGCGAGATTTTGTATTATGGCTGGAATCATGTCTAATTCGTCTCCTGGCGGAGCACCGCCGCAAAAAAGAGAATTTCGTCCGGCCAAGCCAAGTGAGTGGTTGATAAAGGCTGCGCAGACTCTTGTCCAGACTGAATTGGCTTTCAAATACAAATTGCATCTGTCCGATGAAGATCTCGAGGTGCTGAAGAAACTGCCCGCCGGCGCCGGTGTGATTCTCATCCCCAATCATGCTGACGAGACCGATCCTAGAGTGTGCCTGGAGCTTTCACGCCGTTCTGGCAGGCGTTTTATCTCCATGTGTAATAGAGAAGCCTTTGATGAGATTTATGGCATTGCCGGTTGGGCCTTGCAAAGACTCGGGCATTTTTCGGTTGAGCGTGGCGCGCACGATACCCACGCGAAAGAATTTGCGATCGAAACCGTACAAAAGGGCGAAGAAGTTCTTGTAATTTTTCCCGAGGGCGAGATTTTTTACCTCAATGAAGTTGTACAGGCCTTTCACAGTGGGGCTGTTGAAATTTGCATGCAAGCGATTGCCGAAAAGAAGAAAACTGATCCCAGTTTCACTGCCTATCTTGTCCCGATGGCAATCAAGTATCACTACTCAGTGCCGATAGACAATCTCATTCTCACGCGCATCGAAAAAATGGAAGCGCGTCTATCCATCAAAGAGTATGCTCCCACTCTGGCAGGACGTTTGCAGCGAATTCAAAAGACGCTGTTGGAACGAGAGCAAGCTGCGTACAAAATTCAGATCGAAACCACGGGCAGGCAAGATTTGTACCAGGAGATAGTGGAAACGGAAAATGCCATCATCAGTCAGGTTGAATCAAAACATCAGGAAATGAAGGTTTCTCAACCTCACATTATCGATCAATCCTGGCAGCTGAGCGCTGAACTCAAAGAAGATCTTGCCGCTCAGACTGATGTCGCCGTGAAGAAAGAATTGGAGAAAGATATTGATGCTCTGCGTGAGGTTGCTCAGCTTTCAAGCTGGAGACCGCAATACTACGAAGATGAGACTTCGCTCGATCGGCTCGCCGAAGCATTGATGAAGATGGAGAGAGAACTCTATCGTGTAAAACGCCCTGTTCCTCTAACCAGTCGTGATGTCTATGTAAAGCTTGCAGCTCCAATTGATCTATCCACCGTCTTGCCTGATTACCTTCAAGATGCGCGCTCAGTAAGACATATATTGACCGATGATTTGCATGGGCAAATACAAGATCTCGTAAATCAGCTTGTCGAATTGACTAAATCACGAAACAAGCAATAATGAGCTGATTTCAAACAAATTAAAAGACCACACCTGTACTTACTGATTGTGGTCTTTTTGCTACACTCCATGGAATTGGTTGACCGGGAACATAGTGTGAAGCTGAAAAGTAAGATGTTTAGCCGTTATACGTCGGTTGCATTAGCCGTGTATATGCTCGGCGTATGCCCTGCTGTTTGTGCGCAAAGCAGTCAAGAATCTGCCATCGATGGAAAACGCTTTAAACAATTCGAGGTCGTAGAATCGCCGGTAAGTGAAACTCTTCCGCCTGTTTTGATGCAAATTGCGCGCTTTACGGGTGCATTGCCGGTAATGAAAGAGATCGAAGTCTTGCAGAGAGACTTTAAGCAGACGAATCAAGCAGCCGCCGAGCCTCTCTCTTATCTGGCCAAAAGACAAAAGCTCATTTATTTGCGGGAAAAACTAAATAATATTCTGGAGACTTCCAATCTAGAGGTGAATGCCACTCGTGGTCAGATTGAAGGACTGATGTCGGAAGTACAGACCCAGCAGGCCAAAATGGTAGAGAAGCGTGCGCGCACGTTGCGTCGCAACTCGATTATCAACTTCGTATCGGGCGGCATTACCAAGCTGGTCGGCTATTCAATTTCTCTGGGCGGAAATGACACTACGTCAAATATATTGGAAATTTTTGACGGCGGTGTTCAATGCACTTTATCGGGAAGTGTTATCAAAGATCTTCATTCGGAAAGTCGTGTGGTCGGGAAAATGCCTGTGATGCTCACGCAGCTCGACAGGCAGGATGATCCTGAGGGCGTCTATCCCAGACAAGTTTGGAATTATCTCAATGAACCATCAAGTGGTGTGAGCGGCATGGCCAGGCGCGAAGAGTTGACCAAGAATTGGGAAAGGCGCGGCTTTTATGAGCATCACACCAAGTTCAGAAACTTGAAGGAGAATGACAATATTCAGGGACATCTGGCCTTAGCGAGGATCACTCCACAATTGCTTGATGATCGTCAGGCTATGCTCTCGGAGCTGAGATCAACCGTATCGGAAATGCATGCCAGTCTTATGGAACTGAGCTTGCGGATCAAACAGTCATACAACGAAGATCCGTCTTTCGACTGGCCTATTGCCGCTCAGTAGGTGCATGTGAGAGCTTGCATTCGCGCGGATGCTTGCAAATATTCGATCTGTGCATCGATCAGCTTGATTTTGGCGTCAAAGAGTTGGCGCTCGCGTTGAGTAACGAGAAAGACTGTAGAGTCGCCGAAGCTGAAACGTTTTTGCTCTCCCTGATATACAGCCTCTGATTTTTCCACCTGCTTGGTCACAGCCAGATATTTCTGGTGCGACATATTGAGCGAGGCTGCAGCACTCATTACCTCGGCAGTCAGGCGCTGACGCTCAGACATCTCTTCTGCATTGAGTGCTTCTATATTGAATTGCGATGCTTTTATTCGCCCTCTTGCGTTGCGCAAATAGAGGGGGGAACTGAAGGTGACTTGAGTGCGAAAAACGTTTCCGACGCCCGAAATACCGCCGTCATATCCGTATGTGGCAAGTGCATCGGCCTGTGGTAGCAAGTCGTTTCTCGCTAGTTTCAGCTGCAATTTCGCCTGTTGTCTTTCCAGCGCAATTCGTTTCAATTCAGGGCGTCTTTCAAGGGTTTGGCGTACGCTCGCATCGATTTGACCGGCGGAGAATTCCTGTGGTGTCGGCCACAATTGCGGGACATTCATCTCATCAAGAAATGGGGCTGGTCGTCCACTGCTGTCGAACAGGTAAACAGCCAGTTCGTATGTCGCTTTTTTGAACTCGAGCTCGGCGGCGATTCTGTCAGCCGTGCGCCTCTGGAAATCTTCTTCTGCTTCTGTAACTTGAATTCGCGGTAAATCTCCGGCACTGGCTCTCTTGTCTGCTGCTGATACTAGAAATTCGGAAAGTTGTACGAGACGTCGGGCGACCTGGACCTTTCGCTGCGCTCCCACCCAATTCCAATAGGTCAGGCTGGCGCGCAGAAGAATATCGAGTCGATTGAGAGAAAATGCTTGAGTGGCAACCGGCTCGCCGATTTTTGCCACCTTTTCGTTGGTATTTCTTTCATTGACGATAAAACCACGTAGAAGCGGCACTGCAAGTCCACCGCCAAATTCACCTCGGAAGCCTGTTTCGATATAGGGCGATTGGGAAGTGCGGGGATTGAATCTGTAGGTGCCGAGAATACTTATGCCGGAGCGTGTGGGAACTTCAATCGAGGGCTGGTTATAGATGACGCGCTTTAAAGTGTCGAATTTCGAAGTGTTCTGCATCCAGGCATAACCGTCCAGGGTTCTTATTACGGGGTCGAAAACACCCTGCACTTCCATTCGTCTTGCCGATGCAACGCGTCTGCGCGCGTCGGCGGCATCCAGTCGAGGATAATTGTTGTCGACCGCGGAAAGAAAAATGGTGGGCGTTAGTATGGTCCCGCCCTCGGTTATCCTGATCGAATAGTCAGGTTTTGTACGCGCTCGTGGCGAAAAGCCTAGTGGTTCATAGATTCCATCCGCCGCATGGGCTGGACTCACTGACCACAACGGCGACCAGAGCAGGAGCAAGCAAAGAACAACGCTTAAAGGTTTCATCAAAGACTTTTTCGTTTTGCGCTGTCCTTATCGGTCGGGTCTGTCTGCTGCAGCAGGTTATTTGAACTACTCGAATCCTGCGTTTGAATTGTCGGCTGCCATCCGTTCAACTGCCTCCACAACTCGTACCAGAGCGGAACGTCGCCGAGCAAAATCCAACCGGTCACCTGGGCGCCCGGTCTCAAGAATGTGGTCGATGGCCAGGGATCCGCTTCTTTATTGTCGATTGCTTTTTTGTCGGGCTCTACAATGACGCGATAGCGATTTTTGCCGTCGTCAGTTGCGTCGATCACGCTCACTACGCCTGCAAAAGTACCGATAGCTATTCTTGGCCAGCCGATGAATTGCAGAGCCGGCCAGCCGGCAATTTGGAGGCGTACCGGACGTCCAACCGATACGAGCGGTGCGTCCCAGTCGCGAATATTTATCTCTGCGGCACGATCTTGCGTGCGAGGCGCAATCACAGCCAGGACGTCTCCTGCGTTGACCATCGCTCCTGCACCCACACGCAGAAGGCGCACAATTCTTCCTGTGCAGGGAGCGTCCACGGTTCTCTGGTCGACTCGCTTGGTAAAGTTGTCGATGTCGATTTGCAGTTTGTAGATCTCGGCTTCAGTGCTTGCCACCAGCTGGTTGGCATCGGCGCGTGCTGCTCTTATGGCGTTGATGTTGCCACCGGTATCAGCATCGGTGCGCTTATTTTCCAGAAGGGAAATGCTGGCGTCTTCTTTGGCAACGTCCAGCGCTGCAAGCGCTCTTTCCAGTTCCGTTTTAGAGCGAATGGTATCGAGTTCGGCAAGTTCTTTGTCTCGCTTAGAGCGTAGCCCGTCGTTAAAGAGACTTTCAACTCGGTCCGATTGCCATTGAGCAGTTTTCAAACTTTGCTTGGCTGCTTCAACTGCTTGTTCTGCTTGATAAACTCGGTCATTCGCTTGTTTGACCTTCTCAACCGTTACAGGAACTGCAGCTTTTCTTACACCTGTCGATGCAGTAACCTGGTCGCTCAAAGCTTCTGCACGAGCTTTCAATGCATCACGTTTAGCCATGAGCGCAGTCTTCTGCGCGAGCATGGTCTTCAGTTGGGTGGTATCAAGAAAGCGTGAGTCAAGCTCAGCCAGCGAAACGATTTTTTGACCCTTCTCAACGTCCTGCCCGTCGCGTACATACCAGTTGACGATGCGACCAGGAATTTGCGCTTCAATTGTCTGGGGGCGATCCATGGGGGAGAAAACAATAATTCGCCCTGTTCCGGTAACCGATTGCCGCCAGGGAAGGAACATTGCGGCCACTGTTGCGGCAACCATGGTCAATAAGATAAAACTGATCGTGACAGTGAAAAGGACAGGCGTTCTTACCATCTGCAAGGAGCGGAAACGCGGTGTTTTCTCAACTGTGTCTTGTCTCGTATTCATGATCTACTTGCGAATCAGCTCCACTAGTTTGGGAAACAGCTGCTCCAGTTGGCTGTCTTTCTTGGACAGTAGTTCTTTTAGCGAACCGGATTCGACGACCTGACCCTGACGCAGAAAGACCATTCTGTTCGAGTGAAAAATCGTGTCTGCATCCTGGGAAATATCGATAATTGTCCAGGGCATGTCAGCTGCAAATAGGCGATCGAGGATTTGCATTTTGCTTCTTTCTTCGATACCGGTGAAGGCTTCATCTAGAATCAGCAGTTTTGGTTTTTGGGCAATTGCTCTTGCAATCAACAGCTTTTGCGCCTGCCCTCTTGAAAGATTGCGCCCTCCGCTCAAAAGCTGGGTTTTGAGCCCGTTGCGCATACCCACCAGTTCCTCTTCGAAGTCGACCATATGCAGTGCCCAGAGAATGTTTTCATGGCTGACTTCCGCTCGATCGAAAGAGACGTTTGTTTCAATTGTGCCTTCGAAAATTTCGTTCGAGTCTGTCACAAGGGCGACAATACTCCGCAAACTCTCGTAGTTGATATCGCGCACATCCATACCGTTGATCTGAACAAGCCCGGAATTAGGCTCCAAAAGCCCGCTTAGAACAAATGCAAGGGTGGATTTTCCGGAACCATTCGGGCCCATCAGGCTAATTCTTTCGCCTGCTTTGAGCTGAAGGTTCATGTTGTCTATGACATTTGTTCTTTGACCATAATCGACTTTCAAACCTTGAATATTCAAAGAAGCGCCGCCTTCGGTTGCGGTGCAGTCGCTACCGTCGATTCTTTCCAGGGGCAGATCTTCTACGTAGCCGATTTTTCCAAGCGCAGACAGCAACTCGTAAAGAGTCTGCAAGTGCCGTATCAGCCTCTCCAGAGCGGGCAGCATTTGCGTAACCAGCAATTGGGCGGCAACCAATTGTCCTAATGCCAATTGCCTTTCGATGACGAGCCACCCGCCAATACCAAGTACTCCGGCTGCTGCAAATGCTTGAAAAAACGCCAGCCCTGAAGCCTGCCGGAAAAGCACATTGAAATGTTTTCTGCGCGCTCCTGTATAGTCGAAGACCAGATCATCAGTCCTCTGCAAAATATGCATAGGAAAGCGATTGAGCTTGATCGACGTTTCACAGCGACCGAGTTCTTCCAACCACTGCGCCACTAGATAGCGCTTCGAGGTCTCATTGCTTCTGGTTGCGTATCCACCGAAGCCTAAAAGCAAGACCTCACAAAGAATGAAGGCAATGACTATAAGAACGAAAACCAGCAGGTACGGACTGTAGAGCGCCATCAAGGTAAGACCGATCAAGATTTGCAGTGTCGCTGCCGGAACATCCAGAAGAAGGCTGGCAAAATTGCCTTGAATGGTTATTACATCGAAGAAACGGTTGACCAGGTCAGGCAGATATTCTTTTGAAAGTTGCGAGTGCTGGATGCGCGGAACGCGATAGGCAATTCTCAGAGCGATGCGATTGAAGACGCGCTGTCTGACAAGCTCCACCAGCCATATAGTCAAGAGTCTGAGAATGGCAGCAAAAATGAGACCGGCGAGCACAAGACCGGCAATGACTGTGATCGGTTGAAGAAAGAAGCCTGCTGCAATCGTATTGACCACCATCTGAGTCGAGAGCGGCACAGCCAGACTGAGCACGCCGCCCAGCGAACTGTAGATGAGGATCAAAAATAGGTCGTGCTTATCCTCAACAACCATGCGCCAGAGACGATAGTAGGGCGAAGTCGGTCTGTCCTTCTGGTTTGCGTCACCGGCTGGATATAGGACTTTCGTCAGAGAATCGACTGGCATCGAAGGGGCGGAATTGCTCAATGAAGGAAAAGAGGCAAATTAAGTTTGCCTGAAACGAAGTGTAAAAAAAAGAGAATGAGAAAAGAAAGCTCCTAATTCTATCTAAGCAAGGAAGCCGGTATATCTTCAATGCATACGAAAATGGCGGTTCGGTGCTCGGCTCAATCGTGGGGCGAAGGAGTCGGCACCGAACTTTGGCGTTTGGAAAATCTCTTCAGGCCGTTTGTAAGAACGACTTTTTGTTTGCCTCATGCGGCAGCGAGACAATAAAAGTTGTGCCGGCATTGTCTGATTCACAGGAAATATTTCCTCTGTGCGCATCGACAATCTGTCGGCACATGTATAGACCCAGCCCGACTTTAGGCAAGTAACCTGTGCCACTATCCTCTCCGGTCAGGGGTCTTTCGAAAAGCTTGTTTCTTTGTTCCAATTCTATATACGAGCCGCTGTTCGTCACTTTGAACATGACCCGATCGTCATGGCGAAAGGCCGTCAGATTGATGGTTCCGCCTTCCGGCATGTATTTCAAGGCGTTATCGAGCAGGTTCTTAATGACTAATCGAATCGAATCGCTGTTGCCTCTGATGTCAACGTCGCCACTCTCGCTCAGATCGAGTTTAATGCGCACCTTTTTTGCTGCAGCCGTCTGCTCGAACTTTGTTGCACAGTCTTTGACAAGGTGGGCCATGCTTGCATGTTCCAGTGTCTGAATATCCGATTCCCTGTCGTATTTGTAGACTGAGATTATGTGCTGGATCATATTCAGCAATTCATTATTTCCCTCGACTAACTTGGAGAGGACTTGTTCTTGCTGGTTGTCCAGTTTGCCTAGCTTTCCTTCCGTCATCAAGCTCAGAATTCTGTTTGCTCCAACAATTGGGTTTTTCAAATCATTGGCCAGCATTGCTAAGAAGTCATCACGCTGATTCATAAGCAGCATTTTGCGTTTGTTTTCCTCACCGTTTTTTCGATCGGTGATATCTTCCAGTGTTCCTATCAGCTGTCTTTGCGAGTCGGCTCTACCAGAGAGAGGAACTGCTTTTGCTCTCACCCACTTTGTAATTCCGGAGAGTGTTTGAATGCGAAATTCTTCCGACCATTCGCACCCTTTTTCGACGGCTTGCCTCCAGGATTCCAGGGTTTTCTCACGGTCGCTCTCGATAATCAGGTTCCACCACTGTTTAGCATTTTCCACAGGTGAAGCTGTAAGTTGAAACCATGGCAGACCTATGACTTCCCATGTTCCATCAGGATTGGATTCAAAAATAACGGTGGGAACTGAACTGCACAAATTGCGGAATTTCTCTTCAGATTGTTTTACTTGTTCTGTTCTTTCAATAACCTGCTCTTCAATAATCTGGTTAGTCAATTCCATCTGTGCTTGTTTTTCAGCTATCCGGCTCTTTTCACGTACATCCAGTACGCATTTTCTTATCAGGAAAATGTTTGCAAAAAGCACCCAGCTGGAGTGTTCAACCCATCGCCACGGTTCGGCATAGGTGACACCATAAACCGAGAAAGGCAGATAAACCCCCCGCACGATGTGATCCAGTGTTGTGATTACCGTTGCCGTTAGCAAAACTTTCCAGTCGGCGTAAAAGGCAAGAAAAGTAAGAGAGCCGAATACCAGAAAGTGAGTTTCCAGGCGGCCTCCCATCAGGTGAATGAGAAGTGCAGTCATGAGCATCTGCGCTACGGCAATTGTTTGTCTGGTCAGTCGCGTGCCGGAATAGAACCAGGCGAGTCCCACCGGCAGAGCGATAATCGTAAGTCCCAGCCATATAGCAAGAGTGACGTGGATATGCTGGTTTGATGCAACTCCTTCCCATGATGAAGGCGAGATCAGCAAAGCGGTCAATACACCTGCCAGCCATTCAATGAAGAGAAGAACGGCAAACATATGATCGCAGTCGGCGTAATTCTTTCTCATCAGAGCATCGAAGATTGAACGAGTCTTGGCGCTGATTAACTCAGCGACTTCACCGTGCGACTTTAATTGCTCTATACGATTGACGCTCACTCTATTGACCTCAATGCACAGCCAAAAACAGGTGTGGCTGCATACTTTGCTTTTTTGTTCACGACGGCTTGTCTTGCCAATTGAAAAAAGTGATTGTCGCCGGTATGACCTCGAGATCCGGTAATGCCGCCTGAAAATTGCAGGACGCCTCGACTGTCATAAATAAGTATGTGACCCGAGGTGGTCACACCAAAGAGTGCGGCTTCGGACCCATCGATGTCATAATCCACCGTCACATTTCGAATTCTCTTTACGCTCTGGATTATTGGCAGCAGCGACCATTCGCTCTCCATCTCAGGGGGCATGAAGAAAACTACTGTACCTACCGAATCTTTATCTCCTTCTTTCATCAGATCGTGAAACTCTTCGATTGTTGCTCGTGAGCAAGGACAGGCAGGATGAATGAAGGCGATGATGTTGTTTCTTCCGCGAGCGAGGTGAACTGCGCTCTGGTATGGGAATACTCTTTTCGAATTGGTCAGCGGACTGGGTGTAAGCTCATATTCGAAGAGCACCAAGTGCCCTGCTAAAAGCAGACCAATCCAGATGAAGTAAACAACCAGCAAGATGCAGGCAAAAGCTGTTTGACCCCGAAGCGTTTGCTTCACAGTGTTTATAAACGTGCCTCTTTCGCGAATAGTTTGCATGACGATATCGACTTTGCAATTAGACGGCGAGGCTTTCGAGGTCTTTCTTCAATTCGTGCATCGATTGATGACGTTGATATTTATCCTTACGCAGTGTCTTGGTGATAATCGCTTGCAAGCGGTTATCGATTGAAATTCCGAGCTTGGACGCTACCTGCGAAATTGGCGGGCACTCTTCATTTACCTGTTTGTACATGGCCTCTACAATGTTTTCTGTTATGAAAGGCGGATTGCCAACCAGCGTTTCATACATAAGCGTTCCCATCGAATAGACATCTGAACTTGCTTCCAGATTCAGACCCATGCACTGCTCGGGACTCATATAGGTGGGTGAACCAAATACTTGTCCTGGTACTGTCAGACCGGCTCCTTCTGTCTCGGCCGTGACCAATTTTGCTGTTCCGAAATCGACTAATTTGACTGCCATGTCCGGCTGTCCGTAATTGACGACAAGCACATTGCTGGGCTTGAGATCGCGGTGGATGATGTTATTGTCATGCGCGTGTCCGAGCCCGCTGCAGACTTGCTTGAAAATCTCCACAGCCTTTTTCCACGGCAAGCAACCTTCTTTGGCAATCAGCTCATCGAGGCTGTCACCACCAAGATAGTCCATAATCATGAACGATTGACCTTCTGGTGAAAGGCCGAAATCGATGACGTTGACTATGTTTTTGTGGTTAAGCGAGCTTGCTGCCGCTGCTTCCTGGCGAAAACGTTTTAAAAGAGAAATATCAGAGATCAATTCGATGTGCATGATCTTGATCGCCACAAGCTTATGCATGTAGCGATGCCGAGCCTTGTAAACTGCGCCGCTCGTACCGGAGCCGAGCAGTGCCAGAATTTCATAACGGTCGGCAAAGACGCTGCCGATCATGGCATCTTCTTTGAGCTCATTGCCGTCATAAGGGCAGCGCGTATAGTCTTCGCTCAGCCTGACGCGGCAATTAGGACAGATCTTGGACATCTGAAAATCTTGCGAATTTTTCGCGTGTCGTGAAATTTTCGTTGCCGGAACATGATTGCCCGACCAGGACACTTTCTGAATAAGTTTTTTGAGATAGGCTTGCACTTCACTATCTTTGAGACCGACTTGCGTGCCGATCTCATCCGAAGAAGCGCCTTCTAAAATCAGAGCAAGCACTTTCAGCTCGCTTTCAGTCAAAGCCAGTCTTTCACTTGTAATTTGCGGGTCGGCTAATTTTGCAGAGTGCAAAACCCGGCGCGCGATTTCGTCATCGAGCCAGGCTGCTCCTGATGCTACCGAATTGATTGCCGTATTCAGCTTTGCAGTCGAGATATCTTTCAGGCAATAGCCGTCAGCACCCGCTGCCAGAGCTGAAAAAATCGATTTGTCTTCTTCATGACTGGTAAGGATCATGATGCGAGTGTTCATTTGCGCCTTGATGCGGCGCGTCGCTTCGATTCCATCGAAACCCGGTAATCCAATGTCCATAAGGATTACCTGCGGTTTGAGTTCCAGAGCTTTTTGAACGGCACTGGGACCATCGCTGGCGACTCCGACTATCTGAACATTGCGCATATACTGCAGAGTCAGATTCAGCCCGAGCCGCAAGACTTCCTGGTCTTCCACAACGAGCACACTGATAAGATCGCTGGCGCGATTAGTTTCTGCTTCAAATCGTCTCATAGTATTCATTACGCACCCTCAAGCCGGCTGGCATTCCTTATGCCAGCCTCTAGACGAAACCTACGCTTCGCCGCCGCCCTTACCCCTCCAATATCGCCGATCGCCGCCCGGTGCGCATCACTCAAAAGTACGAAACTCGGGTGATTTCGCCTCACCCATTGGGTCTGTCCCCGGATCACCTGAGCGGCTGCGCCAAAGGCGCCGGCTCAACACCCATTGAGTGACGCGAGAAGCAAGGTCAGCTTGCGTGGGCTTCACGCTCTGTTTCGGATTCAGGCTCGTCCTCATCTTCCTCGATCCCGTCATAGGCTCGATCGAGCTGGCGATAGACACGTCCCAGAGCTACAGAGCAAACAATGGATGCCGGTATAACCCCGACGACAAAGCAGATAAATCCGCCGAACACCACCATGCAGAGTGTGAAATACAAGGCTAATAGTTTCAGTAAGTGCCCTTTGGTTATGTAAATGCTTCTTCTTATAGAATCGATAGGTCCCATCTCTTGATCAACGATCAAGTAAGTGTAAAGCCCCATCGCCAGACCCACATAGACGCCTGGTACGACAAAAAGAACCAGCCCGACGCCTACCAGAACTACAAATATCAAGCTGGCTACAGTGAAAGGAAGGGTGTATTTGAATGCGGAGAGAACATTTCCGATTCCTGCCGGCTCATCGTCCATGCACAGTAATGTCACTCGCGTGGAGAGCATAAGAGTAATGAGCTGTACAATCACGCTGGCTATCTTCAGCCATATCGGCGATTCATGATTTTGCGAGAAGAGGGCGAAGATAGTCGATGCAGTATTTATCATTCCATGAGGAATCCACAGAATGATCGTCCAGAGGACAAGAGCCAACCACCTTCTGGTCAATACGTCCCAGCCGAATTCCAAAGCTTTTGCTATATGAAATGGGCTTTTGTCGTCCATCAATTGCTCCAGATGTTTGCTTCTCACGCAAGAAGGTTATACCCGCCATTTCATATACGTTCGGGATATGTGTCAAATAAACAGATCATATAGATAAAAGCTTGATCTCTCTCTGCGGGACTTATTCATTGTTTTGTCCTCTGAAATAGCGTATCTTTAAGGCTGTCGGCGTGCCTTTCGGCTGCCCTGGAAAGTGCCTAGAGTGGCGAAATTCATATCTCACAATTCGGCATCATCTTCGCTGCCATTTACGGCAGCAGCGGCTATCGACAATCAATTCGCCAGCGATCTTGATGAAATTCCACCGGCTCTCAGAGAGCTCTCTTTTCGCTATCCCTTGAGACGCTACCAGCAAGAGATTCTCGAGCTGGTCAAGATAAAAATGGAGCGAGGGGAGCGGCAACTGCATATTGTCGCTCCACCGGGGGCCGGCAAAACGATTATCGGGTTGCAATTGATAAGCACTCTGAAAGTGCCGGCTGTAATTCTTGCTCCAAACACCACTATCCAATCGCAATGGGGGCATAAACTCGATCTTTTCATTCCCGATCATTTGACCGGGATGCTCAGCATGTCCGACATTCTGGGCACTCATGAAGATAAGCCGTTGAAGCCAATTACGGTTTTGACTTATCAAGTTCTGTCCACCCCGGGCAGAGAGCAAGAGTACCTGGAAAAACTGGCGCACCAAAATTGGTCGCAAGAAATTGCTCGTGGGCGGTCTATTTCTTCTGGCGAAGCCGAGTTGCGAATACTCGACCTCTTGCAAAACAATCAGTCTGCATACAACAAAGAGATGTCCAGGCATATCAGCCGCTTGCGTAAGAAGCTTGCCGATGTGATGGATCTCAAAGAGGTCTTGCATCCCAATGCTCTGCAACTTCTGCAGGCTTTGCGAAGACAGAAAGTTCGTCTGATTCTCTTTGACGAGTGCCACCACCTTACCGACTATTGGGCGGCGATCATGAGTTTGCTCGTCAAACACCTGGACGATCCGATAATCGTCGGGCTTACCGGCACTCCGCCTGAAGGAAAGTCAAAACTGCAAGAGACCCGCTATCTGTCTCTAGTCGGTGAAATCGATTATCAGGTGCCGACTCCTGCTCTTGTAAAAGAAGGTGGACTGGCGCCTTTTCAGGATCTGGTGCTGTTCACACAGCCAACCGAGAAAGAATTTCTATTTCTAGAGTCGCAGCACGTAGATTTCCACCGTTTGATTTCAGAACTTGCCGGCATTGAGCAGCCTCAATTGAATGAGGAAAATCCTTTCGGTAATGGAGCTGAAATCGACGAAGACTATCATGACGATCTTGATGGTGGTTTTGCGCCACCGGCGCTTACAGCCGGTCCGCGAGATCTGAGTCCAGCCAACGGTGAACTCTCAAAAGAACCTCAAATGATAGATCCGGCAATGCTGGCAACGGCTGAAGATTCCTTCGAAGAAGACACCGCCTTTGGTGTTATATCCGGGGGTGACATAGATTTCAGTCCTGATACGACAGAGCAAGTCGAGGCGCAATCTCCTCCATTGATCGAAGAGACCGCGACTGCTCATCCAGCGATTTCCGCCCCAGCACTCGAAGCTGCACCTGTTTCTGGCGTAACACCGCTTGAGACGGAACCAGTCACTCCGCCTCTTACAGAGTGGGTTTTGAGTCGCTTGAATGAGACAGCCTACGATAAAGATACAGGTGCATTTCGAAGCTTTGTACAACTGAGACCTCAGTTTGCCAGCGCGCTCTACCGATATTTGACCAAGACCGGTCGCCCTCTGCCCGGCAATATTCGCTTGAGTGAGGAATTGCTGCAGTCTCCAACCATCGATGATTGGATGATGATCCTTGAGGACTTTGCCTCGCACCGACTGAAAATAAGCCAGAATAAAAAAGACCATGAGATGTATGAGCAGGTGCGCAGCTCGATGCGTAAGCTCGGTTATTCGATTACAGAACAGGGTTTGCGAAAAACAGCCTCACCTATCGATCGAGTCTTGGCTTTCAGCAAAAGCAAAACTCACGCAGTTTGCAGAATCCTCGATACTGAGTATGCCAATCTACAAGATCGCTTGCGTGCAGTTGTTGTCACCGACTTCGAGCGCATGTCCGCAACTTCGGTCAAGTCCTTGAAAGGTGTTCTAGATGCTGAAGCCGGTGGTGCGGTGGCTACCCTGCGTACTTTACTTGCAGCTCCCATATCGGCTGTTCTCAATCCGTGTCTAGTCACTGGCTCATTAGTGCTGGTGGACAGGCGCATCAAAGATCAATTTGTCAAAGTTTTCGAGGAGCTCTTGAAGCGCGATGGACTGGACGTGCAACTCGTCGCCGATGATAATCCTGATGAGCCGTGGGTGGAAATAAGCGCTAATACTTCGCACTGGCAGTCGCGCCTCTATGTTGCTGTGGCTACCGAGATCTTCGAGCTGGGCATAACCAAGTGTTTAATAGGAACGCGTGGTCTATTTGGCGAAGGATGGGACAGCCAGTCGCTCAATACTCTGATCGATTTGACCACGACCACCTCTCCTGTCTCAGTCAAGCAATTGCGCGGGCGGTCCATCAGAATTCACACGAAGGATCCTCTCGGTGGTCGCAAAGTTGCCAATAACTGGGACGTAATTTGCATTGCTCCGTCGCTGGAAAAGGGACTGAACGATTATCATCGATTTGTACGCAAGCATGACGGATATTATGGAATTGCCGACGACGGTCAAATCGAATGTGGTGTCGGTCATGTCCACCCTTCTTTCTCGGAATTGACTCCCGCTGAGGTTTTTGCCTCGGCAGTCGATTTAAATAACGAGATGCTTAAACGAGCTCTTGTCAGAGATCAGATTTACGATCTCTGGAAGGTCGGTGCACCGTATCACAATCGCACGCTCGGATGTGTCGAGCTGACTTCGCTCAGGAAGCTCAATCTGACGCCGGCATATTTGAAGCGCAATTCCGGCTACAAAGATCATGCCAAAGAAATGCGTGCTGCTTTGAGCGGAGTTTATGTCGAACATGCAGCTTTGGGTGCCTTGACCGCTGCAATTGTCGGCGGTGCCGCCTCCTTCTGGGGCGGTCCTCTTCTGCTCGGTCTTTTGCCTTTTGCAGCTGCTATGGCTCTTGCCTTCAAAAGACACAGAAGATTGTTTTCCAACTTTCAAGAACAAGTTTGTGAACCAGGCACCGTCGAGTCTTCTCTGGGCGATATGACTTTCGCCCTGCTTTCTGCGCTGAAGCGCGTTCGTCAATTGCCGAAATACATTGATAAGGACAGCATCAAAATTTCGCAGCGCTCCGATGGAAGTTATCGAGTTTTTCTCGATGATGTCGAGGCCAATCATTCGAAGATTTTTACAAGTGCCTTCAAAGAGCTGATGTCGCCCGTATCTGACCAGCCTTACTTAATTCCAAAATATGAATTTGCTCTGCCTTACGTTGACGGCGACAGGCAATCTCAGGATTCGCAAAAGCGCAAAAGAGTTTTCTTCAAGAGCTATCTGCGCGGCTCAGCGCAGCCCAGAATCGCTACATATCATGTGGTGCCGAAGTTGCTTGCACGCTCACAAAAAGGAAGAGAGGCATTTCAAGATGCCTGGAATAAATACGTGAGCCCTGGATTTATAGTAGAAACCGAGACTAAGCCGGAGGTATTGCAAAAATATTTCGGCATGGGTCCCAGTCTGGCTGAACGGCTATTGTGGGAGTAATGACCAGAATTCGTCTCACTAAATCAGCGTCATTCGCTCTGGCCGCAGTTCTCTTCATCGGTACTGCATCAAGTGCCAAAGAGTTCAAAGAAAGCTACTCTTCCGCCAAAGAGAGAGGCGAATATCTTTACTCTAAAGGCGACATAGACGGTGCCATCGCAGCATTCAAAACGGCCTGCCAGTTAAAGCCGCTTGCTTATGAAGTTCATCTGACCCTCGTCAATTTGTATTTCAAGAAAAACCAGCTCGATCGAGCAATTGAAGAGTGCAATAAGCTGCTGGAATTGAAGCCGAAAAACCAGGACGCACATGTCATGATGGCCAATCTCATGCGCAGTATTGGGGAACATAGAAAAGCCATAGACGAATTTCAAAAGGCAATGAGTCTTGGCCCCACCGAACCATCGATTTATTCAGCAATCGGCTTTTCATACCTGCACGAAGGAGATCTTGCCAATGCAGAAACCTATCTGCAGAAAGCATCCAGCCAAAAGGAGCAGCCTGTCGATGCTTTCATCGGCTTGGCAATAGTACATTACAAGAAAAAAGATTTTGCCAATGCATTGAAAGATCTCGACCGTGTATTGGCGGAAAAAACTGACTCGGCCGAAGCGCGTAAGTTGCGCGGCGAAGTCCTGCTGGAATTGAATCGTGTTGACGAAGCTGAGGCGGAATTGCAGAAAGCGGTTTCGCTCCAGCCCAATTTGCGATCGGCTCATATGGCTCTGGCCAACGTTTACTTTCGCAAGAAAGATCTCACCAGCGCTGAAAAGTCACTGCGAAAAGTGCTTGATTTGAAAGAAGAAGACGCTGAAATGCATTATGCATTAGGAGTGATCCTGGACAGGCAGGGTAGAGCCATAGAAGCGGCTGGACAATTCGAACTGGGAGCGCAAACAGACAGAAATCCATTGTCGGCCGAAAAGATGAGAGCGCATGCTGAAGACTTAAGACGTCAGTCGATCGATATGACGAATAACCGGCAGTACAAGTCACTTCTCAATCTGGGTGGAGAGCCGACACC
>CAZBOX010000044.1:0-29152 GCA_964493595.1 uncultured Candidatus Obscuribacterales bacterium | reverse complement strand
GCTAGACATGCCGGTTAATGTTTCTTATATCGACTTGTCCGCCCGTCGAGTAAACTACAAGCGAATTTAGCGGCTTTCAGGCACCCCATTACATCGCAAGAGAATCATCCACTTTGAAAAACGCAAAAAAGATAGCCACAAGAGCGGCCCTGGAAGCCGGAAAGATCCTGAAAGAGAGGCTGGGAGACGTTCGGGTCATCGACTACAAAGCCGCATACAACATCGTTACTGATGTGGACAAAGCTTCAGAGGCAAGGATTTTCTCGATCATCAAAGACGAATTTCCAGATGACGATGTACTGGCAGAAGAGAGCGGCTTCACCAAAGGCCAGACTTCGAAAAGACGTTGGCTGATCGATCCGCTCGACGGAACGACTAATTACGCACATACCTATCCCTTCTTTTCCGTATCAATAGCGCTTGAGGAGGACGGCAAGAGAATTCTAGGGGTCGTCTACAACCCGATCACAGACGAGTTATTTTCTGCTGAGCCAGGTCAGGGAGCTTATCTCAACGATGAGCGAATGCTTGTATCGGACGCAAAGGACTTGCAGACAAGCTTGCTCGCGACAGGCTTTCCACCTGATACGTCAAAAGCGGCCCGCACAAATATTCTCCAGTTCAAAACGCTTACCGACATAAGCCACGGTGTCCGCCGCGATGGCTCGGCTGCGCTCGATCTTTGCTATGTAGCCTGTGGCAGACTTGATGGATTCTGGGAGATGAAATTAGCCCCCTGGGATATCGGGGCGGGCAGCCTCATAGTCGAAGAAGCCGGCGGAAAGGTGAGCAATCTCTCCGGCGGTCCGCTCGATATTTCGTCTGGTCACATCCTGGCTACCAATGGAAAAATTCATGACCAACTGGTGGAAGTGCTCGTTCGCCTCGAAAAAGAAGAATCGAGCGGAGCACCCGGCTAGATTTAGAAGTTAGACCGTTAACGGTTAAACTTCCGGCAAAAGTCTCCCAGCCAGGCTTAAGACGCCTAAGCCTCGTAGGGTATTGTTTTCCAGCGTCCGGACAGGTGGTCCTGGGCGAAATTCAATAGTTCCTGTGCTTCGTCATCACGATTCATCATCTGCAGCATCGTAGCCAGGTCTTTCAAAACACCGAGCACGTCCTGGTGATAGTCGCCACGCTCGATTCTTAAAACGCGCAATGCCTCGTTGTATAAGGGCTCCGCTTTGTCATACTGCTCGAGGGCGTGATAGAGCAATGCTAACTTATGGGTGGCCATGGCCGTTTCAATGGTTTCCGGTCCGTAAATCTGGGTGTGTTTTTCTAAAACAGTGACGTAATAGGGCTTACACTTCGTGTACTGAGCGTTTTCATAGTAATAGTCGCCCAGACGCATGCGCGCCAGAACAGTATGAGGATGGTCTTCTCCCACCATCTCTTCAAGCGTGGACAAGGCTCTTTGCAGCCTTTCTTCAGGTGTGTGATTATCTGAGCCGGTCATACTAAAAGGTTCACTCGCTTGGAGCAGAGCCCGATTTCAAAATAAAAGGACACCGGATTCCTATATTTCCTTTCTTTATTCTAGCGGCATAGTCCCAGTTGGGGAACCAGCCACCGAGGGAGGTTGAACCAGCCGCTAAAATTATTTGCCACTCAAACCCGGGTTTACTTCCGTATCCTTCCCTGCTGACGGTTTTACAGTACGCAGGAGAAAACCGATGGTGATCAAACCAAGAACGAAAAGCAAAAAACCAACCTTGAGGCTGTCTGGGTCGAAAAAGAAGCGTACGGTGTGATGCCCGGCATCCAGTCTTACACCCCTAAAAACGCCATTGGTGCGGAATATCTTGGACTCCCGTCCGTCGACAGAGACTTTCCAGCCAGGAAAGAAAACGTCGGTAAGGACGAGCAGGGAAGGCTTTCTGGGCTCCGCCTCAACGATAACTTCATTCTCATTGGGCCGACGCACTTTCAATTCGAAAAATCCTGATGCGTCGGAGTCACCAATCGGATCCTCTGACTCGGTCAAAGCTTCATTTCTAGGATCAAAGCCAGCCTTTAACATCTCCTGAAGCGCCTCTTTAACCGATGCAACCTGGCGGCTAGAGGTGACCAGGTAGGCTTGGGGCAGGCAAGTTTTATTCTCGTAAACTCGCACCATCTCCGGTGTCGTCTCGGTGACCAGTCGAAAATGTCGTCCCGTTTCGACTTCCTTCTCAGGCACAGTAAAGCGTTTCAACAGCAGAGATTTTGAATTGGGCGGGAATCTCATCTCTTGAGGAACATCAATGGGTGCAAGAAATCCTGTACCAGTCTTATCCACGACTTGCAAAATCAGGCATACATCTTCATTGGTTTTCACTGATAGTGGAATAGATGCAGTGAAAGCCGCGGTATCTCCATCATTTTCAACGCGGTGGCGATCGCCCATCCAGAGAAGAGAACCGTCAGGTCTGACCAGCATCAACATATAGAATGCGGGTTCATTCTCTCTGCCAAGCTTCCAACTCAGCTGCCCGATTATGTCTCTGTTGGCAGCATCAACAGCTAAACCAACGGCCGAAAGATTGATTTTTTCGCCAAAGTCTATGCCACCATTTTTTCCAATAGCATTGGGCTCGGGCAGATTATCTCGCTCAGAAAGCACAGGCTCACTGGCAACAGCATATTGTACAGATCCCACATCAATCAGCTTTGTCAGAGGCTTCTCTGCGTATTGACCGACACCTTCAAGAGAAATTCCAGTCGCTTCCAAAAATGCCGGTACACCTTTTGGATGCGTTGGCATGAATGAAAGCAGGTTGGCAACAGAAAAAATCTGACCGGTATTGGGTACCAATACATGTCTTCCCATGCTGATTACACGTTGCTGCTGAGAGCTTAGAAAGCTGATAGGCTCTATCGCTTCGTAACTAAATGCCGGTCTAGCGGGCAATGAATTACGAATGATAAAAGACAAACTGACAGCGTTGACAATGATCAAACTTATCGCCAGCTTGCTCCTCAGAGCAGCCGGGCACTTTGCCAATACAAAAACAATTCCGATTGAAAGGCTCAGCAATATGAGCTCGCGAATTCTCACTGATGAGCTTGATTCCATGACTGTCAGCCAGTCATTCAACTTCATAAATCGAGGTGCCAGGTGCAGACTCTCAAAAATTGCTGGCATCAATGCGCATAAAATCGCCGCGGCAAAAATTAAAAGAGCGTTCCGGATTCTTTTCTCTTCTTCGACCAGAGAATCCCAACCGATACCTGCCAAAACCGCTATGAAAAGGAGCAATGCAGGTAAAGCATAAACAACCATGAACCAGCTGAGATAGGGAAGCTGAAACAGAAGATCGAATGGCCATGGTCTTGTCAAAATACCGATTGTGAGGAGCGCAAGTACAAGAAAACAGATACTCAATTTACGATTGTTTTTGGAAATAAATGGCGCGCCGGCGGCAAGGATTATGGAAACGGCACCTGCATAAACGCTGCCCGGTCCATGAAAAGGGAAGAAGAGAGAGGGCAAAATTGCTGTAGATCTGACAATGTAACGGACGTACCCCTGGGTAGCTTTAAACGTATCCGATGATCTCACACCTTCCAAGAATGGCACCAGAAATGGTGCCGAAAAAAGGAACGTCAAAATTCCGACCAGAGAGAAGTTGCGAATTATTCTAAAGAAATCGCCCGGCAGCTGAGTTTTAACGTTCTCATTTGGCACGCACACACACAGAATAAAGTACATGAGCGAAGAGAGAGAAATAGCAAAGAAGCTTGGAACTGCGTGACCGGATACAACCATAGCCGCGCACAGAACAGCGCACACAACAATCGAGCGGGGAGCAGATCGCCGCCATAAGAGAGCAAAGCCGAGAAATGGCATAGGGAAAAACGCACTCTGACAGCGATTCCACTCAAACATATAAAGAATGTTGGGACAGATTCCGTAGGACATACCGGCCAACAAAGAACCTGGAGGAGAGATCCTCAACAGTCTGGACAGAAGATAAGCAGCGATGCAACCTAGCCAGACATGAAAAACCATCATCAGATTGTATAGCCGCAAACTCGCAAAGGGCGCTTGCAACCAGGTTAACGGCGAAAAAGCCAGAACTTGCGAATCAGCCCAGAGAGGGCATCCAAATCCCAGGTACGGATTCCAGAGAGGAAGATTTCCTGATCCAATGATCCTTTCGGTCAGCAAATAATTTGGTGCGTGTTCCTGATAAGTGCAAGTATCCATCGGATCGGGCATGCCTTTGGCAAGCCTGCCGAAGATCGTGTCTCTATGAGCGATCGTGCCGATGCGAGAAATATCCTTGCCTGAGAAAATCGTGCCGGCAAAAATTGACACAACAAAAACTGTCAGACAAAGAAGGCAGACAAGATCGTTCTTGTAAGAGCTTTCGATCTTTATTTGTTCTCTGCTTCCGTTTTGCATTCACCGCTGCCTAATTGGCTAGAACCAGCGTTAGTGCCACCACCTGGTAATTTTTTCGACTTCGACAGGTTTCCATAACTGCCGGACATACGCCCGAGAATTACCTTTCCAATTTCGAAAAGCATACTGACCGGATCGGTTACCAAATTGATTTTGGATCCCTCGATATTTGTCCAGTTGATAGGAACTTCAGCGATCTTGTAGCCCTTCGCCCGTGCTAGATAAAGAATCTCCACGTCGAAAGCATAGCGATTCAATTTGGCGATGGAAAAAAGATCCATAGCTACATCTCGCTTAAACAGTTTGAAGCCACACTGAGTATCATCAATGCCGGGCAGAAGCGAGGACTGCACGATAACGTTGAAAGTGTTGCCTATATGTTTGCGATGGGAAAGCGCCTTTACGACTGTTTCGCCACCGGATTTGGCGCGCGAACCAATGGCCACATCGGCACCTGCTTCGATTGATTGCATGAGGCGCACTACTTCTTCTATTGGCGACGCGCCGTCGGCATCGTCAAGCAGAAGAAAATCGCCCTCTGCCTTGAGCATGCCCTCTCGAACTGAATACCCTTTGCCCATATTCGGAGTATGAGCGATCAACCGAACATTGCAGTGCGAAGCAGCAAACTCATTGACAACCGCCTTCGTATTATCGCTGCTGCCGTCATCAACAATGATGACTTCAAATTCGTAGTCACTTTCGGAAAGGAAGTTGTGCACCGACTCAAGCGTGGACGGCAGCCTCTTTTCTTCGTTATAGGCCGGAATGATTACCGAAAGGTGCGGCATGCCCTTCAGTATAAGTCATGCGACGATACACCGATTGTCTTGCATCTAATCAAGTTACGGTTCGCTGCGTTTGATGACCGGACGCTCCACTGGCCTTGAGAGTGAGGTCATAGCTTGACTCATTCTCATGCGGGTAGCTCTATCTTGAGTGTCCCAAGGCTTAGCAGTACGACTATCAGAGTAAGCGCTATCTGAAACGTGAGTCTGCCAACCGACGAAGCCAGCTCCAGCCACGGGCAAGACGTATTTGGCGTTGCCCGTGATGCCGAGACCGTCACCGAACACAAGTCTGCCACCTGTCATAAAGTTCTGTTTCATCGCACCAGGAAGATTCGCAAGCATTTCGCCGCTTCTATTCAGCGCAAACTTTTCTCCCGCTGGCAAGACGGAGCCCCACTTACCGGCTTCTGCATAGCGAGCGGCCGCCATATTCATATTGGCGAAGGAGCCGACAGCAAAGGCGGTTGTGGAGTGCTCAACAACGCTGCCAAGGCTGTCAACACCGGCTTGAGTCCAGTCCTTTCCGTGAGCAATTGCTCTGCCTTGCTCTTCAATTGTTCTAACGCCACCGTAGGCTAGTGAGCCTTTGAAAGATCCCAGTCCGCCAGTTCTGCCTGCGGTGTAAAGAGCTGCACCCATACCGGCGGCCCTGCTCGTGGCATCGCCAAAGCTGAACTGCTTGCCGGTGGTCAGTGAATTGTATGCCTCACCACCGTATCCATAGGTTGCTCCAATCGCTAAAGAGCCTTTAAGACTTGTAGCCTGTGCGGCCAGTGCTTCTCCCTTGACGAGAGCGTTTCCAGTAAATTTCAGTGCAGCCGAACGGAAAGTAGCAGCCCCGGCATTAGCCGCAATGCCTTCACCAGACGTAGCCATCGCTTGACCAAGTTTGGCGACGCCACCCACAGCGAACAAGCCTGCTAGAGCACCACCGACACCACCCTGGATAGCTCCCTGCTTCAGATCGGCGGTCAAACTCCAGTTATTGTAGCTATCAGTGCTCTTGTAATCTAAACCTTTAGCTGCGTAGTGGCCGGCAGCACCGACGCTGGCAACGCCGACGGCACCAAATGTCGCGCCCAGAGCTGCTGCCGCTGCAACACCGCCAACACCGCCGATTGGAGCCGTTATTGCGGCAGCTGCTACAACGGCAGCTACGCATGCTCCCACTTTGACGACGTTGACGATGGTGTCCCAATGGCGCTCAACCCAGCCTTTCTCGCGTGTGTCTTCAAGCAGCGCTTCGAGTTGAAATTCTTTGTTGTTGGCGATTTCAGGAGCTTCAGCTTCAAGCTCTTTGAAAATCTTATGAGCTGTTTCCTTATCTTCCTTGGAATAAGCAACGATGCCTTCCATGTAACGCAGTTGGTGCGCATGCTCTTGAGCCGCCTTTTCTGCCGCTGGAATTCCATCCTGCAGTTGCTTGCGAAGCACATCGTAGCCTTTTTGCTCTGCTTCCAACTGCTGTTGACGCAAAGCCTTTGCATCCGCATCCAGAGAAGTATTCTTTTTGAGATCTTCCATTTCGGTCTTGATTTCGGCTTGTCTCTTATCCATCACGCCGATGCGATCTTTGGCACCTTGAATAGTTGCTTCGGATGCTTTAGTGGAAGCAGCTTTGAGAGCTGCCAACTCTTTTTCAGCAGTAGCCCAATCTTTGTTCGTCATCGCGGTTTGATAGAGCGAACGATGCTTTTCAGCATCACCGCTTGTGATAGAACCGAGACTTTGAGCCTTTTCCATCTGTTCTGCAAATGTGGCATCACCGGCAAGCAATTCAGCGGGAGTTCCGGATGCAACGCTGGTGAGAAGCGGCAATGCTTCACCGGGCTTGCCTTGCTCGTTAAGGAAGCGAGCATACTCCGTCTTAACTTCTTTACCTACTTGGATGATTTGTTCAAGCTGTAAACCGATTTGTTGACGCTGTTGAAGTTCTTGAGTGAGACGCTGAGCCTCTTGCGGGTTGGAAGGCGGATTACCCAGTGCGCTCAATTTCTCTTGCGTGCGGTTGAACTCTTTCATTTGAGACTGCCACTGAGTTGTGATCGTGGCCATGTCGACGCCCTTTACCTTCTGAAGCGCCTCTTCGTATTTTGCTTGCGCTTCGCTGGGCTTGCCGGCTACACGTAATTTGTCAGCTTCTTGAAGAGCATTGACGGCGTCTCTGCTGCGCTGTAACTGGATATCCGCATACATCGCACCTGACTGCTCTTTGATAGCTTGAAACTGTGGTGTTTGCTCGAACTGCGGATTGCCACGTCCAGCTTTGTTCATTGTTTCATAAGCGCGCATGATTTCTTGCCTGGTGGCAGGAAGTCCTTCCAGCGGTTGCTCGCCGGCTTTATGCGTCATTCCGCTCATCATCAGTTGAGCAACAGAAACATCGACTGCCGTTAGGGCATTGCGCTCTTTCTGAATGCTGTCGTAATTGGTCAGAAGTCCTTTCAGTTTTTCCAGACCAGCCTTCTGTCCTGCGTCAGTAGTTGTCGCCAGGCGGGCATCGATATCCTTTTGCGTGATGTCGTAGGAGGTCAGGCTTCGCTTTCCGCCATTACCATCCGGGATCTCGCGGACTGTCGGTACAAAACCAAGCTGCTTAGCAAGTTCGTTGCGAGCATTGACGTTGGAATCGCTCTCTCTTGTTCGAGCCTCATACTTCTCTCTGGTTTGCGAACTGAGAGCAAGAGCTGCTTCTGTTGATTTACCTATAAATTCTCGAAGCTGAGCCTGATCATTGAATGCTCGAAAATCAGAATTTTGACTCAAGTCCTCGATCAGTTTCTGTTTGAGCTGACCCATGGTTATAGTAAATGGACGGCCGTTTGCGTCAGCAATTTGAATCTGTGTATTGTCCGGACGGTTGGCTTCTTGAACGCTCAACAGCATCGCTGCTTCTTTGGCATTGTCGGCAAGAGTAAAGGCCTTGATTATGTCCGGATCTTTGATATCAGAGGTAGTAGTCCTGTCAGTTACTTGCTGAGCCTCAGCACGCTGCGGAGCCTCGTAGTTGGCACGCATAACGTCCGAATACGTCAACTGGTTGTTCTCTCTGACCTGATTTTCAGGTTCATCATGAACATCGCCAGTATTGACGGGGTTCAAATTCGGCTCGTACTGATTTCGTTCAACCATTTAGGTAGTAACCTCTGTTTGGAGAGCAAATTGTAGGGGCAAGGGTTCTTGTTTGCATGTATACGAGAAACAAGTTTTTTCGACACCCTCTGCCTTATTGGACGGATTCTCCTTTGAACATTTGCTTTCCTGGCTCCCTTAATTAACTATCCAGAGGTTCCTCTCTGAGGAATCTCTGGATGAAATTCTTATCTCTAATATAAGGCCGTTTTGATTGTTCTCCTCCAATAACTTTTTGGAATCAGTGTGGTTCTTACGCAGACGAAGTAAAAATCTATTGAACGCCTCCGGTTAGATCAGGATTCTCGGGGCGAGGAGTAGTTGCAGCACCTTGCTCAGTGGTTTGCTGAACATCTCGCTGATTCGCCGCAGGCTGTGTGCCTTGTTTCCTTTGCTGTTCCTGTTGTTGCTGTTGTTGCTGCTGTTGTTGTTGCCTTTGCAGTTCTTGTTGCTTGCGTACCTGCTCAAGACGTTTTTGAACGGCTTCAGGAGACTCGTCGGTTATAGGATCGCCGGCTCTCTTGAGAGGCTCAAGGTACTGCTGTCCGTTGTTCCTGCTGAAGTAGCCTTGAAGAACGTCGAACTGCCTCAAAGACATATTGGTTGTGATCGCAGGAGCCGCTTCACCAACAACAGGAAGCGCAGCACCACGAGCACCCAAATAATTCCATGTATTTCCTGTGACCAAATTCCAGGCTGCGACAGGTGGCTTGAATACTGTTCTGCTGTTAGCCCATGGAGCCTGTGCCATTACAGTAGAGCCAGGTTTTGCGAAAAAGGCTCCGCCCAGAATTGAAGCGGCCAAGATATTGTCATGCTCGCTCTTCCAGAGCGGAGACAAAACAGCATTCCTGAAATTCAAATCGTAGGGTTTGCCTGTCTTCGGATCCAGATTTCCATCGCTGCCATACATCAGCTGCCAATCGCGGGGATAAGCACTACCGGCATAATAACCCGTACCGCCCAAGGTACCCGCAAGAAAACGTGCATGATTTAGTTCCGTGATCGACTTAGCCGCCCACGGTTTGAAAGCTCCACTTACAAATTGTCCAGCTTTGCCTGCGCCATAGAGTCCGCCTGCAAACAATGCAGACTTGACGGCTGCGTTGCCGAGATTAAACTCACCGGTCTGGGTGTAATTGTAAGCTTCAGAACCAAATCCGAGCGTGGTGCCCATGGAGGTAGCCCCAAGTCCAGAAGTGCTGAACCTGGTGACCGATTCAGTACCCCTCAGCACTTGTCCTGTTCCGTTCAAGGCGCGAGCCTGGAATCCGGTCGCATTTTCAGCATTAGCTATCAGTCGATTGCCCGTACGAGCCAGGAGACCATCAGCAACTACGGCTCTTTCCGCAGTCATTGCATTAACTAGCGAATTGCGTGTAAAGCCTCCGACTTTACCGGCGCCGTAAAGACCGCCAGCAAACAATGCAGACTTGAGACCAGCATTAGCTAAATTGAACTCGCCGGTCTGGCTGTAATTGTAAGCTTCCGATCCAAAGCCGGCAGTCGTACCTAATGCAATGGCGCCCTTACCAGAAGTAACAGTGGAACCAAAGGTCTCTGCTCTGGCGAGTGTCTTGCTTTCGCCGATGTTGATCAGTTTGTCACCGGCGCCTCTAAGAAGCCTGTGTCCAAATCCGCTACCCTCTCCCGATGCAGCTACCATCTTGGAGCCAGCAGTGCTGAAGAGGCCTTGCTGTGCACCAAAAATGTTCGTACCAGAAGAAGTGACCTGCTGAGCAGCCACCTTAGCTTCGGGCACGAATGCAGTGAGCATGTTTATCTGCTCGGGATTCTTCAAAGTTGCATTCGCTAATACTGTAGACAGATTCGCATCTGCGGCTACTCCGGATTTAGCCATGGCATCAAGTTCAGCAATCATGCCATTCGCTGTCTTAGTTGCTTGAGAAGCATTTCTAGCGCCTAGAAGAGACGGTTCGATTTTTGGCAACTCAGCCAGAACCTGCCGCATTTCAGCAGGAGTTCTCATAGCCAAAACAGACTCTCCAGCCGCGTTCTCAATTACGGGTAGACCTTTTGCTGCAAATCTTTCAGCAATTTCCTTAGGAACCGTCATGCCGCCATTGCGACCAAGTATTTCAGCAAACTTCGGAGCTTCTTCAGCAACCTTCAATTGAGGCCCGAATTTAGTGATCGCAGTGCCGAGATCGCTGACCATTTTGGACTTATCACCGCCCTGCGCAAGAGCTTGCAAGGCTTGGTCGAATTCTGCAATCGGCTTACCTTTCGGACCGGCAAGCATATTGATGAGGCCGGTGCGATTTTCATTGGCTCTAATTAGACCGTCAAGTCTTGCTTTGTCGGCAGCGAATGTTGCTGAGCCTTCACTGAGAGCAGCACGCTCTGCTTTCAACACATCAAGCGTCTTAAGACGCGATGCGACACCACCTTCGGCAGCGCCAAACTCCATGAGGCCTCCGCCGCCTCTCTTAATCACTTGAGCAGCAGCATCATCTCCAAAATTGCGGAAGATGAAATTAGGAGCCTTCATCAAAGCGACACCACCAATGGTGGTGCCTGTACCGATGGCAATACTGCGCTCCCAGCTATTGTCCGTGCGACCAAGAACGTTATTCATCATGGTGTGATGAGTGACGGAAGCGGCAGTCGAGCCGGCCAACAAGGACGAGCCCCATGTAGCAACAGCGCTTTCGCCGATAAGCGGTCTGAGTGGCTTAAACTTAGCCATCAATAGAGCCGTACCTACACCAGCTATCATGGTCGGAATACCGGCTTTCGCCTCATCCCACGCTACAGTGGCATTTTTGTATTTCTTCTGCAATTCAGGCGGACTATTGTCATAGATGCCCTTGGCCAGTAGTGCCATGGTCGGATCTTTGGAAGGATCCTGATCCAGATCGGTGCCATATAGCTCTTTGTATTTCGCCTTGGCTTCCTCTATAGCCTTCATGCCTTCCTCAGGCTTGAAGACTTTGGAAGCGTCAGGTACGTAAATAGGCGTTCCGTCGGACTTCAGAAGCGGTTGTCCCTTCTCATCGAAGTCCGAAACAAGCCTTACGTAAAATGCAGCCAGGTCTTTTCTAGCATTGACTTGTGTGTTGATCCAGGCCTTATCAGCAGCAGGTCCACCACCTGTTGTCTGGCCGTTCAGTGTATTCGAGAATTCAGAAAGGAAAGCTTGAGCTTGCTCAATCTGAGCCTTCTTGGGTCCTGTTGCTTGTTCGTATGCTGTTTGGAACGTACCGATGTCGTTGGCAAGCAAGCCCATCTGGCGCTTCATTGCCAGAACCGGAACTCTGTCAGCCGCAGCGATCGCATCCTTATATGCGGTCTCGGCAGCAGCGTTCTGGTTATATGTCGGGTGCGAGAGAACTCTGGCATAACCGCTTCTTACGTCATACGCCTCAATGGCCTGGTTGAAGTAAGCAGCGATTTCCTGTTGTTTTTGCAGGCGCTGTTCGATAGTGAGATTGCCTTTCTCAAGCAGATCTTGCGCTTCCTTGATCTTCCTGTTGTTTTCCTCAGGATTGAAAGCGGCATCGACCATTTTGATAGCCGATTCATAAGCTTCTTTTGCTCCGGCAATGTCGCCTTTCTGCATTCGAGCACTGGCGACTCGCAGTGTGCCTCTGACATCACCGGTGGCACCAGCGGTTTCAAGACCGGGAGCCGGTGCTTCAGCAGCCACTTCTTTCGCCAGGGCATCCGCATTGACGCCTAACTTCTTAGCCAGCTCAGCAACGCCAGGATCTTGCATGACCATGGCAGTCGTTTCTGCTCCGGCGTCTCGAGTCAGGGTTTTGATACCGTCGGTGAGCAAGGCTTTTGCAGCAGCGTCATCTCCGCCCAAATTGGAAGCACGAGCAAATTCATAGCGCGCTTCGAATTTATTGACTGCCAGATCTATAGGCTGACCTTTCTCGCCAGGAGTAAGGGCCTGCATTTGTTTTTCCAGATCAACAATGCTGGAATACTTGGTGAGAAACTCATTCCTGATAGCCTCTCTTTCAGCCGCAGGAGTGCTCTCGGTAAACATCTTTTGAAACTTGGCTTTGTCTTCAGCCGGCATGTCATTCAATGCTTTCGCACGAGCCTGACCCAACTCAACATACTTAGCCATCTCTTGATCGGCAGCCGTAATGGCATTCTGGAACGAGCCTTTCATTTCGGCCAGTTTTGCTTTCTTGTCCTGAGCCGCATCAAAAGCTTTGCGATTATCGTCGATCATCTTACCGGCGGGAGAGCGATCACCGGTGGCGTCGGCAGTTTGCGCAGCGCCAGGCTGTACCGCGGCGCGCTCAACTTGCTGCTGCGGAATTTTAGCCAGTCCTTGCTCTAGTTCTTCCTTACTGAGCCCGAGTTGCATTGCGTAATTCGCGAATGCTTCACGCTGCTCCGGAATCGCTTTGGCGACAGACTCGATGAGTAGTTGTTTCGCCATTGTCTTGTCTTCAGGCTTCTCGGATCTCATCAGTCTCTCGGCAAATTCCATGCGCGTTGCCGAAGCCTGATTAAGCTCACCGGTCAAATCATCGCTGAGAGGTTTGACGGTTCGCTCGAGATATTGAATTGCTTGAACAGACTCAGGGCTGATCTTGCCCATTTCGCCAAGCAGCCTCTGTCTTTCAGCAGCGTCTTGAGTGCTGTCCAATTGCTGTGTGAGAGCCGCCATCTTCTGACGCTCAGCTTGAGGAAGGGCGTTTATTTTGGCTTGCCCCTGTTCAACTATGCGTGTGAATTCCGGACTCTTCTGAGCATCAACAATTTGCTGAATGATCTGCTGAGCGCGAGGAGAAACACCTTTATCAGAATCTGCGATAACGTCTGCATAAGCTTTGCGCACATCCGGGGTCAAACCTTGGGCATCGGCAATGGGGCCCAATTCCTTGACGCGCTGAAATGGAGTTTTTCCATTCACCAGCGGTGTAACGATCTGGGATTGATCGGCTATGCGCGTTTGCTCAGCAGGACGACTGAAATTTTCTCTTCCCGGCTGATATTGCGGTTCTTGCAGTTGCGAATAACGCGCATTCGGATTGTAACTTTCGGCCGCTTGAATCGGTCCAGGCGTGCGGTTGATGTCCCTGTTAAAGATAGGAGCCATTACCTGAGCAAAACGAGGGTCTTGGGGATTCATGCGCGTAATTTCAGAGGCGACCCGCATGAAATTGGGGTCTCCCATTCGACGCGCAGGGTCTGAACTATTAGGATTTGGAATCATTTCCGGATCAACGGCAGCCGCATCCTGCAATGCGCGCAAGGCAGCATTATCCGGTCTGGTCGGATCGTACTGACCCATGCGCATCAGAAGCATGCCGTAATTAGCGCGCGTAAATCCGGGCGCACGCTGGACTGTGTGCAGATTCATTTCTGCTTCAGCCATCTTTCTTACTTCATTAGGATCTCTCTCATTCATCATCCTTTGAGAAAGATCGATACGCTGAGCGCTGAGCGCGTCGTACATTAATAGACGGTCGCGCTCCTGAGGATTTTGAGTTTGCTTCATGCGCTCGAGAGTTTGAGCGCGCTCTTGCTCCATAGCAAGAATCTGCTCCAGTCTGCGGACGCGAGCAGGATCTCTTTCCTGTTGCAACTGCTGCTGTATAGCCTGAGCCTGACGCTGTATAGAGGCTTCTACAATCTGGAATACTTGTTGCGGACTCTGTGCGTCCTTTACAGCGCGATAGTCCTCACGTCCTGAGATAACGTTTTGAGCTGCCGATCTGAAAAGCTCATCCGCTTCTTTTTGAGCTCTTCCGTAGTACCGGTTGACGTCTTGAAGATTTCCGGCGGAGCGCTCGCCCATCGCCAGAAGATTGGTGACGTTGTCGATGCGTTGACCAAGTGCGGTATTGCCTACAGCGATACGGTCATAGCCCAGGCTGCGGTCGTATCCCACGGCGACCTGCTGGCGCTCTCTGGCACCATCCTGAGGCTGGAAACCTACCGTACGCTGGTAGTCTTCCTGCCATCTATCAGCTTCGGTCGGGACGTTGTTTTCTGCAGCAACGTCTCTCCGAGTGCCGATCTCATCCCCGCCGGGAACCTGATTCCCTTCGACCATCTTGACAACCTCACGCGACTGAAAGGAGCACCAACGCTGCACCCAGCTTAAGTATCATTCCCTTATTTGTATGTGGGAAAACCACGTAGAGCCCGACCCTCGGGCGAAAAAATTAACCTGAAATTGCTCGATTGGATATACATGGGTCGGACCTGGCTGAGTAGCAGACCTTTGCTTCTATCCCTGCCGCCCGAATTCTGGACAAATTTATTTCGTCCAGGATGGGAGAAATACGCAGTTGCTGTACTACAGTTCAGCAACCGTGACGCCGTCAGCGCCCTCGTATGTCTCGCCAGGTCTGAATTTAGAGACATATTTACTCTTTGACAAGAAATTACGGACTGCCTCTTTTACCGCGCCCGTGCCATGTCCATGAATAATCATCAGAGGACTGATTGATGAAAGCAGGCACGCATCAAGGAATTGCTCCAGTTTGATCAGGGCGGCATCTACTCTTTCCCCACGCAAATCCAGCGTATTACGGTCTGTTCGAACAAAAACATCGATTTCATTCCTGTAGATTCGACCAGGAGCTGAGCCGCGGACCTTAGAGCCGGCGCTAGAACGGTTTTTCTCAGCCTTGCTCTGTCCTTCCGATATGGGCTTCAGGTCTGCCGCAGGAACTTTCAACCTGACGGCTCCTGCCCTCACGACGACGATGCCGCGGGGATTGTTGTCGATGCCTTCCGGCAATTCTTCGATAATGCCCCTCTGATTCAAGCTCACCACAGATACACGGTCTCCGACCGCAAGCTTTTTAGGGGACTTTTCTGCTCCCTTCTTCGCAGGAGCATCAAGCCAGTTCAGCTCCTTCTTGAGCTGCTCCATTTTTTCCTTGGCTTTCTGAGCACCTGCAATGCTCGGCTCTCGCTGCAAGTTTCTGATAGTGTCCTTTATCACCTCTAGCGCGACCGCAAACTCCTCTTTGAGATCAGTGGCCAGTTTTTGTCGAATCTGTTCACTCTCAGACCGTTCGCGGTCGATTTCAGCCTGCAGTTCCAGGCTCAGTTTTTCAGCTTGAGTCAATTTTTCCTGCGCCTGAGCCTCTTTCATCTCGAGCCCCTTGATCCGCTCTTCCAGACGCGCCACGGTTTCATCAATTACGGTATCCGCCACATCCAGGTACGAGATGGCTTTCTCAACCAGAATTTGGTCGAGCCCCAGACGCCGCGCAATAGTAATACCTTTGGAGCTTCCAGGTATGCCAGTACGTAAGCGATAAGTCGGAGAAAGAGTGGCCTCATCGAATTCAAGACTGCCATTGACCATGCCCTGCAGATTGTACGCAAGGGTCTTCAGCTGCCCAAAGTGGGTCGTGCTGACCGTCACCGCACCGGAGTCATTCAGGTGCTCCAATACGGACCTGGCGATTGCCGCGCCCTCGCGAGGATCGGTGCCCACGCCTACTTCATCCAGAAGAGCTAGGGTACCCACAGACGCGCTTTTAACTACGTCGACGATCGTGGTCATATGAGACGAAAAGGTGGAAAGGCTCTGAGCCAGAGACTGCTCATCGCCGATATCAGCGAAGACTTCCGTGAAGAGCGCTGCCTTAGAGCCGCGGGACACAGGAATAAGCAAGCCTGCCCGTACCATGAGAGAAAGCAATCCGATTGTTTTGAGAAGTACGGTCTTGCCGCCGGTATTGGGACCGGTTATTACCAGCGTTCTTTCACTGCCGCCTAAACTGACAGTATTAGCAACTACTTTCTCTTTACCAGCTTGAAGTATGAGTAAGGGATGACGAGCATTTATGAATTCAAAACGGTTCTCATCATTCAAATCAGGTTTAATGCCATCGTATTTAGTGGCAAAGCGAGCGCGCGCGCAAATCGCATCCAGTTCAGCCAAAGAAGTAAATGCTTGTGAAAGCTCATCGCGAGCGGCATAAACCTGCTGCGACAGAATGGCAAGAATGCGAGCAATTTCGTGTTCGATCTCGGCTTCCTTAATTCTCAACTTGTTGGCCAGCTCGACAACCGGCATAGGCTCGACGTAAACGGTCAATCCGCTTTGGGAACTGTCGTGCACGATTCCCGGAACAACATGCCGCTGCGCTGCATTAACAGGCAAAACATAGCGACCGCTTCTTTGCGTATAAATAGGCTCTTGAAGGGCTTTCGACTGAGTTTGAGAGTGAATAATTTTGTTCAGTTCGTCTTTGATCTTCGAATCGAGACGTCTGACTTCACTTTTCAAACCTCTTAAATGCGGCGTTGCATCATCTTTTACTCTGCCGCCATCATCGAGCATCTCATCAAGCTCTCTTAGCAACTGATCAAAGGAAGCCAGCGCAGGCAAATAAGCACGAAGGGCAGGAAATGCCTCATTGTCAAGCAGCGATAGAGATCTTCTCGTCTGCCTCGACAGCGACATTGTCGTGCGCGAAAAATGCAATTCGCTCTCGCTCAAAACAGCTTGAGATTCAAGCCTGTGCAACGTTTCCTCGAGATCGGGCAGGCGCTCGAAGGTCATGCCGCTGCGTTGATTGATTAAAGCAAGCGCTTCATCGGACTCCGAGAGCAACAAATTGACAATCGAGCGTTCACGCCGAGGCAGAACCTGGCGACATAAATCCTTTCCGCGTTTGCTTTCAGCTTCTGATGAGAGGAACTCTAAAAGCTTGTCCCACTCAAGCGAACGCAGCGCTCGTAATTCTATATCTTTAAAAATGGTCGGTTCAGGATCAGTTCAATTCCACAGGAGCAGCAGCAGGCTCCGGATTGACGAGTTGCTCGATGCCCAGATTGCCCATCAACTTCTTCAAGCGAATCTTCTGCAACTCGTAGCAACGGTTATTGCGCTTGTGTACGACACCGATACGCTCCAACTGCTTGATAGCTTCCAAGTGATTCTCTGGAACGGAATTCACGTCCACGGATCCCTTTTCATTAAGCCAGGAAATTGTAGGCGAGAGGATTCCAAGAAGCTTACGCATGGGCTGGTCGTATACGGGCATGTGTGACGTCTCCTTTGCTCCAGTTGATAATTTTAACATCTTGGCAGCCCGAAAGTCGCCATTGCATGACGTTTAGTTGCCTTAGGTTCACAATTCAAATACAGAAATTCCTCTATTGTTGACGTCAGCAAGCTTTTACTACCTTTTTATTGCGCTAGACTTTTCCTTATGAATGCCATGCTAATTCCATTCGAAGGTCACGAACCTCAAGTCGCAGAAGACGCATATATTGCTCCGACAGTCGTACTTATCGGACGGGTCAAGATTGCTGCCGGCGCCAGCGTGTGGTTCAACAGCGTTCTGCGCGGCGATATCAATTCGATTGAAATAGGCGAAAACACCAATATTCAGGATGGGTGCATGCTTCACGTCACCGGTCGTCATGGTTTATACGTGGCAGAACGTGTAACCGTCGGTCACGGTGCGATTTTGCACGGCTGCCGTATAGAGTCCGACTGTTTGATTGCAATGGGAGCCGTAGTTCTGGACCATGCAGTAATTGGTCATGGCTCGATTGTCGCTGCCGGGGCGGTAGTTTCTCCCGGCAAAGAAATTCCGCCTTACAGTCTCGTCATGGGCGTACCGGGCAAAATAGTCCGCCAGTTGAGCGAAGACGACCGTGGGCAAATTGAACGCGGTTGGCAAAATTATTGCCAGTATTCCCGCATTTATAGAACGATGCAGGCCAAGAAAGACTGACAGGTGTAAATCAAGGCCAGGATGAGAACACCTGCGAGCTAGCCAGCTCAAAGCATTGTCTGGCAATTTCAAAATCTTCGCGGGCGCGTATTTTGAGAATAGCCACCTTGGAATTTTTCGCGGAGATGGTTGCATCTGCGGTGGCATCTCCGACCGCGTCTTTGTTCGCCTGTGCATCCAATTTCAAGCCCAAGTAGGCAAGATTTTCCACAGCGGCCTGACGAACTTCACTGGAATGCTCCCCGATTCCACCTGTGAATACCAGCGTATCGAGACCACCCAAAGAAGCAGTAAAAGATGCAATATAATGCGAAAGCCTGTCGACGAACATATCAAATGCAAGCGAGGCTTTCTCGTCATGGGCGCTTCTGCCCTCGAGAATCTCTTTCATATCGCCGGTTTTAGCGCTGACAGCTAGAAGACCGGATTTTCTGTTGAGGATTTCCTCCAGTTTTTCACCGTCGAATTTTTCTCTGTTGATCAAATGCAATATGATGCCCGGATCGATAGAACCGCATCTGGTGCCCATCATCAGTCCTTCTAACGGCGTAAAACCCATGGTAGTGTTTACCGAAACACCGTGAAGAACTGCTGATAGAGAGCAGCCGTTGCCCAAATGGCAAATGATTATTCGCTCGGCAGACTCAGGCAACATTTCACTAGCACGCCTGGCGCAGTAACCGTGATTGATACCGTGAAAACCATATCGCCTGATTTCAAATTTTTCCTGCCAATCGAATGGAAGAGGATATGCGCTCCGCATCTCAGGAATGGTTCTATGAAATGCGGTGTCGAAAACGGCAACCTGCCGGACGTCCTTTCCAAAAAACGATTGGGCTGCATCTATGCAACCTAAAGCATTAGGATTATGGGTCGGAGCGAGATCAATCCTCTTTTCTATTTCTTCGATTACGCTCTCGTCAATAAGCGTGGTGGCACGCAGTTGCTTGCCACCATGAACAATCCTGTGACCCACCATCGAAATCGACGACTTCTCTTGCTGAGTGTCCTTCAAAACCTTCTGTATGACAGTTGAAGCAGCTTTCTTAAAGTCAGCTCGACCGCCGGAAACTTTTGTCGTGGTCTCCAGGAGAATAGAAGTCGCATCCCTGCCTCTCTTGAGAAATACATTCTCGTTGAAAAGGCTAGCCTTCAGAGTACTCGAACCGGCATTGAATACGAGGATATTCACGTTATGAAGTCCAGCCCCTTTTCTCCTTGGGAAGAGCGAAAGGCCACTTCCAGTTGCGGACCTCTTCCATGTCCTCTCCGTGCTCGTGAATGTATCGTTTGTGATCGATCAACTTTCCATGCAACCACTGGCGAGCGCGCGCAGCCTCGTTTTCCAGTTTCGGCACACGGTCGATAACATCCAGAGCCAGATTGAAGCGGTCAGTCTGATTCATAACGGTCATATCGAAAGGAGTGGTTGTCGTACCTTCTTCCTTATAGCCCCTGACGTGCAGATTCTCGTGATTGGCTCTTCTGTATGTAAGCCGATGAATCAACCAGGGATAACCGTGATAAGCAAAAATGATCGGTTTGTTCTTCGTAAAAATAGAATCGAATTCATGATCCGCCAGTCCATGAGGATGTTCAGAAGAGGGCTGCAAGGTCATCAAATCGACCACATTCACCACTCGGATTTTCAGATCAGGAATATTCTGCCGCAGAATTGAAACAGCAGCCAGGGTCTCCAAAGTTGGAACATCACCGGCACATGCCATGACTACATCTGGCTCGCCGTCTTGATCATTGCTGGCCCAATCCCATATGCCCAAACCGACTGCGCAGTGCTTGATGGCTGAGTCCATATCGAGCCACTGCAATTGCGGCTGTTTACCGGCTACGATGATATTGATCTTGTCGCGCCCGCGCAAGCATTTGTGAGTGGTATAGAGAAGAGTGTTGGCATCCGGCGGAAGATAAACGCGGATGATATCTGCTTTCTTATTCACCGCATGATCGATAAAACCAGGATCTTGATGGCTGAAACCATTGTGATCTTGACGCCATACATGTGAGGTGAGCAAATAGTTCAGAGAAGCAATCGAGGCTCGCCAGGGAATGTTTTTCGTTACCTTCAGCCACTTCGCATGCTGGTTGAACATCGAATCGATGATATGAATGAACGCTTCATAGCAGGAGAAAAATCCATGCCTGCCCGTGAGCAGATATCCTTCATACCAGCCCTGGCAAAGATGCTCACTCAAGACTTCCATTACGCGCCCATCTGTCGATAGGTGATCGTCATCTTTGGTTGTCGGCTCC
Source organism: uncultured Candidatus Obscuribacterales bacterium (assembly GCA_964493595.1). Lineage (GTDB taxonomy): Bacteria > Cyanobacteriota > Vampirovibrionia > Obscuribacterales > Obscuribacteraceae > QKMZ01. The sequence goes on along the minus strand of CAZBOX010000044.1, from coordinate 8,864 downwards.
ATAAACACTCTGTCAGTCGCTTCGAAGACGGCGGACAGACGATTTGATGCGGTTTCATCAGGACCAAAGAGACGGAAATTGGAATGTTCATCATTGAGCTTCATTACGTCTCGAAGATATTTGCCCATAATGCCAGTCGACTCGGCATCGACGGTTCCAGGCTTTTTCACTTCAACTGCATACTTTTCGAAATCAGGCAATTTCAAATCTCGCAGCAATAATCCACCGTTCGCGTGAGGATTTGCGCCCATGCGCCTGTCTCCCTGCGGAGCCAGTTGTTTCAAGTGTTTTTTGAGACTGCCGTCCTTCTCGAAGAGTTCTTGCGGCTTATAGCTCTTCAACCACTCTTCCAGCTGCTTCAAATGCTCCGGTTTTGACTTCAACTCGGACAGTGGAACCTGGTGAGAGCGATAAGTGCCTTCCACTTTCTTCCCATCTACGAACTTTGGTCCGGTCCAGCCCTTCGGAGTCCTCATCACGATCATCGGCCACTTCGGGCGGGTTTCTACGCCATTTTCTCGAGCGTCTTTCTGAATAGCCGCGATGCGATCAAAACAATATTCGAGTGCAGATGCCATTATCTGGTGCACCACCAGTGGTTCAACTCCTTCGACAAAAACAGGTTCGTAGCCAAGCCCATCAAAGAGACTGGCCAGCTCATCATCATCCATTCGGCCATAAATCGTCGGGTTAGCGATTTTGTAGCCGTTCAAATGCAATATAGGTAAAACAGCACCGTCGCGCTTCGGATTGACAAACTTATTCCAGTGCCAGCTGCCGGCAAGAGGTCCCGTTTCTGCTTCACCATCTCCAACCACACAACAGGCGACCAGCGAAGGATTATCCAAAATAGCGCCTGCCGCGTGAGTCAGGGCATAACCCAGTTCTCCTCCCTCATGAATAGAGCCTGGAGTTTCCGGAGCAACGTGGCTCGGTATTCCTCCAGGAAAGGAGAATTGTTTGAAGAGCGCCTGTAAGCCTTCCTCATCCTGTCCAATGTGAGGATAGACTTCGCTATATGTCCCTTCCAGATACGTATTGGCTACCAGACCAGGACCGCCATGCCCTGGACCGGTGATGTAGATGACATTCAGGTCGCGCTTTTTGATCAACCTGTTCAAGTGCACGTAGATTAAGTTCAAACCGGGCGTCGTGCCCCAATGCCCTAGCAAGCGCGGCTTCACATGTTGGATTTTGAGCGGCTCTTTCAAAAGCGGATTGGCAATCAGATAGATTTGACCAACCGAGATGTAATTAGCAGCCCGAAAGTAGGCGTCCAGGTCCTGCAATTCGCTTTCGGAGAGTGGACTCTTCTCCAAATGCTCGTTTCTAGATTTTTTGTCAGCCGTTTTTGCAGATACAGTCATCTAAATACCCACTCCAATTTGGTACGCCGTTTTTGGATATCCAGATTCTATCTGTGCGCCAAAATTCAAGAATTAATTTCCGGCGCTTTACTAAGTTTTTCGGCGCCAGAATACATTCTTGTCAGGACGACTCGGTCTTCCACTAAAAGTTTCTATACGTACATTTCCCAGTGACATTAGATCTATTGATCTCTAAAGTAGAAAGCCTTCCACCGTCCGCAAGCAAAACATGGGCCAATTCGAGATTCCTGGACCTCCGCCAGAGTGGCGGACCAATAATGCGGAGCAAGCGCGGCTTAACGACAAGCTGCAGGAGGATGCTCAGCAAAAATTCGGACTGAGAGAAGGATTTGAGCGCATTCCTACTCAGCTGCCCGGAGATCGCTGGGATCCCAATGATGTAACGGCTTACCGGAGCAATAGCGGCACTGTCGCGCAATACCGGCAAGCCAGGGAAAGCGTGGTCTATGTGGAATCAATATCCGGCTTGCCTTCTCCAGCTGGAGCCGAGAAGCGCTCTCCTTCAGTAGGAAGCGGTTTTGTCGCTACAACCGATGGACGCGTTGTCACCGGTTATCACGTGGTCAAAGACGCAAAACCTGGAAGCCTCTCGGTCACTTTACCGGACGGCAAGAAGTACGAGGCGGAAGTTGAACATCTCGACCCGAAGACTGAACTCGCCGTCTTGAGACTTCATCGCCAGCCGGGCGAAACCTTCAAACCGCTGGCAATGGCGCAGAATAGCGATTTGCAGCCCGGCGACAGAGTATCGGCGCTGGGCTATCCGCGCGGCGTCAGGGAATTGTTCCTTTCAGTCGGTGGTCGCTGGCAAAGACCGTCAGCCTATGAGTCTCCATCTCAGTTCGCTCAAAACAAAATGTTCATCGCCGCTGACGGTTCCGGCTTCTTGCCTGGCGGTTTCAAGGGCAAAGTCAGCCTGGCGTCCATGCTTTACACGCCCGACGGAAAAGAGCGTATTCAGGGCGGATTGCTTCCAGGAGAAGACCCCAACAGAACGGTCATCTCAACCGACCTAAAAGTTGAGCCAGGAAATTCTGGCGGACCGCTCTTAAATCAGAATTTCGAGGCTATCGGCGTCATTGCCATGACCGACCTGAGGGGAAGCAAGGCTGGCTCTACCCCGATTGAAGATGTAAGAAAAGTGCTGGCGGACGCACGAGTATTCGACAAACCCAATGTTCCAGTGGCTCGACCGTCAACATTGCTCGACAGCACCAACCGTTTCCCCTTCCTGAGACCAAATGCAGGTCAGGCGCAGAGCTTGAGCAATCAGTGGGAGTTCAGCACTAGTTCACAGCCAGCCACAACAAATTTGCAGTTCCGCCTCAGAGAGAGGCTAGCACCAAAGAAATAGTGCATTTTGGAACTGCAAATCAGTAATTGGTTAGTTGTTGGAAAGAATTTGATCTTTGGCGTTAGAGTCAGCCGAAGCTTGCGCCATCTTGTTATTCAGATGCTCCTTCAGCCAACCATCCACGGTCAGAAGCGTCTCATCCTGCAGATATGCGGTTTCTAGCAGAAGATGCCCTCTGTCCTTGAACCATCTGACAGTGCGGTCGGTTGAGCTGAGATGCTTGAGCAGGTCGCAAACTGCGTTGCTCTTAAGCATACGATCCTTGTCGCCCTGGATTACCAGCACCGGCATGTCGGCCGGAACATTGTCCGCATAATGGAGCGAAGCTTTTATTGTCCGTACGGTTTTGAAAAGCTCCCAGGTGGTCAATTTCTTTCTCACCAGGGGATCATGAACAGCTTCATCTACAATTCGCGGGTCTTCAGAAGCGAATTTCTTCATGTAAGGAACTAGGTTAATCTGCCGAAACAGGTTGTGGCTGACAAGACCGGCGTCCCAGAAAACGCGCGGCACCATGTTGAACCGGCGTTTAATGGCAGGGCTGGATAGGACGATACCTTCTATAGCCTTGGGCCGCTGTCCGGCGCAGTAAAGAACCATATCTCCCCCTAGGCTCTCGCCGATCATATAAAGAGGAAGGGATGGATAAGTTTCTTTCACCGAGTCGACAAGACCAAGAAGCTCACGGCGACTTTTCTGGTAGCAGACTTGTGCTCCGCACTCGGTGCAGTGACGTTTGTCAGAGGGTACCTCAGCCCAGCGACCGTATCCATGAAGGTCTGGCGCCAAAACGACAAAGCCTTGATCGGCTAAATGCCGTGCCAGCTTATCGTAAATGGCTCCGTGCATGGTCAAACCATGAACTAGCACAGCTACTGCTCGAGGCTCAACTGAGTCGCTCTTCCATTCATAAACGGGCAACCCCACGTGCTGAGCTAGTTTTGCCTCATCCTCACGTGCAACACCAGCCATTGATTGACTGGGGAAAAGCGAGGCGACTAACACGCTAAAAATGAAAACGCGCAAAATCTTCGCGCCAAGGTATAGCAGAGATTGCCTCTGCATGCACATTGACATAAAGGTCCCCCCAGAACCGTCCCGCGCGGAGACGGACTAATTTAGAATCAGCCTAGCTTTGTACGCAGTCAGCCATCGACTGCTCTTATCTTTACTTCTGCCCCCCTCAAAGGTCGTTTAAAACGATGTCAAGACCAGATTTTATCGGGTTGGTGTCTAAGGTCTTATCTCGAATTGTTTGCTTGAGCCCCTCACCAGTTCAGTCAAGTGCCCTGTGGGATGTAAGATCCAATGGCTGACTGGGAGCCAAAAATTTAAGATGCAGGGAAAAAGAACGGACATCAAGAAGATTCTTGTTTTAGGTGCGGGTCCAATTACTATCGGGCAGGCATGCGAATTCGATTACTCGGGCACGCAATCCTGCAAAGCACTGAAGGAAGAGGGTTATGAGGTCATCCTCATTAACTCGAATCCGGCCACCATCATGACTGACCCGGAGGTTGCCGATCGGACCTATATAGAGCCGGTCACAAAAGAAGTGGCAATGGCAGTAATTGCTATCGAAAAGCCACATGCGCTCCTTCCCACTATGGGCGGACAAACAGCTCTAAACGTAGCGGTCGAACTTGCCGAGTGCGGATATTTGGAAGAGCACAAGGTCGAACTGATCGGGGCCAAACTGAACGCTATCAAACTTGCAGAAGACCGCGATTTGTTCAAAAACAAGATGCAGGAGATTGGGCTTTCAGTACCTAATTCAGGCATCGCCCGTAATTTGTCAGAAGTGGACAAAATTGCACAAGAGATTGGTTTTCCCGTCATTATTCGTCCAGCCTTCACTCTTGGTGGCGCTGGCGGTGGCATTGCCTACAACCACGAAGAATTGCACGATATAGCGCTCAATGGTCTAAACGCAAGCCCGGTGAGCGAGATCTTACTTGAAGAGAGCGTGCTTGGCTGGAAAGAAATTGAACTGGAAGTGATGCGCGACCGACTCGACAATGTCGTGATTATTTGCGGTATTGAAAATTTTGATGCCATGGGTGTGCACACTGGTGACTCAATCACAGTAGCACCGGTTCAGACCTTAACCGACAAAGAGTATCAAGCCTTGCGAGATGCCGCCATAAAGGTCATCCGTGCGATTGGAGTAGATACAGGCGGCTCCAATATTCAGTTTGGGGTGGACACAAAAACGGGGCGTATCGTTGTCATCGAAATGAATCCCCGTGTCTCTCGCTCATCGGCTTTAGCAAGCAAAGCCACCGGATACCCGATCGCAAAGATCGCAGCAAAACTTGCAATTGGATTGACTCTCGATGAGATCGCCAATGACATTACCGGAACAACGCCGGCTTCTTTCGAACCAGTTCTCGATTATGTCGTTGCCAAAGTACCTAGATTCAACTTTGAAAAATTCCGCGGCTCCGACACGACTCTTACAACTCAAATGAAGTCTGTAGGCGAAGTTATGGCAGTAGGCCGCACATTCCAGGAAGCAATTCAAAAGGCCCTGCGCGGTCTTGAATTAGGATTGCCAGGCTTCTCGCCGGTAGCGGCTCGCCTGAAGGCAGACTTCTGGGAATGGCGACGTCGTCTTTCTGTGCCAAGCCATCACCGCATAACGGATCTGATCGGCGCTCTGGAAGCAGGAATTTCGCCAGATGAAGTGACAGACCTTACTTCCATTGACCCGTGGTTTATAGACAATCTGGTCGATCTGCACTACACGGCAAAAGAACTTAAAGAGAAGAAACTGACCGCCTCACAACTCGACAAAGATGAGCTGTACAGACTAAAGCGCATGGGCTTCAGCGACATGTATCTGGCCAATCTCACTTCCTCAACAGAAGAAGAGATCTATCAATTGCGCAAGAAACTAAATGTGGTGCCAGCGTATAAAACAATCGATACATGTGCCGCTGAATTCCAGGCAACCACGCCTTACCTGTATTCGACTTACGAGAAAGAATCGGAAGTTCCGCCCGCAGAGAAGCCGCGCATAATGATCTTGGGAGGCGGTCCCAACCGAATTGGTCAGGGTATCGAATTCGATTATTGCTGCGTCCACGCCACCATGTCCTTAAGGGAAATGGGCTACGAATCTGTGATGGTTAACTCCAATCCGGAGACAGTGTCCACCGACTATGACGTATCCGATCGACTCTATTTCGAACCTCTGACGCTGGAAGATGTAACCAATATTGCCGACGTAGAAAAACCGCACGGCATCATTGTTCAGCTTGGTGGTCAGACACCTCTCAAAATAGCAAAAGGACTGGAGGCTCGAGGATTCAAGATTCTCGGCACATCTCCTGAATCGATCGATATCGCAGAGGACCGCGAGCGTTTTGGAGATCTCATCAAACGCTTGAAATTGAAACAGCCCAAGGGGGCGATTGCAAAAACTCCGGATGAAGCTCTAGAAGCTGCACGCGGTGTAGGTTTCCCGGTGCTGGTGCGACCAAGCTATGTGCTGGGCGGGCGGGCAATGCAGATCATTTACAGTGAAGATGAATTTTCCAAATGGCTGTCGTCCGGATTTCTCGTCTCACCTGATACCCCTGTACTTATCGACGAATTTCTCGAAAACGCCATTGAAATCGATGTGGACGCAATTTCTGATGGTCGTGCAACCATTGTTGCCGGCATCATGGAACACGTCGAAGAAGCTGGTATCCACTCCGGTGATAGTACCTGTGTGCTGCCCACGCAATCGATTCCGCTCAAAATTGTCGAGGAAATCAGAAAGATCACAAACGACCTGGCGCGCGAGCTGAAGGTCGTGGGATTGATGAATATTCAATTTGCTGTGAGGGAAGACGAACTCTATATCCTTGAAGTCAATCCGCGAGCAAGCCGAACCGTGCCATTCGTATCGAAGGCAACCGGTGTGCCTTGGGCAAAACTGGCAGCAGCAGTGATGGTTGGAAAGAGTCTTTCCGAGCTAGGAATCTCACCCAGGCTGCTCCCGCCGCATGTGTCTGTGAAGTCGGTCGTAATCCCATTCAAAAGATTCCCTGGTGCAGAGATTTCATTGGGACCAGAAATGCGCTCTACCGGCGAGGTGATGGGCATCTCAACCCAGTTTGGACAAGCTTTTGCTAAAGCACAGATAGCTGCCGGTCACAAACTGCCGACCAAAGGTCGCATTTTTGTGAGCGTCTCTGATGTGCACAAGCAGGAAGTGGTTCTGGTAGCGCAAAGTTTGTACCAGCTTGGTTTTGAACTTGTAGCCACACGTGGAACTGCTGCCGCTATCAAGTCGGCGGGAGTGCCGGCCATTGTGGTGAACAAAGTTTCAGAAGGACGACCGAATCTGGTTGACCGAATCAAGAATGGCGAAATCCAGCTTGTAATCAATATTCCGTCCGGTAGAACCGCCCGAGACGACGACCAGCTGATTCGACGAGCTTCGGTAAATTACAACGTGCCAGTAGTTACAACATTGGCGGGAGCTCGAGCCACCGCATCGGCAATTGCCGCAATGCAGTCTGGCTCGCTTGCTGTGCGCGCTTTGCAAGAATATCACCAGAGCATAAACAAACGCGAAGCATCTACGGGACGCGCCAACTTATAGATTCCAGCGCCCCTGGAGCGCTCTCGGCAGGGGCGGGCCCTCGCCCGCCCCTACAAAGGCACCCAGAGGGAACCAAAGTACCAGTATTCAATTTCAGTGATGTCGGCGTTCTTGCGTGCCATGTATTCGCACAATATACCATGCATATATACGGTGCGTCAATCGAAAAGCTTAGATCCCGAAAACGCAGACAGGCGCAGCATGTTTTCATTCATAACTCGAGATTGCATAGCAATAATGGCTGTTTGACTGCATTCGGCTATAATTCCAGCTTGTTTCAAACTTTAGATGAGCGCCCTTCGCGGAGATACGAGCTGTGAATGCCGAATTTGCAAAATACATAGACCACACCTTACTTAACCCGGCTGCCACTGAAAGCGAAATAACCAAGCTGTGCGAAGAAGCGAAGGAGAACAAATTCTTTGCCGTCTGCGTGAACCCATACTTCGTCAAACAGGCAGTGAAAGAACTTGCATCCAGTCAAGTTGCCGTTGCTACAGTGATCGGATTTCCACTGGGAGCCAATCTTACCGACGTGAAGATTGCAGAGACCCAGAGAGCAATTGCAGAAGGCGCCGAAGAGATCGATATGGTCATCAATATTTCCGCGCTGAAAGATGGACATATAGACTACGTCACTGCGGAAATCGCCTCCATTGTGAAAGTGTCGAAAGGACACATGGTCAAAGTAATCATAGAATGTGACTTACTCACTGACGATGAAAAAGTTGCAGCCGCAAAAGCCTGTGTCAGAGCCGGCGCCGGCATGGTGAAGACATCTACTGGTTTCGTCAAAGACGGAAAAGGTGCCACCGTAGAAGATATCAAATTAATCAAGGAAGCTATCGAAGGTTCGACTCTGGGCATCAAAGCTTCCGCTGGAATTCGCGATTTCGAAAAAGCAAAAGCATTGATTGACGCGGGCGCCACCAGGCTGGGTACCTCAGCAGGCGTTGCCATCGTTAAAGGCTCCACGGCTGTCCCTGCGAACTACTAAAAGGCAGCCAAATACATACTCAATCTCACTGAGAGGTAGAAACCTAAATGACGCCCCGCAAACTGATGACTCTCGTTTCCGTCATCGCAGCCGCATCCATCGCTTCACCGGCATTTGCAGAAGAAGGACAGAGCGCTGAGTTCAACAAAGCCGACGCGCTCTACAAAAAGCTCAAACTAAAAGAAGCGGAAGCGGCGTTTAGAGAAATTACTCGCAAAGATCCGGACAACGCAAGAGCTCACCAGCGGTTGGGCGCAGTGTTAGGCGCTATGGGTGAAGAAGAAACGGCAATTTTGGAAACCAAGCAGGCAATCAAGCTTGACCCCAAATATTTCCTGTCGCACATTATTCTCGGCCAGTTGTACGCCAACCAGGGCAAAATGGACCAGGCTCTCGAAGAGTTCAAAACCGCTGTATCACTCAAACCATCGAGCTTGAGAGCTACACTCGATCTCGGTTTTGCCTATGCTCAAAACGGTAAACTCGACGAAGCAATTGCTACGTACAAGAAGGCAGCCGAAATCGATC
>CAZBOX010000043.1:0-29833 GCA_964493595.1 uncultured Candidatus Obscuribacterales bacterium | reverse complement strand
CCTGTACTGTGTTCCTTCGAGAAGCGCTGTACAAATTGCATCGGCGTACTCGCTGATTGAAGGCACGACTTGCTCCGGAGGTAAATAAACGCTCTGAAGAGCATTTTGTGATGCGAAGCCACCGCCGATATCGATAGTATCGATGCAGAAATCCTCATTGCTTTCCAGCTCGCGCATGAATTTGCACATGATTCTAACTTGCTCTGCGTATGCTTTCGGCTCGAGAATGAAAGTGCCGATATGGCTGTGCAGTCCCGTCAGATTGAGATGCGTGCTCATGGCAATCATCTTTGCCGCCTGATGCGCCTGCCCGCTTTCGATATTGAATCCGAAGCGACTCCATGGCTCTGTATAGCCGGTGTCGAAATTGAGTCTGAGGACAACCGGTACTACTTTGTCTTGTTCTTTGGCAACGCTCTCAATCAGCTGAAGTTCGTCCAGGTGGTCGATGTGAATTTGCGCTCCTTCGGCGACAGCGCGTTCGATAATGAATTTGGGTTTGTTGGGTCCATTGAAAATGATTTTTTTTGCTGGAACACCAAGCGCGCGTGCTTTCTCATATTCGAATGCCGATACGACCTCAGCCCATGAACCTTCCTGGTGCACGATATTGCAGATTGCGCTTATATAGTTTGTCTTATACGACCAGCCGTGAACTACGGAGCCATATCTGCGCTCGAATGCTTTTTTCGTGTTTCGCACATTCGTGCGAATTTGCTTTTCGGAAGTGACAAAGAGAGGTGATCCAAATCTTCTCAGAAGCTCGACCACAGAAACACCATAAATTGAAGCCTTGCTATTGTCCTGAAGTCTGGCTCTGCCGAATTTGTTTATTTCTCCCATTCTGTGCGGCTGGATGAATGGCGGTTCCCATACCAATTTTTTTGTCTCATTATTCATCTTTCAAAAAATACTCCGTGAGTCATTCTGGAACCACGCATGGTAGAACCGTCAGGCCGAGCGAATTATTTGATCTTGCACCATTTGCGGTGCCAGTCTGCCTTCTGTAAGAACCGTTTCGAATTCTGGCAGCGTGACGATCAATTCTTGAGCGTGCCTGATAAAGAATGTTCCTGAAGACGGCTCGGAAAGCTCCAGTTCGGTTATTCCGGACAGTAGTTTTAAAACTGCTACGGGCAGATTTCTGCCAACGGCATGGCTCAAATAAATCCAGGAGGGAAAACGCGGGTTTATTTCAATCAGATAGATCTTTCCGTCATAACCCTTTATCACTTCGACTTCCAGAGGACCGCGCCAACTGAGCGCACCGATTATCTGCTCGGCTACTTTCGTCAGTCCGTCGTCGACAATGCTCACTCCTGCCCATGCTTTGCCTTTTTCAGTCAAGGCCTTTTTCCGCATGGTCACGGCTCCAAGCATGTTCCCTTTCCCATCTCCGACTGCCGCCAGATTCAGCTCGTCTCCGATCACCAGTTTCTGAACCAGAACCGGATAGCCCCAGGTCGAAATCAGCTTTGCAAAAACCGACTTGGCTTCGAAGGCGGTATGAACTACGTAGGCATCATAAAAAATCCCTTTCACTATCAGTGGATATTTCCAGCCTTCTTTTTCGCAGCTGTCAAAGAATGATGGATTGCTGAGCGCCTTGCTTTCTGGTGCATGCACGCCGATTGATTCGCAGAACGCCCCGAGATGGTTTTTCGCTCTTAAGTTGAATTGATCTCGACTGGGAATCAACATCGAGATGCCCATCAACTGCAACTCGCTTTTCAGTCGACCGAAATTTTGCAATTCCGAGTCGAGGCAGGGAATGATCGCATCCAGTCCTTCTGCTTTATGTATCTGAGCCAATCTGTAAAGCAGTGCCTCTTCGCCTTCGGATGGATAGGGAATCAGATAGCTGTTATTACATAGATGCCGGGCATAAAGCCCGGCATCCAGCGCGTCGTATCCCAACCCGATAATCGAACCTTTAAATAGAGGGTGTTCTTGAATGCAGCGAGCGACAGCGCATCCGGGTCCAGGATTCTCTGCTCTTGCATTTATACCTGTGACAGCAACCTTGTAATTTTGCCAACTTTTACTCTTTGTGCGACTTGCCTTCATAGATATCTCCCCAGTTGAAGAATGAATGCTTCAACACTGCTGCTGGCAATTTCTAAAGGAATGCCGCAGCGGTCTGCCAGTGAATTGGAGGCGACATCCAGCGTGCTTCCGCGCTTAAGCAAGTCGAGGACGATTAAGCCGGTCGGATTGACGGAAAAACTCTGACCTGTCTGCGGGTCGAAGATAAACCCTGTTTCGCTTACCGCCAGCTGAGAGAGCCTATCTCGCGTCGGCACCCGACCGCCTGTATGGCTCATCAATTCTTCCATCTGCTTTTGCCCCCATGTGGAAGTGAAACGCCTTCCACACTCGCATCCTAGATGAGGAGGATGGAGATACGATGGAAAATGTGGAGGAATTGTGGAGGCTATGCAGAAACGGCGTTGCTGGCTTCTGGCTTGTCTTTCAGTGCTAGATAGAGCGCCACCAGACCAGCCCCGGGAACAACAAAACCGGCCGCGTTAATGAGCAATATGATCCACTTTTTGGCAGTATTGTCTTTCAGAGCCAAAATTGTCGGCAAGAAGAAAACACCTATGTACATGAGCAGGTAAATAACGGCAAAGCCCATTCCCAGAGCTTCACTGTTGGCGATATTGATAAGGCCTGGCGCTGCCACCGCAAGAATACCGCCGGCAACGCCAACACCTAGCATCAGCTTTACCAGTCCCCATTTTTTTACGCACGCAGCCAGGATGGCGCCGGTAATAAGCATCAAGCCCGAAGTAACGCCAAGAAGCTCAGCCACGAGTCCCAGAGCGTCTTTCTTTCTGGACGGGTCGCTCAACTCTTTCATCAAGGTGCGGGTGGCCCGCTCGGAGTCCATATCTTTCAAATCGGAAGCGCTCTGACCCGATTTGGCCTCGTCTGCATTTACCTGGGCCGATGAAGCTGCATCTACAATATCTGACGCTTTGCTGGGCGAGTCGGCACAGGCAGGCAACGCCTGAAGCAAGAAACAGGCAATGTATACGCCGAGCAGTAGCCTTAATAGCCGCACCATAAAATTTGCTCCGAAGACTCTTACATCGTGAATATAACATCGTTTTGCTTTACTTGACCGAGCCGCTTTGCAAGGCGGCGTCTGTTGGGGGCTCGGAATTAACAGTTAGCATTTGAACTTTTTCTTGCTCGCATGCGTCTTCATAAGTGAAGAGCAAAATGGATGCGTCAGTCTGCTTGCAGGGACGATGGTGGGGAGAACTATTTCCCTGCAGGCAGGCGGGCGCGTTTAGAAACTGGGGTTTTTCCTCTTTTGCCGGTTCTCTGCACAAAGTAAATTTCAAATGCGCACTTTTGCGCAAATGGTTTCCCCTTACTAATGAAAAATCATAATCAGTTCTGTCGTCTGCGTCCAAAAAACGCAGGTGCTTTCGTGGGTCTAAAAATGCGCAAATCGACCATCTCGCAGCTGCTTGCCTGTATTCATTGGACGCTTGTCATGGTAATCCTGAATTTTGTATTGCTGACTCTTGCCCCTTGCGATGGCAAAGCCGGTGAGTTCTGGCTGGAAATATTTCGATCGAAGGCAAACCTTATTCTTGCTTTTTGGGTGTGTTCTGCATACTGGCCTAGCCTGCTTTTTGTAGTACCGCTAATGGTGATTCCATTTGAAATGAATATTCCGCTTGTCGCAGGAAAAGTGGGAAGAAGTCGCAGATGTAAATTTATCCTCTGGCTGTGGATCGCGCTAATAGCATTAACATGGATGCCGTCTTTGATATCCTTGCCAACGGAGATATTCGATATATTCAAGTATTTCGAAGCACCTGTTTTTAACGCTCATTCCGGACTTGGTTGTGTATGCGATCGGTCTCTGGCTGAACGGCTAGACTTTGTGCTTTTGCCGGCTTTAATTTCTGCACTTGCTTTTTTAGCACTTGGTCCTGGGTGGCGAAACTTTCTGCACGTGTTCAAATTGAGCCCGGGCTGGCTTTTAAAGCTCGTCGGCCCGCCAATCAAATTTTACCCACGTACTTGCCTTTACTTGTTCTTGTGCCTTTTCGTCGTAGACGTCTGGATACGTTACTCGACGGTCAAGGAATATCTATGGCAAGGCTTTCACTGAGCCCGGTTAGTGCCACGATTGGTGGCATATACAAGAGTTACTAAGGTCGAATATATCAATCCGGCAGTGACCATCTTAAAGCTGAGACCGAGAGCGCGGCTGGCTCTGACAATAATGGCGGCTGATCTTTTCAAAAGAAAACTTTCTAGTAGTCGACACTAGAAAGTCTATCAGCTTATGGCTCTGTTATGTGCGTAAATGCGCACCTCAGAATAATCTTTGAGCGAATTTCGAAAAAATGTCATACTAATCGTCTCATGAGAAAGATTGCACTGGAAGAACATTTTTCCGGACCTGGATTCGAAAAATACTTGCAAGCCGTAAGAGATCAATTCGATCCGGCAGTGCTCTCTTCAATTGAAGCGCTGCTACCCGAATTCAATGAAAAGCGTCTGGCTGCTATGGATGCTGCTGAGATTGAAATTGCCGTGTTGTCTCAGACTGCTCCTGGCGTTCAAAATGAAAGCGATACTGGTATTGCCTTGCGGTCTGCGCGCGCAAGCAATGATTTCCTTGCTGCACAGATAAGTTTGTATCCCAAGCGTTATCGCGGTTTCGCCTGTCTGCCTATGCAAGACCCTTTTGGTGCAGCTGAAGAACTCGAGCGCTGTATCAAGGAGTACAAGTTTGTGGGAGCGCTGGTCAACGGCAATACGAATGGAGTCTATCTGGACGACATACGCTACCGGCCGTTCTGGCAGAAGTTAGAAGAGCTCCAGGTGCCTTTGTACCTGCATCCAGGCAATCCGTACGATCATCCTCATATGTATTCCGGCAGACCCGAGTTGAACGGTGCGACTTTCAGCTGGACTTGTGAAACAGCAGCACATGCATTGAGGCTCGTATTCAGTGGAGTATTCGACGACTTCCCCGGTTTGCGCGTAATCCTAGGACATATGGGTGAAGGTCTGCCTTTTATGCTCTGGCGTCTTGATAGCCGGATTATGGTCACTCCTTACGCAAAGAGCTTGAAGCGCAAGCCATCCCAGGTCATACGAGAGCATTTCTTTATCACTACATCCGGTGTCTGCTCTCCTGGACCCCTTGCCTGCTCGCTAAGTGAATTGGGAGAGGACAAGGTAATGTTTTCCGTAGATTATCCTTATGAGGATACTCAGACGGCTGCAGATTTTATCGACAATGTGCCGCTGGAAGAATCGGTCCGGCAGAATGTCTGTTATCGAACTGCCGAGCGTGTTCTAAAGTTGAATTGATTATGTTGCCCTGGTCAGGTCGGGCATCGGTCCAAAAAATTGCGCTCTGCTCTTGCGGATCTTCAAGGCGCGCTCAGCTGCTATCCGGCCTCCTCTGATCGCCGATTCGGCAGCCGGCAGTCCGTGATAACTCGAGTGTGCGAACGAATAGCTGTTCGTTTGCCCCTCGAGTACCTTTTTCATTCTTTTGAAATAGTCAGGACCGGTCACCGGCATGGCATGCCCCCAGCGGGTCAATTGAACCGATTCCAACGATGCCTCGAATTCTTTTCCAAGAATGCCTGCCAATTGTTTTCTCAATTGATTGGAAAATCCGTCGCGGTCGCCTTGAAGCAGTAAGCTGCGACCTTCCGAGCCCGCACCGTATGGTTGGTAGACCGTGAGGACTTGCCCCATTTCCTTCCTGTAATGACCGTTCAGGTCATACACGGTGTTCGCGACAGTAATGTCAGGAAAGGAATATTTAGACGGCAGCCAGTTGTCGAAACTGCCGTTGAATACCTTCTTGCTGAGAGTGAAATTGCCTACAAGATAACTACCGTATCTAAGGGCGTACATTTGAGCTTTTTCCGGTACTTTGAGATTGACTATGCGTGTCGCGACCAGGGGCGGAACGGCGATGATCGCATGCTTGCAATTGACCCTGTGTACGGCTCCTGCCTTGTCCTGATAAACAACGGAAGCGCCGCTGTCGCTCAAATTTACCGACCACACGAAGGCATTGGTCGCAATGCGCTCTGGGGTAGATTTTTTGATGCTCGCTGCCAGCGCCCGTGTAAGAGCTGGATTGCCGCCTTCCAGCAAATAGCTCGGAATAACAAGGTCTTCGAGCATGGATAAACCGGAGAGCGCTGAGAGATTGTTGATGCCACCACATGCTGAGGATTTTAGAAATCCCTCGATCAAGTCCATGAAGGGAGCACTATATCCGGTGAGCATTGTCGACAAGAGAATTTTGTCTAGTTTTTGAAGCTCGGGCGTTAAGTCGGAGACATACATCGTGGCATTGCCCATCTTTGTCCCGACCGATTTCATCTCTGATTTGAGTCGTTTGAAGTCTTTAAAAATAGGGCCAGAACCCGCGTCTACGCCTTTGAGAAAGCGTGCTCCATCCCACCAGGCGTTTTTTTCTGTGCCAACTTTTACAGGTTTCAACTTCATGTCGGAAATGATTTGTCCGACATCTCCATCGGTTTCGGTCAGATATTGAGACCCATATGAGTACCAGAGTCCGCGAGAATTCGACCCGCGAGCGTGACCGCCCGTTTGCTCATATTGCTCGAGAAGCAAAAAATCATGATCGCGCAGGTGATGAGCGGCTGTCAATGCGGCCATGCCACCACCGACGATGACAAAGTCGATATTCCTTTCGCTTCCTGCCGGAAATTTTGGCATTTCCGAGTTGCGCAGCCTGTGTCCAAGGGTGAAATCGTCACCGGTCCAGGGGAGCAGTTTGACGCCCGACTTCGACTTGGAGCCGTCTAAAGCCTCCGCCGTGAGGCTCTCGCTCAAGGTCAGCCCGCCCGAGGCACCCAGTCCACACAAAAGAAGGGCCAGCTGCTGAAGAAACTCTCGTCTTGTAGTCTCTTTGTCGAAAGTCAAAACCTGCCCCTTGGCTAGCCTCTTGCCCGCGCCAGCTGCTTTGGCTCCGGCGCTCTTCGACAGACATTATATTCATTTTGGATCAGTTTGCCCCCGAGGCCGCGTGCCAGCCTGCTTGCCAATCTAAAACAATCTGGACTGTTTATCTCCTTATGAGCCCTGCAGCCTTAAAATTTGCGATTGCCGTCTTTGAAAGAAAGACGCGCTTGTGACGGCTGTCGTTTCAAAGAAGGACGAACACAGGATGGGTACGGATTTGAAGGAAGCAAAGAGTCAACCAAACCAGGGCTCTACGAAAAGCGGTGCGCTCGAAGAACAAATTGCCCGCATCAAGAAAGGTGGAGCACCCAAATACCACCAGAAGCTGAAGGAAGATAAAAAGCTGTTCGCCCGCGAGCGTCTGGCCCTTCTGCTCGACCCGGGCTTTGAAATTGAAGACGCTCGTTTTGCCAATGGCCGCGAAGCCGACCTTCCTGCAGACGGCGTTGTCACCGGGATCGGACAGATTGAGGGTAAAACTGTCTGTTTCATGGCCAACGACTCCACGGTTAAAGCCGGTTCATGGGGATGGCGGACGGTCGAGAAGATCATTCGCATCCAGGAAACAGCTGCCAAGCTCAGAGTTCCCCTCATTTATCTGGTCGACTCTGCAGGTGCCCGTATCACCGACCAAATCGAGATGTTCCCCGGACGGCGCGGCGCCGGAAAGATTTTCCACAACCAGGTCTCGATGAGCGGCATGATTCCGCAAATCTGTTTGCTATTCGGACCCTCCGCAGCAGGTGGCGCATATATTCCCGCCTTCTGCGACATAGTCGTCATGGTCGATGGCAATGCGTCGATGTATCTGGGCTCACCGCGTATGGCTGAAATGGTCATTGGTGAAAAGGTGACGTTGGAAGAAATGGGTGGTGCCCGCATGCACTGCTCTATAAGCGGTTGCGGCGATGTACTGGCAAAAACAGAAGAAGAAGCGATTCAGATGTGCAAAGACTATCTTCGCTTCATGCCTGCCAATTGCAATGAAAAGGTTGCTCTTCTGCCAGCGCAGGAGCCGGCCGCTGGAAAACGAACTCTCGAGGAAATAATTCCTGAGAAAGAGAGTGTTCCATTTGACGTCTACGAAGCTATCGATACGATAATCGACGCCGGTACGTTCTTTGAAATTAAGAAGCTGTTCGCCTCGGAGCTTGTGACCGGATTTGCCAGAATTGGCGGACGCGCCGTCGGCATCCTGGCCAATCAACCGAAAGTGAAAGGCGGAGTTTTGTTCGTCGACTCTTCGGACAAGGCAGCACGTTTCATCTGGCTCTGCAATGCCTTTAATATTCCACTTCTCTTTCTTGCTGATGTTCCGGGCTTCATGATCGGAACGAAAGTAGAAAGAGCAGGCATGATCAGATCGGGCGCCAAAATGATCTCGGCTGTCTCGTCGGCTGATGTACCGAAGATCTCAGTAATCTTGAGAAAGGCATATGGAGCAGGTCTCTACGCAATGTGTGGACCAGCTTTCGAACCTGATGCCTGCCTGGCACTGCCGACCGCCTGGATTGCAGTTATGGGTCCAGAGGCTGCCGTCAACGCTGTCTATTTCAACAAGATTCAGGAGCTTCCGGAAGCGGAAAGACCAGCATTTGTTGAAGCCAAGCGTGCCGAGTACAGAGAAGATGTCGATATCTACAAGCTCGCCGCCGAGATGATTGTCGACGATATGGTTACTCCAGCAAGCTTGCGTGCAGAGTTGATCAATCGCTTCAATGCTTACGCTACCAAAGAGCTGAATTTGCCGAAGAAAAAACACGGCGTACTGCCTGTTTAATTTGGACGAGAGCCGATTCAGTTAATGCTTAGAGCTAATCCAGGATCGATTTTCCCAGAGCATGAATTTGCTCAGCTGGATCGCAGTGCGGTCGAGCAGCTTGTTCTGGGAATCGATGCTGGCGAGATTGCTGCAATGCTTGCCGAAGCCGAAGACCTCGACGCTCTGGCGATGGTGCCGATTGCCGAGTTGATAATCAAGCTTCTGGCTGAGAACAAAGACAGAGAAGCAGTTAAGATTACGAATTTAGTTATGAGAATCCTTGTTGAAGGCAATTCTGTTTTCTCTGGCACGATCTGGCAGAATATCTTCTTTACCGTGATACCATCGGCAGTTGTATTGGAAAAATTCGATTTTCTGGATGCCTTTATCGAGAGTGAGATGTCGGATGCCGTGGCGCGAAGCGGATTACTGGCTGTCGCGGCGCAGATTTGTTTGTCTAAACATCATTACGAACGTGCGCGACTCTATTTGCAGAAAGCCAAGAAAGCTGTCGCCTCTCAACCTCTTGTGTCCACATTTTCCATTGACGAGCTACTGGAATACACAGAAGCAAAATTGAATGGAGACACTGATCGTTCTCTATCTGAACTGAGTTGTGTTCATCATCACTCGAATTTATCGGAGCATGATGGGCATGAAGAGGACGGCACCCCTATTGCCGCAGAAAAAATTGAATCTCCGCCTTTGGAGTCGGTCTTGCGTAAATGGCAACTGAAATTAGGCGGCAAAGAGAGTGATGCAGCCTGGACCTCAAAAGATGATCTTGCCTTCTTGTTCCAGCGCTTCAGACCCGATGGCGACGGAATTAAGGAATTCTGTCAGGACCTCAACTGCAGTGAGATTACTTCTCGACTTCTAGATTTGTTCAGGGCTACTGCAGCTGGATACAAAAAGGGCAATGTAGTTGACGCATATTTTGTTGTTCGCCGTCCAGCACCATCTACTAACGAAGAAATAAAGGCTCTCGCGGTCAATTATTGCAAGAGCCTGAAGCATGTTGCATCAGTTACCGGCGACGATGAAATGAAGTCATACTTCCAAGACGTTTCAAAAATTGAAATGGAAATTCGTCGCGGCGAAACGGCGTCTCTAGAAAGCACCGACATCGATATTTCAATTTACCAAGCGCTCAACGATTATTTCTCGAATGCCGGTGTGAAAGAGCAAGGTGCATTGCTTGACGAGGCATTGTACACAATGGCGAATAGCTACAATATCTCCAATTATGTGCGCTGGCCGCTCGCTCGATCGTTCAACGGGCAAGAGCCAGATGAGCCCTACAGCAAGTATTTCGAGCTATGGCGGCGCGGCGTCAATCCTGTATTTGAAGATGATGGACACTGTGTTTTGTACACGGTTGAATAGTCTCTAATCGAGCAGCATCATAGCTCTTCGTTGTCGCATGGTTTTTCTGTCGGATTTTTATTGGGACCTTCCAACACACCTGTTTCTTTGACCCTTAGCTTTTCTGCTTGAACAGCGGAAGATTCGATCTCTTCGTCTCTGTCCTTTTTTCGCTCCGCAGCCCTGCTTTGGACGTTTGCGCACTCTATTTTGGACCTTTCCACAAGGCTCTTCGCATGCTCTTTTTTCTCATCTGCGTCGTTGCACCCACAACTGGCAGTGGAATCCTCTGTTTTGTCTAAATCCTCAGCGTCCTTTTCTTCATGACTCATAAGCCGTCCTCTTCTATAAACTTGTCTGACTCAGTGAGGCTTGCGTAAGCCGCCAGAGAGCCACCTTCTACAGAGGTCCTGAGAAGCCCGCCAATGTTCCCCAGTTAATGGCTCGGCTTGGCGTTTGAACCTGGAAACCCCCAACTGGGCGGATTATGAGAAATTGTTGAATATGTAACGAAGTTGTCAAGAAAGATGGTAATTTGGGCGCATAGAGAACAAAACGGACTGAGACTTTGAATATGAAAAGCACGAACTGCAAAACGAGACCCGGTGTGATTGGAAGGACCCAATCTTTTGTAGCGCTTCCATAATCCAAGTTTCAATTTCTTTTGGGTTCTAGGAACTCATGCCCTAATACTTTTAGCTCCAGCGCCGAGTCGCTGGAGGGCGAATGTCATCAGTGTTCTGGTGCCATGGCGCAAACACGGAGATTCTAAAAATGGATAATAGTGCACATAAAGCGATCGGTACGATGGTAGGTGGCCTGGTTGTGATTGGTCTGGTGCTCTCGGTCCCCTTGCTGACAGGCTTTTGGGTATCGGTTGATGCCGGACACGTAGGTGTACTGAAGACAATGGGAGCAGTTAACACACATGAACTCCCGCCTGGTTTTCACTTTAAGACCCCGCTGATGGATGATGTTGTCCAACTCGACACACGACTGAAATCATTTGAAGTACGTGCAGCGGCTGCATCGAAAGACTTGCAGACTGTTGAAACGACTATATCTGTTCAGCACAGTATCTGTCCGACTATGGCAGCAGAGTGCTATCAAACTGTTGGCGATCTCGATAAGATTGACTTGACTGTTGTTGCGCCGGCTGTGCAAGAAAGCTTGAAAGCGATTACGGCAAAATATACAGCCGAAGAATTGGTAACCAAACGCGAACAAGTTAAACAGTTGGTGACTGACGCGATCAGAAATTACATCGGTCACACTCTCAATCAAAAGAAATTGGATGGAGCTGTCGCAGTCGCCAACGTAGCAATCACTGATTTTGACTTCTCCAAGGAGTTTAATCTGTCGATTGAAGCGAAGGTAAAGGCCGAACAGCAAGCCCTGCAAGCTAAGAACGAGAAGGAAAGACGCATCACCGAAGCGGAAGCTGCTGCAAGAGAAAAGGAATTGGCCGCCGACGCTGCCGCCTATCAGATCAAGAAAGAGAGTATTGAAAGAGCTGCTGCCATTCAACGTGAAGCCAACGCCCTTTCACAAAACCCCAATCTTGTACAACTGAGAGCTGTAGAAAAATGGGACGGTGAATTGCCTACATTCTCAGGCGGTGGACAGATGCCTTTCATCAGCTTGCCGGCACCTGAAAGACGTCACGTCGCAGAGAGTAAGACAAAAGAAGTCCGATAGTTTTACCGACAACAGAACGCTAACACTCATACCTGAGAGGGCAACGGGGCAGTTGAATGACTGCCCCGTCTTCTCTTGCTTTCTATTTGTGGAACAATATGGGGCAGTTTCCTAAACCCATAGTCGAGCATGTCTGCGTTTTTCTTTCGGAATCTCAAAAAAAACTATCCAGTTGTCGCTTCTGCCACAGGTGTGAGGATTACAGACACGGACGGTCGCGTCTACCTTGATGGTTGCAGTGGTGCAGTAGTAGCGAATCTGGGGCACGGCTTTGGAGAGATCAATGACGCCATTAAGGAGCAGTTGGAGCAGGTCGCCTTTGCTCATACAACTCAGTTCGTTTCAAAAGCAGGCTTGACCCTTGCCGAAAAAATTGTGGAATTGACCCCACCAGGCTTCCGCGAAGGTGCCCGAGTATATTTTATGTCGGGCGGGTCTGAAGCCGTAGAAACAGCTTTGAAAATGGCGCGCAGTTATTTTGTTCACCTTGGCGAAAATCAGAGAACAGTCTGCCTTTCTCGCTGGCAGAGTTATCACGGAAGCACTTTTGGAGCACTGTCGGCGACGGGGCATCTGGCCAGACGAAAACCTTATGAACCTATGCTGCCAGCGCATTTGCATGTTTGCGCCGATTATAGATATCGTTGCAAATGCGGCTTTGCGCCTGGACCCTGTTCCAATATCGAATGTTCCATTGCTATAGCTGATGAACTGGAATCAGCAATTCTTGCTGCCGGACCGGAAAATGTGATGGCATTCATAGCCGAGCCGATTGTTGGTGCGACGCTCGGAGCAGCAGTGCCAGGCAGATCCTATTTCCCGCGTGTAAGAGAGATATGCGACAAGTACGGTGTTCTTCTTATTGCTGACGAAGTGATGACCGGACTGGGAAGGACAGGCACCGCATTCGGTATGGATCATTTCAACGTGGTGCCTGACATTATTGTCCTGGGCAAAGGTATGGCTGCGGGATATCAACCGCTGGCCGCAGTAGTGGCAGCGGGGCGGGTTGTGAAAGCATTTGAGGACAGCAGCGGGATTTTTGAGCACGGCTTTACATACAGTGCTCATCCAGTAGCCTGTGCGGCTGGTTTGGCGACAATAGAGTATGTTCGAAAGCACAATCTCATTGAAAGAGTAAGAGCCGGTGAATCAGACCTTTTCAAGCGTGCAGAAGAACTTCTGAACACGGGCATAATCGGTGATATCAGAGGTAAAGGCTTTATGATGGGTCTTGAGTTTGTTAAGGATAGAAAGACCAAGGAGCCATTTTCTGCTGAGATTAGAATCTCTCAGCTTGTTGCACAGGAAGCGATGAAATCCGGACTGCTAATTTATCCTGGGTCTGGTTTCATAGACGGTGTAAACGGCGATCACATCATGGTGGCGCCACCGTTTACGATTACGGATAATGAAATTGGTGAGCTATTCGAGAAGCTCAAAGAAGCGCTGATTAGAGTTTCGAAACAACTTCTTTCATAAGCTGGTGGCTACTGCCAGTTTCACTTTCGCTCCTTTAAATAGCAGGATAGAGCAGAGCTGTTTTGTTTCTAACCTGCACAAGCCGCCGATCCTTCAAAGTGATTTTGAGAATCTGTTCGCCGTTCTTCAGATAGCGAATTGATTCTTCATCACCGTTGTTCATAAGAAACCAGCCTTTTCGCAACGGTCCATCCGGCTCCTTATAGAGATTTGGATTGAGTACGTCGACACCTTCATCATCATCTCGGACAGCCAAAGAAATCACGCGATTGTCACGGTCAGTAGTAATTCTTAAACTGGTGAGAGGAGTGTCGCCATCGAAAAAAACTTCGCCTGTGCGTGTTGAGCTCTTCATAAATCTCGGAGTTACTTCCTTGCCGAAAGGGGCCTCAGGAGGATTCTTCCAGGGAATATAAATACCGAAGTCGCTGCGTTTTCCCTCTCTTCCAGGAGCGATTCGATAAGAGTAAGGTCGGTCGATACCTGACACATTTGCTGAGTGTGCGGCTACCCGGCTGTCGTTGGTTGGTTGCTCGTTGGGCTGAGCTGAGTCCAGTGTGATTATCGTCGACGGTAGACCGCGCTCGGCAAGTTCTTTATTGAGGGTGTTTTTGCCGTTGAGAAAGCCGAGATGAGCTCCTCCTGAATAAGTCAAAACGCGAGCAGAAGGCTCATCTCTTACTAATTGCTCGATTTTGTCAGCCCAAGCGCGGTTTCTCCGCTCCATCTCAGAGTCGCTTTTGTCGGTCAAATCGTAGTCTATCTCCAGCGCCAGAGGCCTGAGATGCGAGCCTGTTTTTAAGTTCGTTTGTCTTATCGCATCGAGTATTCTTAGATATCCTTCCGGCACGCCGGGAGCGTAATCATAAGCCAGGAAAGTTTCACCTGTCAGCAGTCTGGCTCTTGCTTCTTTATCTCCTTTTCCAAATACATAATCGTCGAGAAGCTGCTGATCCCTCTGCTTGATCATCTCGAAGCCTATATGTGTAAATCCTATTTGGGCAAGGGATTCCATATTGTCCGCCAGGTAATCTTTGCTGGCTGTCGAGGAATGTCGTTCGCCGATAGTGCATATTGGGCTGTCTGCGCAGAATTCGTCCAGGCTGCCCGCACTTTTGTTTTTGTTGCGCTTGAAAAAATTTTCCGCTTCTATCGAATCTGCATCTGATTTCAAAGATTCTTTGCGGCTGTCGAATGCCTCGCTATAGAGGTCTATGCCTTCATTTTGCGCAAGAGTAAATCCATTTGATATGGCGAGATCTGCATTTACGCGAAGGCTCTGTGGCACTGCTTCCATTTGATTTTTTGCGTTCGCTGAATATTCATAGCTTTGTTGATTTGGACTTATATTTGTCGCAGCAACGTCAAATTTTCCTCAAATTGAAATATAACCGGGAGGATTTTCGCTTTCCGCCCGGCTATCTTTTGCTTCATTGCGCTGGTAGATAGACTACTAGCCTCGTTTATTTTTCGACTCTTTTTCAGCGAGTTTTGCTGCTTTGTCCTTCAGTTTTGCAATGTTCTGGCGCATCTTCTCCGCTTCTTTCATTGGTTGGTTCGGATTGAGCGACATATAGTTGTGATATTGCTCAGCTGATTCCATCAGCATGGTGGAATTCGCTTTCTGCATCTTCTCCAGGGATTTGGCCAGGCCGAGCCGAGCATCAGCGAGGGTTGGATTGGTGCCGACTGCATGACGGTATCTGTCAATGGCGCCATCCAACTGGTTTTTCTTAAAGAGTTCGTCAGCGACTTTCACATCATCTTGAGATGCTTTTCGAAGACGAGCTACTTCATCCAGACCTCTTTGCGCGCGCTCGGGAGCGCCCGATAGCGAGAGAGCCTTTTTATAGGCCGCTTCTGCATTATCGAGATCCTTATTGAGCATCGCGACATCTGCAACAGCAAATGCTTGCTTGGGATCATTTACGCTGCTCACGACAGACTTCATCATGTCTGTCGCCTTTTGAAATTCTCCCTGCGCCATCAAAGCCTCAGCATAAGCGAGTTTTTCACCGTTATTCTGTGGCTCTCCCATTTTGCTGAGGTCCGGTTTTGCGCCGGCAAGAGACATCAGTTTTGCTTGTGCCAGACGCAATTCAAAGTCGTCCGGACTCAGTTTGATCGCCTCGTCAAGGCTCTTCAGGGCAGCCTCATAGTCGTTGGATGCAAGAAGTGCTCCGACTGCTGCTTTCTGAGCCTTGATGTACAAACCTTGGCTCAAACCTTTTACAGCTTGTGGATTGTTAGGACTCATCTGCAGGATAGTGCGGAAGCCTTTGATTGCATCATCGGCCTTTTCCAGTTTTAAACAAATCTCGGCGATTCTTTGACGCAGATCTATGTCGTATGGAATTTGCGAAAGTCCTGAACGCAAGTCAGCAAGCGCTAATTCGAGGTCGCTTCTTGACTCGCGAATGTCGGCAATTTTGAGATATGGTTGAGCATTCTCCGGTTTGATCAAGATTGAAAGTTGATATTCCTTGATGGCGGCAACTTGATTGCCTTGTTGTGCGTATGCATCGCCCAGGGCCATGCGTACCGGCCAGCTATTGGGAAATTGATAGAGCGAAGTATTCAATTCTTTGATTGCGTCATCGACTTGCCCTTGTCTCAAATAGACGGAGCCAAGACCGTAATGCGCAGTCGAATTGCTGGAACTGATGTTGATGGCGCGCTTGAAATTCTCGGCGGCCTCGGCAAGGCTGCCTTGATCGAGCTTGAGCATACCCAGGGTAGACAGAGCTTGTGAGTGCTGCGGATCAAGGCTGACGGCAGTGCGCAATTCCTGGGTCGCATCGTCTAGGCGCCCTTCCTCTTTATATACTTGACCAAGCGTGAAGTGTGCTTCCCCTGAAGCCGGTGCCAGCGCCGTAGCGCGTCTGGCATAGTCTTCGGCTTGACGCAAGTAAGAATCGCGATTTTCTCTTATGGTTCCAGAGGAAGATTGAAGGCGATTCAGAATGACGTTTGCTTTTCCGGCAAAGGCAAGGGCATTGTTGGGGTCGGACTTCAAGACCCTGTCCAACATGTCATCGGCACCGTCGAGCTTGAATTGTTTTGCAAGGGCGGTTCCCAGTCCGACTGTTGCAGCCAGGTCAGCCGGATTGTTGACGAGCAACTCGCGAAACATTTCCTCGGCTTCTGAATATCGACCTTGCGACATCAATTGTTCGGCGGGGATGATGTCCGATTTGATTTTTCCGGTCAGAATTTGATTTTGGTAGGCGGGCGTGGTGGTTCCGGTCGCCGGTTGAGTAATTCCTGGCAACTGGGCGTCCGCGCTGCCGGGGTTGAAAAGAATCAGCCCTGATACTGACAGAAGTCCGAAAAGGCTCACACTCCCTGCTTTCTTGACGGCGGTCATGAAATTCCTCCTTGCCAATTCACCAAATTAATCGTCCGAAGCGCTCTTGCAAACGTCTGTATAGCCCTCAAAACGCTCAGATTCAGTGGACGGTAACAGACCAGAGTCCAGGAAGCATTAGAAGTACGGCTTTCCTAAGAATTATTAGCGTTGAACCAAGCAAGTGTGGAGGCCCTAAGTGCACCGCAAAGAGAAATTTATCGAAACCCCGGCTCTTCGTTTTTATACGAACTTGAGCAGTTCGTCATATCGTGCAGCAACTGCCGTTATGAGTTCTGGAGGCAAAGATTTCTTTCCGGACTCTCCTGGAATTTCAGGCTTTAGCGAGTAGTTGATCATTTCCTCGTACTCAGCCGGCAGGCTGCTGCCATAGTGCGCCCACAAGAATCTGATACCGCGAGAAGCAGCAACGATTCCGTCCTTGGCGAGGCTGTCACCTATAAATAAGGTCTCTTGCGGATAGACATCAAAGTCTTTGAGCACTTGATCCAATCCGATTGGACAGGGCTTTTCGTAAGTGAAGGGTAGGATGTGCAGCCGCGTTTGCAAGTCGGCTGTTTCCTTCCTTAGTTTTGCCACTCTATCTCGACCGTGTGCGAAGGAGATAGGTCTAAACGGATCGTCCTTCTCCGGTTCCACAGTTTCCAGTGAATAGACGGCGTCCAGCAGACCGTCGAAAATTTGTTTGTTTCGCACTCTGGCCATATACTCCGGTGCATCGCTGAGCGCTACTACTTTTACACCTTTGCGTTTTAGAGCTTCCAGTGTTTCCAGTACCATGGGGTATGGACGCAGATATTTTGCACGGTTCTCATCGACAGATTCCCAGAAAGGTTTTACGAATTGCTCGATAAACTCTTCCGGATCGTCTTCGAAGTTGGACCAGGCGAAACCGGTCTCCTCCAGTAGCCAGGGGTATTCGTGGGTACCGCGGCGTTCGATTACATGCCCGATGTCTCGAGCAAGCTCATGGTATGACTTGTCGGTTCGCTGGCTGATTTCTCTAATGAAATCTCTGATCGCCGGCACGAAGTAATCCCAGAAAGAGGCGAGTGTTCCATCCACATCTGTAATCACTAGCTTGGTTTTCGATTTGGCACCGCCGGCAATGCCCGTAAGCGCGTGCACTTTCAGTTCTTGCATAATAATTTCCTCTATTTCGAATCCAATGCCAAAACAGGTGCACCGTGTTCAGTGCCCTTGCCGCCAATGCCAACTTTTCAGCTGCACCATGAGCCTCTTGGCCAGAGCGGCTTTTCTCTGTTTAGAAAGACTTCCTGTACTGGTAAGTGGACTCTGATCTAAAACTGACCTTCGATTTTGATCTGGATCTATCGTTCTAGAGTTTCTCTGCTTATCGGAAGCACGCTTTTTGCGTCCTGCCTGTAAACACCCTAGTTGCATCCGGTTAAGAAGGCAACAAAATCTCGCCGCATGTTTACAGAAAATGTGTCTGGATGAGTGATACTTCAGGCTGAAGGGGGCAGCTCGACCAAGTTAAGCTGGTTTAGGGATCTTAACGAAACCTTATAACCTGTTGACAAATCCAGAAACCTTGCTGCACACTACATAAGTTGACTCATAAGGTGCCGAGGCTACATAAAAATGCAGCTCAGACAAGCCCAACAAGTTATATCCCGACGCCGCCCAGGTCTCTCTATTAGGCCCGGCGCCGATATGGCTTAGCTGATTTAGCACCATTTTCGAGTTTAAGCCCCGGGTCAGAGGACCTGGGGTTTTTTGTTTTAGGGCTTGTTCAAGATGGAAACGCAGATGAAGAAGATAGCGGTTGTAGGTGCGACGGGTTATACGGGACAGGAGTTGATCAGAATTCTGGTTCAACATCCCAATGTCAAAATTCACACGGCAGTTTCGAACAGCAATAGTGGAAAAACTTTCGCGTCTGTTTATCCCGGCTTGTCCAAGATGGCTGACTTCACATGCAGCGCAGAAGACGTCAGCACTCTGAGCTCTGATGTCGATCTGATTTTTCTTGCTCTGCCCCATGGACATGCTGCAAAAATGGTCAATCAAGACATTCTCGATAAGTGCGCGATTGTTGATCTCGGTGCGGATTTTCGGCTGAAGAACGCCGGGGATTACGACGAGTGGTATGAGTTCACTCATCCGAATCCAGAACTTCTGGGTTCATCTGCATATGGACTTCCAGAGTTGAACAGAGGAAAAATCAAATCTTCCAGATTGATTGCCAATCCTGGATGTTACGCGACATGCTCGATTCTATCTTTGGCACCACTTCTGAAGGCCGGACTTATCGATGAAACGACTGTGATCGTCGATGCGAAGTCCGGGGTCTCAGGAGCAGGAAGAAGTCTGTCTTTGGGTGTTCATTTCGATGAGTGCAATGAGTCTATCAAGGCTTACAAAATTGCCAGCCACAGGCATACTCCTGAGATTGAGCAAGCGCTCAATCAATTTGCTGAAAAATCTCTGTCCATTTCTTTCACACCGCATCTGGTTCCTATGAACAGGGGAATTTTATGTACGACATATGGAACATTGAAGAAGAAGATGACAGAAAAAGATCTATTTGATCTATATAGCGAATTCTATGGAGATGAACAATTCATCAGGATCTTCGATCCGCATTCTGGTGAGTACAAGCACCCTGAGACAAGATGGGTCAAAGGTTCAAATTACTGCGACATCGGGTTGAGCGTAGATAAGAGAACCAATAGAGCAATCGTCGTCGGCGCGCTGGATAACCTCGTTAAAGGCGCAGCCGGACAGGCAGTACAGAACATGAACATTCATTTCGGCTGGCCGGAATCGACAGGCTTGACTCAGGCTCCTATTTTTCCTGCGTAACAAATTTAGGTGGAAACAGCGAAAAATTGACACAAAAAATCTGCAACGTGTATAGTGATAGTCCAAGGAATTTTTCAGACATGCAATTCACGAAATCTCTCAGACACAACCGACGATTCCCCCGACGCCGCGCCGGCGCGCTTGGGGATTGCTCGCATACGTTGATTTAATACAACACTGCAAGAGATCTAATTTCCCCGAGTGCCACCTTCAAGGACTCGGGGATTTTTCTATGCAGCTGTATTTCGATTTGAGGAGATCCGAAATGAATTCATTCACCACCATCATCGACGCACATGCTTTGGCCGTTCAAGGCAAGGTGGTAGAAGCTCCTTTCAGCGGAAGCGTCACTAGCGCGAAAGGCTTCAAAGCTGCTGGTGCGCATATCGGTGTCAAACGCAAAAGAAAAGATCTGGCTTTGCTTTACAGCGAAGTTCCAGCGACTGTCGCATGCATGTTCACCACCAACGTGATGAAGGCTGCGCCGATTTTGTGGAATCAGAGTGTGGTGGCAAAGTCCCAAACTATACGTGGCATCGTAATCAACAGCGGTAACGCCAACTCGTGCACAGGTAAGGAAGGGTTGGAAAACGCCGAGATCATGGCGGCTACTTATGCCGAATGCATCGGTGCGAAGCCAGAAGAAATTCTAGTCTGCTCTACCGGTGTTATCGGCGTTCAGTTGCCGATGGAGATCATCACTAAGGGAATCGTCAATGTGAGCTCGTCGCTCGAACATTCTAAACTCGCCGGCCAGTTAGCCGCCGAAGCGATCATGACGACGGATACTTACACGAAGCAGATTTCGGTAGAGTTTGAAGTTGGTGGCAAGAAAGTCGTGCTCGGTGCGATGGCAAAGGGCAGCGGCATGATTCACCCCAATATGGCGACGATGCTTAGCTTCATCACCACTGATTTAGCCATTGCTCCCCACATGTTGGAGAAAGCACTAAAGGACAGCGGTGCCGATACTTACAACATGATTTCGGTTGACGGCGACACCAGCACCAACGATATGGTTGCAATAATGGCTAACGGCCTGGCTGGAAACGAGATTATAGTCAGCGAGGATGATGGCTATTTTACCTTCTGCGAGGTATTGAAGAAAGTCAACACGCATCTTGCAAAAATCATCGTTCAAGACGGAGAAGGTGCTACCAAATTTTTGGAAGCACAGGTGAAATTCGCCGGTTCAAAAGAAGATGCAAGACTGCTGGCTCGCTCCATTGTCTCCTCCAGCCTGGTTAAGACTGCTTTCTTCGGAGAGGACGCGAACTGGGGCAGAATCATTTGCGCAATGGGATACAGCGGCGCAAAATTCGATCCGTCGTTTGTCTCAATCTCTTTGGAGAGCGCCGGCGGACTGCTCGAACTGCTCAAGAACGGCGAACCCGTCTGCGTGAACGAAATTCTTGCAAAACAAATTCTGGCAGAAAAGAACATCATCATTCATGTGAACATGAATTCCGGAATTGAGGAAGCTACCGCGTGGGGTTGCGATCTCAGCTATGACTACGTGCGGATTAACGGCTCTTACAGGACTTAGGTGACCGAAATGACATTGGCAACATTCAAAGGTACGATACTACAAGAAAATTACGATGCTCTGCCGAATTCGACTTTCGGCTTGAGCACCGACGGCGATCCGATTGTAGTCGTAAAATTCGGCGGCAACGCCATCATGAATCCAAAAGTTCTCGACCAGCTGATTGAGGACACTTGTGCCCTGATCAACCAAGGTGTAAGAGTTGTGCTTGTTCACGGCGGAGGCACTGCAGTAAATGACGCACTGAAGGCGGTCGGAAAAGAGACGAAGAAAGTCGGTGGTTTGAGAGTGACTGATGATCAAACTCTCTCAATAGCTGTCGATGTTTTTTCCAGCATCAATGAAAAGCTGACTGACAAGTTTTTGGCAAAGGGAGCGCAAGCTCTGAGCTTCTGTTCCAAGACAATAAATCCTTTCGTCAGCAAGAAAATGGAGTTTCAAGATACGAGCGGCTCTGTCGATCTCGGATGGGTTGGTGAAATCGTCGATGTCGATGTGACAAAACTCGACCGCTGGCTATGGGCCGGTTGGATGCCTGTGATATCTCCATTTGGAATGGATGGGAATGGTCAGCTCTACAACCTCAACGCTGACCATGCCGCACTTGCTGTGGCTACTTATCTAAACGCGGATGCTCTCATTTTTCTTACAGACGTTCCCGGGGTGCTGCGCGATGTGCAGGATCCGACCACGAGAATCAGTCATCTCACTCCTGCGCAAGCCCAAGTGTGTGTGGAAGAAGGGACAATCTCAGGCGGCATGCTGCCAAAGATCAAGAGCTGTTTGAAATGCCTCGATAATGGTGTCGAAAAAATTGCGATTTTGAACAGTTTTGCACCGCATGCTTTGCTCAAAGGATTCTCAGCTCCCGATCAATACGGGACTGTTCTCACTCGAGCGAGTTGAGCCGTAACGCCATTATTGAGGAATACTGCACAATTCAACAGTGATAATCGCTGCAGCCAGCCCTAATATACCGGCATCAAAGCCCGGGGTATGGCTATGCCGCAATGGGGTAAGCAAGAAAACAGGCATGAAACCGCTAGCAAAGCCGCCGATGGATTTGATTGGTTCGACTCGAATTTTGTAAATCCACTGGTCAATACGATGTGTATTGAGCCTGCTAACGTAGTCACAACTGCACTGGGTAAATTCGCCGGACAATCGCAGCATAAGATAGAAGCGTTGCCGGTTGCGACTGTTTGCGCCGAGAATTGGACGGCCGAGATGATCTGCCAGAGCGTTGCTTCTGCAGCTGGCTCGGTGGTTCCGTATGCACTGGCAGGTCGGCTTGTCTCGAATACGATGCGTTTTGCCGGAGCGGCTGTGAAGGCGGAAGGTGCTTTAGCGACCTTGGCCCAGAGTGAGAAGGTTGCTCAAATTGTCGGCGGTGGTCTTTACGATGGACTGAAAGAGACGCATGGCAGCGAGACTCATCTGCGCAACGGGTTGGCTGGTGCTGCTAATTTTGCTGTTCTAGAGTACTGGAAAACCGGCTCTAAAGGAAACCTTTTCAGTCGTTCCGCTGAAAGGATCCTGTCCGGTGCCTCTGGGTCTTTTGCTCATATTGTTATTTCACAACCGCAATTCTTCACTGCGGATACGTCTGAAAAGCTCAATTTGAGTAAACTCATGCTGACTGGTGGTCTGATGAATGCACTGTTGCCGGGGACCCAAGAGGGTCTTCGGCTCATACAGGACAGAGCCAGCACCAGAATGGGTTGGGGAGTGTCAATTGATCGGTACGTGCAGAAAAATGCGGGACTGGCAAGTTTTCAATCCTTAGACTCTCATCAGAGAGCTTTGTTTGAGAAAAACCGTTGGGCACGCATAGAGCCTGATGCGCAATTCGATTCTTATTTGTCCGGCAAAGACCTTGTCACGCTTACTGAAGGTAGTTCAGCAAAGACTTT
Organism: uncultured Candidatus Obscuribacterales bacterium; assembly: GCA_964493595.1. GTDB lineage: Bacteria > Cyanobacteriota > Vampirovibrionia > Obscuribacterales > Obscuribacteraceae > QKMZ01. The sequence continues at coordinate 6,881 of CAZBOX010000043.1, read as the reverse complement.
ATTTCATGAACTTCAACATCGAAAAGAATCACTCAGCAGTATCGCTGAGCCCGGCTTTGTCCGGGCGGCAGTATCACTGAAAAATGGAGATGTGAAGGAGGCGTGGACTCTATATTCGTCTATTCGCCTTGCTCAGGAAATTCGCGCTGAGCTGGCTGCTCGACCCGATTTAGCCGTCGCTTCAAAAGCAGAGGCTGTAAAGAAACTCAAGAAGACTATTCCGCTGGCCGATGCCATCGGTGGTGTTTCCTACCTCGAAATATGGCGCCGAGAGTTCAATAACTTTGTGCGCACAGGCGGACAATTTAGACCGTCAACAGATTATTCTCAGTGCCGCTTTAACAGAGAAATACGAGAACAGGCAAACATGCTGCACTTTCGGCTGTCTGGAGAAAACAGGCATGCTGACAAGGTTATTGATGATGTAATAGACAGGACTGATTTAAAAGACGAGCAAGTGGTTCAGGTCTTTCGGCATGTCAACGAATTTCTCAATCCTCGCTTGCAGAATGCAGTTCAGCTGCCTCTCGGCCGTCTGGCTATGCAGACCTTGCGCTTGACGGCGAATCCTGAAAAGGTGGTGCAGGGACAGCACCCTACTTGTGGTCCGGCAGCTCTCGAATATTGCACCTACGTCAAACATCCCGAAAACGCGGCGAATTTGATTTCGCAAGTCGCTCGTACAGGCAAATTCGTCTGCTCCGACGGGGCGACGATAGTCATGAATGGCTTGAACATAATTCCTGAAATTCACTGGGGCCGTCGATTTGCTAATCAACTGTTTCAGACGACAGCCGTAAATGTTCATTGGCAAAGAAAGAGCGATTTAATGCCGTGGCTGCCTGCAGGAGATGGAATTGATAATGGTATCGTTCCTGGTGCTGTCAGGTATCAGCGTTTTACGACAGATCCCAAGAGTTCTACTGCATATCGATTATTGGACTTCAGCAAAAAACCGGCAGCACGTGTTCATGAAAGACTGCCGGAGCAATTGCAGGACGATTTGTCCGATCCTCTGATGGACAACGATAGTTTGAATGATATGCACAGGCAGATAAATGGAGTCCAGCATGGCAAGATAGCTTTGCCGTGGCAACTGCCTTCTTTGCGCTATCTCGAGCGGAATCTGAGGATAAGGCAGCTAAAAGACCGCTTACCTGTGATTACGACTGTGGATGTCAGGCACCCTATCTTTAACTATGAGTTTGACTCTATGCCCGAGAATGGCTGGCATTTCGTTGCTGTTCGCTCATATGAGCGTGAGTCGAAACTGGTCTCCATCTTCAATCCGTGGGGGCATATTTTGCATGGTGTAAGCACAAGCGAGTTGTATATGGCGAACAAAGAATTTAAAAATACACCTGTAAAATAGAGCTTGTAATATGGATAGCTGAATAAGGCCTATCGATTTTTCAGGTTCCGTTCTTGACTCAAATCGCAAACATCGGATGCATCAAACGTTTGCCCTTGCCCTCTGGTTGGTCAGCCAGGCGCCAGATTTTGGGACAGTTCGGAAACAGTTTTTTATATCATTTCGGACCCTCTGATACGCCTGATTTGCAGCTCTCGATCTTCTACCGAGGTATGCTGGTTTCCTCACTCTCCGGAAAAACATTCGAGCGTATCTTGAAGAAAGAGCCTCATGATCTGAGTCCGGAGGCTGTTCTCAGTGTCAGCGAAGTGCTGGGAAATTGTGCACAGCCCGACCTTTATGATTTGGAGCGGGCCAGCACCAAAAGTTTATCGAACGTCAACGTCATTGACGTTGAGGGGCATTTCCCTGAGTTTGGGGTGGAGAATCGCACCATCTTCATAAATGGTGGCAGTGACGGCTGTGCGGTCATAGAAATCATTTTTTCTGCGCCAAAGGACATTTTTTCCAGGCATGCGGATTCTATAGACAAGTGCCTGCAGTCTATCGAGTGGGTTCAAGAAAAGAACTAGAACTGTCTTGGTTGACCAAAGCGACCGGTTACTGATGTGGCTGTGCTGTACATGTAACCTGTGGAATTGCGCTCATTGAGGATAGCCGGCGCCATGTGCGCGGCTTGATTTGGCTGGTATGACTGTATCATTGCAGGCGCCTGCGGGGCTTGCTGAGCCTTGGCTGCCGCGACTGCATTGCCGACATGCCCAAAGATGAACATGATAGCCATGAGTCCGAGTCCGCCGGCGGCGACCAGTCCTCCGCATATGAGCTCTTCGTATTCTTCGAGATTCACTTGAGCTGTCCCTTCTAGTAGCGAAGCCGTGAATGAATTCCTGTAGGTGCCGATGAGACTTCAGTCTCGGGCAGGTTGCCTAAATCGCATTGCCTGCCGATTCACAAATGCCCAACGCCGAGCCAGTGACAAGAATTATGATAATGCTGATGGTGCCTGCCGTATAGGCTTTGCAACGCTGTGAAACTGAAAATTATCATATATTTGAAAGCGGCTTGGTCTGCGGGAGAGCACCTGACTTAGCCGCTACGGCTAGAGAGACGATAAAATAGAGTCCATGATCAAACTTCCTGTCCGCATTCTAGTTGTTGCCGCCCTTGGAGGGCTGGCTTTTGGCGTTTTGAGCTTATCTAAAATAGGGTCTTCGCCTGCCCAGGATGTAGCGCCACCAGGCTGCAGCGAGCCGGGACAACCGGGTTCCTCTCAAGCCGGCACCGTCGGTGCAAACGCCGGCTCATCGGGTAATTCGGATCCGAATGGCACAGTCAGCACTGTGGTAAACCCCACTGATGGCGAATATGAGTGGACTTTGGAAAGAATGCTTCTGGCTACGCCGATGCCCATGACAGGGGAAGAACGCGATTTCCTCTTCAAGCATCCGTCTTTGGAGCAGCTTCTAGGTTGGAAGCTGTCTGATTTCGAGAAATATATAGACGATCCGCTCGGACTCAAGCACGCCGCTGAAGAGGGCGTGCGCTGGCGTGATCTGTCCGCTATGCTGAAAAGACAGTCGAAGGCGGGAGCGAAGTTTTTTGCCGGGGAGAAGGGCAGCAAAAGCAGCGAGCCCAAATTACCGGACGGTCAAGAAGGAAGCGAGTTTGAATCGCTCGATTTTGAGCAATTCAAGACAAACTTGAAGAAAGATCCCGCGGGCGGTTTTGCAAAAATGAGTCAGTGGCGGCAAGAGATCAAGCTTCTCGCCAATTATGTAGAAGGCATGCGCAAAAAAGCGGCTGCTCAAGGCCGTTCTGAAGAGTTCGAGCGAGCCGTGGACGACAGCGGAAGCAATTAGCTGACCAGCATTGTCCATTCCATTATGACAATCAAGGTAACGGCGATGGCGGTGAAAGCGATCCAGCCGGCCATGCGACCCGGCGCCGTTCTCAGAGCTAGAAATGCCAATCCCGCGATAGCCATATTGGCGATGGCAATCAGCTTGCTCTCAGTCGGATAGAGAGTCATAGCTTGAAAAACTTTGTGCATCACATCCGGTGCCAACTCGTAAATCGCGGCAACTCCCAGCATCATGCCTCCAACAATGGTGGCAGGGTTCTGAAAGATACGACCGATTTCTTGTATCTCTTCTTCCACAGACATCGTCTGTAGTACGACGCCTCTTTCTTCATGAGCAGACGCCGTCGCGCTGGAATCTCCTTCGAGGTTCCAGTTGATTGTCTGTATATCGCGTTCTTTCGTGGTTACCAATTGCGCCAGAGCCCCCAAAACGAAATCACCAAACAAATCCGCATCGTGCCTGCGATATCTGTCTGGTTTATAGCGAACTATCAGGACCAAATCTATGCCTGGCATCACAATACTATGAAGTCAAGAGGAAGCATAGGGGTTTTACTTCTATCTGAAAGGAGATTAATGGCGCTCAGGCTGATGTGGCGCGGCTTTTATGAAACTCCTGTCATATTGTCTGGAACGGCTGTACCGGTGTGCACACATTGTTCACGTCTGCCAATCAGAATGTATTTGGCAAAGTCTGCGGGGTAGTAGTGAGCCCATACGGCTACCCTCGCAGCGTTGCCTCAGGTGCTGATGTATCATGACTGCGGAAAACAGCAGCTCATGTTTTGACTGGGGAGTCATTCTAAGTGGCTTACTATCTTGCACCGATATCCTTGGGGTTGGGAGACTTGATGGTCTCTTTACCGGCTCTGCAAGCATTGATTGCTACCGGCAAGCCTACTTATCTAGTGACGCGCTCGCCTATGCAAGAAGGATTGGAAGAGCGTATAGACGGTTTGGCTGGTTTGATTCGCGAGATTGATTTTGATCCTTGGTCGCTGAGTGAAGACGATGTGTTTTTCAATTTGCGGGATCATCCGCTTCAAACCGACTATATCTGGGGTGCCGGCGAATTCGAATTGCTCTATCCCGGATACAAAATCACCGAGGTTCTAGTCGGTATTTGCAAGGACTTTGGCATTGCAGCCGACTATTCCATGCTGAAACCACTTCCATACGTTAGGCGGCAAGAAGTTTCCGATGCGATTGTATTTGTTCCGGGGTCTGCAGGCATTGTGAAGTGTTGGCCTGTTTCTCACTGGATTGAATTGTCCGAGCTTTTGAAAAGGAAAGGTCTTCGTTGTGTGGTAGTTGGAGAGCCCGAGCGCAGCCAGGTCGTTGAGGAATGTCTGAAAAAGGGACTTAGTCATATGCCGACGCCATCTCTTACTGACGCGCTTGATGTTCTTAGCTCGGCACGCAGCGTCATTGCGGTGGATACCGGGTTGATGCATGTGGCCATCCAACAGTCAGTTCCTACGGTCGCTCTTTTCAGATACAACGTCATGTTTCAGCGCGTCTATCCTTACGTGCGAAGTCTGAGTGCTCCCAGATGTCCTCAGGAATGCACTGATTTAGAATATAGTGGCGCTCCCAACAAAGTTGTTTCCTACGATTCTTTCAAACCCAATGAAAAGAAATTGTATTGGGAAAGCTGGCAATGCAGTAAAGAGGATTGGTCGCAGCATTGTATGGCTGCAATTACACCGCAGAGTGTGCTGGCCGCAATCGAGGATCTTTCAATTCTGGTCAGGTGATTTCTCGTGCCCGCAAAAATCAGTATTCACGATGTGATTGTGCTGGGTGCCGGTCCGGCCGGCATCAGCTGTGCCTTGGAGTGTCATGAAAACGCACTTGATGTTGTTGTATTGGAACGAGAATCTAGATTAGGAGGACAACTTCCATCTATACCAAGCCCGATCTGTAATTTTGCGGGCGGCTCTTTTGAAAACGGCGAAAAGATGCGAGAGCAGATGGAGAAAGTTGCGCAGCTGTTTCTTTGCGAACGAATCAAGGTTGGCTGCAATGTTTTGGGTATCAATCTGGCTCGCAAAGAAATCGAAACCGAGTACGGAATTTTTAAGGGCAAAACCATTCTGCTGTCCACAGGATATCGCGTCAGACGTCTGGATATGAGAATTCCTGAAGCGTTCGCAGACGACGTAATTTACAGGAGCGGACCCAGTCGTGAGTCGTTGAGAGGTCAGCCGATTGCGATCGTCGGCGGCGGTGACAGTGCTGTTTTCACTGCGCTTGATCTTGCTCAGTACTGCTCCAGAGTAACCGTTCTGGCCAGAAGTAACGTTCTTAAGGCAAGACCCGACCTTGTAGCAAAATTGAAAGAAAACCCTGCTATAGAATTGCACACCAATTCTATCGTCACCAGTTTGCTCGGTGACGATAAGCTTCAGTCGGTGAAAGTTTCGAATGGCTCATCTGAGTTCGAGGTCAGCTGCGTAAAGCTGATTGCCAAACTAGGTTACATGCCGAATACTGAGTTGTTCTGTGACCAGTTAGAGTCTTCTCGGGGTCACATAATTGTCGATGCGAATTTTGCAACATCTATTGATGGTGTTTTTGCCGCCGGCGATATCGTGGAGCCTGGTTATGATCGTCTGGCTTTTGCGGTGGGCAGCGGGATGATGGCTGCTCGTTCCATTAGAGCTTCACTCGGACAGACTCCATAGATAGTTGAAGAATTAAAGAGGGTTCACTGTTCGTTCACTATCGGCGTGTATTGTAGGAAAGTGTCTATAAAGGTTGAGATAGGAATATGGAAGCCACAGTTACTGTTTTGCCTCGCGCTCTTAGACGGAAGACGGAAAAATCACCGGCGACAAAATTTGCGATGTCTGTTCCCGAGAACAGTCTCGCTCGTGAAGTCGACATAGAGAAGATTGCATCTGCAGTAGAAATGATTCTGGAGGCGATCGGTGAAGACCCGAAGCGCCCAGGTCTCATGGATACACCACAGCGAGTCGCTCGCTTTTATCAAGAACTTTGTTATGCAACGGGAATTGATGCTGCATCGGAAATCAGCTGTAAATTCCAGGAAGAAACAGAAGGCTTAGTGCTGGTAAAAGACGTTGAATTCACGAGTCTTTGCGAGCACCATCTAGTGCCATTTACGGGCAGAGCGCATATTGCTTATTTGCCGACGAAAGGTACTATTACAGGTCTTTCGAAAATCGCTCGCGTTGTCGAAGTCACTGCCAGACGTCTGCAAATTCAAGAACGCATGACAGAAGAGATTGCCGATGCCATACAGAGAGGTATCGGTGCTCAAGCTGTCTGCGTCTGGTTGGAAGCCGAGCATATGTGCATGTCCATGCGCGGTATTAAAAAGCCCGGTGCCAAGACTGTCACAACTGCATTCCGCGGTCTTTTCAAAGACGATACGCAGATGCGCACGGAAGTGCTTTCGTATTTCAAGTAGGATGCCACAAATTTAGGCTTCCACTCCCCACTGCAGCAAGTGCCTGACGCTGCCGACGTCCTGAACGAAATCCACGTATTTCGTGGAGCCTTCTTCGTGAATCTGGATTTTTTCGTTGTCCACAGCTAGCAGTTGCACGCCGTGCATGCGCAGGACTTCTCCCTGCGTTCTGGCGAAATTGAAGGCAAATTCGACCTGCTGATCCGGTG
>CAZBOX010000042.1:0-29884 GCA_964493595.1 uncultured Candidatus Obscuribacterales bacterium | reverse complement strand
CCTGGAGATCGTCCATCGAAAGGACAAAACTCGTCTACTACAAAGATGGACCCTGCTCGAATGTTGCTGTTCTTAAATTCGCATCCGGTGACAAAATAGGAACTTACTCATTGCTCACAAACGGATGCGTAGATGCCAGTGACGGTGCGGACATGTCTCAGCAAGTCTTGCTGGCCAGTTTTCCTATGCTATTCCGCCCCAATGCGCAAAGAGCGTGTGTAATCGGCTGGGGCTCAGGTGTCACGATAGCCGAACTGTTGAATTTCCCCATCACCAGTGTGACGGCTGTTGAGCTGGAGCCGGCGGTAATCCAGGCAGCCAAAGTTTTCGACAAGTACACGCACGAACCGGAGAAAAATCCACGAGTCAAGGTCGAAATCAATGACGGTCGCAATTTTCTTCTTGCCACGACACAAAAATACGACATAATCGTGTCGGAGCCTTCCAATCCGTGGCAGGTTGGGGTTTGCAATTTATTCACGGATGAATATTTCAAGACTGTCAAAGAGCGCCTCACTCCTGATGGAGTACTGAGCCTCTGGCTCCAGCTTGCCGAGGTGTCACCGGATTCGGTGAAGGCCGTGTTAGCCGCGCTCGACCGTAATTTCGATTATTGCCTGGCGCTCTCTTCCGATTCGACCAATCTTGTCGTTCTTGCCAGTCAAACTCCAATACGCGCCGACTACGAAGACCTTGCCGAAGTGTTTGAAAATCCCTATATTGCCAGGGCGCTGGAAAAGGCGAATATCAGTTCGCCGGAGGCGGTCTTATCGCGCATGGTCATGACGCCCAGCGGAATATCCTACTGCGTGCGCAATGTGAAGCCCAATACGGACGATTTGAATGTCTTGGAATATCGCATCGGGCGCACCTACGAATCGATGACTTTCGCACATTCCAACGGTGTAATGTTGTCTGAAAATATGGGCACTCCTTCAGGCTATACGGACTGGGGAAAGTTATCCAAGCAGCAAATAGCCTCAATAATGGCCCGCGTCGCTATCGAAGCCACCAAATTCGGGGATCTGACAGCTGCTTATTCATGGGCGAGAAGTTCAATTGAGAAAAGTGAAAACGACGTGGCAAAGCGCGTTATTTACTGGCTTACAGAGGAAGACAAAAAGCGCACCAACTTCGCTCACATGAGAGGCGAAATCGAAGCTTTGGAGAAGAATAAAACCGCTGCAGTCAAAAACGAAGAGCCGGTAAAATCGGACCAGCGGCTTGAAGATGAAGCAACCCGAAAGCTGAAACCACTGCAAAAACCCGATGTGAAAGGTTCACGCGGTAATTAAACAATGAGGACGCCGAGCGGCGGATCTATTACAATTGCCACTTTATGTGGTTTTGCCCTTACCTGACACGGACTTTTACATGAAAACTCTTCTCAACGGCGCTCTCATCTGTGTTTTAGCTGTTTCCACGCAGGCAGGCGTCCTGACAAGTCCTGCATATGCAGCCCCGGCAACCGATTCGGCAGCGGCGGCACCGCAAATGGACGGGAAATCCGCCGCTATCATGAAAGCAGTCGGCAGTTTTTATAAAGACATGAAAGGCTTCACGCAGACCATGTCGACAGAGATGAAAATATCCGCTGCCGATAAGCAAACCGCAATGACCTCAGTATTCAAGGTGTCTTTCGGCCGCCCCAACAAGTTTTACCTCAAGCTCGAAAGCGGAAAGATGGGCGGGCAGATGGTCTGCGATGGAAAGACAGCCTATCTCTACACCCCGGTTCTCAACAAATACATGAGCATGCCGGCGCCGGAGAACCTGAGCCAGATTTTCGACACCATCGATTATCAAATAGTCGGCGGAGGCTTCAGCAGCATGTCTTTGATCGAGTCGATGTGCACGAGCGACCCATACAAACAGATTATGGCTGACGTCATCAAGGTCGAACACATAGGTGTGGAAAAGGTCGCCGACAACGATTGCGACCACATGCGTTTCACGCAGAAAGACTTCACCTGGGACCTCTGGGTACGTCAAGGAAAAGAGCCCTGGATCCAGAAGGTAACGGCAGACATGTCTCGCGTGCTGGCAAGCAAACCCGGAGCGCCCGAAGGTGTGTCGGCCGTTCTCACATGCAGTTACACGGATTCGCAGGCGAACGCAGAACCGACTGCACAACTGCTTACATTTACAAAACCCGAAGGCGCACAGGAGGTAAAGAGCTTCCTGGAAGACAGGTCAGCCCAACCAGCCTCCGTACATCCGCTGGTCAACAAGCCTGCACCGGCTTTTGATCTTGATACCGTAGATGGAGCCAAATTCAACTTGGCTGCGCAGAAAGGAAAAGTGGTAGTTCTGGATTTCTGGGCCACCTGGTGCGGACCCTGCACGATGGCTTTGCCGATCATAACTGAAGTCACCGGTGCGCTGAAGGACAAAGACGTCGTCTTTCTAGCCGTGAACATTCAGGAAACTCCCGAGCAAATAAAAGAGTTTCTCGCGAAAAAGAATTTGAAAATCTCGGTGGGTCTCGACGCCGAGGGCAAGGTGGCTGAGTTGTATCAGGTGCGTGGCATTCCGCAGACCGTCATTGTCGGCAAAGACGGCAACGTAGCAGAAGTGCATGTGGGCTTTTCGCCTGATCTCAAAGAGAGTTTCACAAAAGAGCTCAACGACATTCTCTCCGGAAAAAAGACTACTGAAGCAGGCAAATAGAACCTCTTAGGTATTCATTTTCGTAAGCTTGCCATTCTTTCTTGCTTCATTGAACAAATATTCAAAGAGAAGCGCAGCAAGAAGTGCATATACGATATTGAGAATCACGCTCATGACCAGATCTTTTGTCGAGAAGCTGCCACCTTTCAAGACAGTGCGCATCCCTTCGAATACATAAGTAGCCGGCACGCAAAGTGATATCGATCGAAGCCAGGTAGGTAGAACGTCCACCGGGTAGAAAACGCAGCAGATCGGTTGGATCAAGAAAGGAATTGCCCAGGCTAGAGCCTCCGCCTGATGTCCCCAGCGGATAATTATGGCTGTGGTAATGAGTCCTATGGTCCAGCCCATTAAGAGCAAATTGATGAAAAAAGGAATCATGCAATACCCGAGCATGCCGAAATTGTACTGATAGAACCAGTAGGCAAGCGGGATCAGGATGAGCGATACACAGATAGACTGCAAAAGACCCGATATACAGGTGGCCGCTACAAATTCGAATGTCCTTACAGGGGCCACGAAAATGTTGATGAAATTGCGGGACCAAACATCTTCTAGAAATGAAACGCTCACCGCCTGCTGCGCGCGATAGAGAACGTTCCACATGATCACAGAACCGATAAGGAAGGTGAAAACGCCAGGCAACGAGCCGTTTACCTTCAGCATGTACATAGTCAGAAAACCCCAGACAAGCAGGTCCATAACCGGCCAGAAGACAATGTCCAGAATTCTGAATGTACTTCTCGAATAGCAATAATAATAGCGAAGCAGAAGCCCCCTTATTCTGGCGATGCTCATTTCTCTTCTTTCTCCACAAGATCGCCGCCCCTGGCTATGCGAATGAAAACATCCTCGAGAGAGTTCTGCTTGAACTGTTTCAAAATGTCTGCAGGTGTACCCTCGGCACGCACCTTGCCCAATTGCATGAAAACCACGCGATTGCAAATCTCCTGCACATCTTTCATGTTGTGCGACGTGTAGAGAACGGTCATATTTTTCTCTTTCTGGATTTTCACTATCAGTTTGCGAACTTTGTCGGCTATATCAGGATCAAGACTAGCCGTCGGTTCATCCAGCATGAGCAGTTCGGGATCATTCAACAGCGCCTTGCATAGATTCAAGCGCGTCGATTCTCCCGACGACAGTTTGCCTGTCAGCGTATTTGCCAGATGGGAAATTTCGAACATCTCCAGAAGCTGATCGATTTTCTCGCGGGCGTTTTTTACTTGATAGAGCGCGGCAAAGACATTCAAGTTTTCTCGCACTTTCAGATTGTCAGGCAGCCAGATATAAGCAGATGAGAAATTACAGCGCTGCAAAATTCTCACGCGCTCCTTTTCGATGGACATTCCGAATATGTCGACTGTTCCGGAAGTCGGTGTGACAAGACCAAGCAATATTTGAATGGCAGTAGTCTTACCGGCTCCATTGGGGCCCAGAAGGCCTACGACTTCGCCGCGGCCGGCCGCAAAAGAAACATCCTCGACTGCCACTTTGGCGCCATACTCTTTGCGCAGATTTTTTACTTGCAGGACTAGCTCAGACATAAAGGCCAAGATAACATAAGGAGAATGCTAAAAGACACGCAAGCAAAACAAGTGGCTCACAATATCGTTGCATCGCTTCCAGTGAGGCATCAATGCATATTCAGAGCATGGTCATCATACTCATTGATAGCGATTTTATCGCTACTGAGTCTGGCAGCTGGAGCGAGTATGGCTGCGGCGCAAGAAGCAAAAGAAAATAAAGTCCTGATTGAAACCGACGTCCGCCCCCTGCCTGGATCGCTCGGGAAGCTGCCGATGTTCAACAGCAATAGCCCGGAAATTGTCAGAACGAACGGAGTACTGCTTTCGCTCCTGCCGAAAGAAGGAAAAAAGCATCCGGAAGCACATCTGGATTTTCCATTGAAAGGCAAGTTTCGCGTGTTCACGCATCATATAAACAACCGGGTCAAACAAGAAGACAATCGAGTTCTCTATCTGGGGCTGATTGCCTATAATCCGGACAACCATGATGCAACTGTGAGAATTCTGAAAGCTTCCAGCTATGTCAGTCAGCCGGATGCGCCCTTCATAAAACTGCCCCCACTCTCCCAGAACAATGACGGCAATGTATATGCAGGTCCTGGAGACAGGCTGACGGACGACTTCTTGCGCAATGACACCCAAACAGGCTGGCCTGAGAAGATTACTGTGCCGAGGCAAGGCTATGCAATCATCTATGCTCTGCCTGTCCAGGTCCGCGGTCTGCTTTCGCAAAACAACGGACGCAGCACATTGCTCGAGCTGCAAGCAAGCAGAAAAATATACTTGGCCGAAGTTGCCGATCTGATCAAAACAGAAGCCAATCGCAGTGTGGTGCCTCCTTCGCTGGAGCGGTTCGTCGAAATTGCCGAAACACATGATCTGTCCGAAGAACGGGATAAGACCCCCAGTGTTCCTGGCGCAAAAGGTCCGCTGATTTACGGAAGGGTGGCCGGAGTTCAAATAGGCTGCAAGTGGATGGGCACCGCCACTGATGGCGAAAAGGACATCACCAGGCTGACAGTACCTGAAGTAGGCAAGTCGATTGCCTTTCCGATTTGCTCCCTGGAGCGTGGAACATTCGGTACAGGACAAGTTCAGTCCGCCCCGCTGGTCGTGCGCTATGCCGATACGGCTTATGCCGCTCACGGCAATTATGCCGTCGAGTATCATTTGCAATTTCCGCTCTTCAACCCAAGCTCATCCAGGGCCAGAGTGTCAGTGTCAATTGATACACCCGTCAAGACGGACAGTACAAAGGAGAATCTCACGTATTTCGAGCCACCGGCCAAAAGCACCTTTTTCCGCGGCACCGTACTCGTTCAATACCTGTCAGACACCGGTGACAAAGTAAAAGACTATATCCACCTGGTGCAAACACGCGGCACCAAATCTCGAGAACTTTTCAGTATCGTCATGAAGCCTAAAGGCAGGCGTACTGTGCAAGTGTCACTCTTCTATCCGCCCGACGCAACACCGCCGCAAGTAATAACATTCACGAGCAAAGAGCCTTGAGGTTAATGCAGAGGAGCGAAAAGCTCTTTAGGGATATCCTTGCCTTTGCCTTCAAAACTAATTTCCACCTGGCTCAGTTTTTTCCTGAACTCTCGCCTTTGTTCAGGGGTAAAATTTCGGCCTTCTAATTTTAAATTCCTGAGGCTGGAAAATTTCTGGAAATATTGCAGGCTGGCTGGACCGACACCAGTACTTTGAACATTCAGTCCCTTTATTTTTGTCTTTTGCATCATCTTGATCGATGCGTCGGTAATTCTGTTATTGCCGGAGATTTTCAAAACCCTCAATTCAGGCATCTTTAAAACCGGCTCCAGCCCCTTATCGCTTAGATGAATATTGTCTATCTGGAGATTGGAGAGTCTTTTCAAAGCAGCCAGATATTTCAAATTGTCGTCGTCCAGGTCATTATGTCCGACGATAAGATTTTCCAGTTGCGGATGTTTGGCAATAGACTTCATGGCGTCGCCGCGAATCAAGGTTTTGTCGCAGCCTAGAAAGTGCAGATTTTTCAAGGGCTCGAGATTGATAATTCCTTTCGTCGTAATATCCGTGCCTTCCAGTTCTATATGCATCAGACCTGTCAATTTGGCTACATGCTTTAGATCATCGTCCGTCACTTCCAGCCGCTTCATATTAATGCCGAACAAAGACTTCGGATCGAGTTTTTCCAGATCGACCAGGTGCCGAGATCCGTCGTAACTGACTTTCAAGAGTAATCGTGTGGACGGTGGAAACTTCAAGCGTCCCCTGGCGGGAGAATGAGTAACCGTCTCTGGTTCAGATTCTTTTTCGCTTGTAGAATCTTTCAGCACATATAGCTCACCGAGCGAATAATTTTCAGGAAAAGTCAAAATCAGAGGCGCACCGCCCGTAGTAGCGGCACAGGTGCGTGAGCATGCAATCAGGAAACCAGAAAGGATGAGCATAAAAACGCTGATCTTCATCTTCATTTCTCCTCTTTCGGTTTCCAGGCAAGAGCCAGAGAACCGACCACCAGCCCAACAAAAGCAAGCGCGATGCATTGCGGCGAGTCCAGATTGACCTTGTAAAAACTGGCCCACAAATAGTATGCATTATGCATGAAGTGCAAGCACATTGAAGGAAAGATAGATCCAGAAGCAAGGGTGAGATAAGCAAGCAGCACACCCAAGAGCCCGGTTGGAAGAATTCTGAACATGCTCAGGTGAAACACACCGAAAAGAATTCCTATGACAATAATCAGCTTCTCTTTGGGAAGATTTTTGCGCAAGATTCCCTGCAAGACTCCGCGGAAGAAAATTTCCTCGCAAATAGCGGGCGAGAGCGCAGCCACAAGAATAATTTGCCAGAGCTCTGAGCCGGGAGGCATGACCATCAATTGCATTTGCCTGGCGTACTCTTCGCTATAGGGCAAAAATTTCGTCTGTACAGTCAAAATCAGCATGGAGATGACGACCGTTGCAAAACCCAGAGAAAGAGCAGCAATTACGTAACGCACAGGTGGTCTTCTAAAGCTGAGAGTTTCAAGAACCGGTGATTTCGTATAAAACAAGAAAGCCAGGGCAGGAGCAAGAATAAGGACAACCTGAGTGATAACGAGGCTGGCCATAACATTCCAGAGGGATAGCAATTGCCCGAAATAAAAGAGCATGAAGAAGACAATGCCGCCGAATATAACAAGTTCACGCCCGTATGATCCGGTCTCCATTTTCTTCTTGGGGGAAAGCTGGACTCCCAGTAGCAAGTCTTCGCGTTGCAGCAAACCAGCCGCGGCTCTGGCAAGCAGTGCAGCGGCAATTGAGGAGCTTATGAAAGTGACGGCGATGCTCTGCCATGCCCAGTGCCTGGTGATGATTTGCTTTATGCACAAGGTGGTATTGGCAATCGGTACTATTTTTAAGAAAGCATTATCGGCCAACTCGGGAATCTGGGCTGCCGAAGCAAGAAAAAGGGTAACCAGCAAAAGAGGAAACAGATATCCCTGAGCTTGCTGAAAAGTACGGGTCAAGGCAGCTACAAATACTGATAAAGAACTGATGAAGACGACCACAGGAATCATAACGAAGAGAACCAATAACCAGGCTGCCAGGCCGAAATCGAATTGCGGGTGCGCGTCAACGACGGTGCTCTTTACAGGACCGAATTGCAGGGTAGCAGCAATGCTCATAACACCGAGCACAGTCGTCAAAAGACCAACGAGAACAACGACCATGATTTTGCCGTACATTATCGAGCGGCGCTCTACAGGTGCCACCATAAGCAGAGCCAGGGTGCCGCGCTGGCGCTCGCCGGTAATGAGATCGATAGCCGGATAACTGGTGGCCAGAAGCACCATCAGTATCATCAGATATGGAGCAAACTGAGGAAGCATATTATCGCTCTCGGACTGCTTGGGAGAGACATCGTCGAATTTGACTTTGATATCCCGCTCCCAAGAATCGCCGACATGCAGAGCTCTTAGCCGCTGCTTTGCACAGTCATCCTGAAATTCAGCAAGGGCCGCATAAACGTTGGACATGCTGAACAAAACCTTTTCCCGGTTTGTGTCCAGGACCAGCTTGAGCGCAGGGACAGGCGCTTTCCTGAGCTCGCTGAAATCACTTGCAGTCAGGTATTCACGCGAAATTACATTATTGAATTCCGGAGGCACCATGATGGCGACGTCTACATCATTGGCTTTCAGTTTTTCCAGATAATCGCCCTCGTCAATGGCAATTACCTTTATGTGCTCTGCTTTTGTAAGATGTTCTACGAGCGGCCGGCATTCACCGACAATGCCGACTTTTACTGTGTTCTGACCGAGACGAGCAATGCTCTGTTTGGCGAATGTCGCCGGAAAAACCAGCATGGCTGGATAGAACAGAGCGGGAATTATGATCATCATTACAAGAGTGCGGTAATCTCGCAAAACCTCTTTCAGCTCTTTGAAAAAAACAATCGATGTCTTGGACTTCGACACCGGATTGCTTTTAGAAACTGGTGCAGCCGAGCTAGACATCGACCTTTTCCTTTACGATGGCAAGGAAGATGTCTTCCAGGTAATGCTCTCCGGTCAATTGTCTGAGTTCTTCGAGTGTGCCCATAGCAAACAGCTTTCCGCGATGTATGATGCCGATTCGATCGCAAAGTTTTTCTGCCTCACTCATTATGTGAGTCGAGAAAATAATGCACTTGCCCTGAGCCTTGCTGTCGCGAATAAACTGATAAGTGTTCTGGCTGGTGATAATGTCCAATCCGCTCGTCGGTTCGTCGAGAGCCATTACCGGAGGATCATGAACAATCGCCCGAGCGATCGAGACTTTCTGCTTCATGCCTGTAGAAAGTCTCTCACAGCGGGTGTCGGCAAATTCACCCATTTCAAATAACTTGATCAGGTCTTCGATTCGCTGCGCTAACTTGTCGACCGGATAGTCGCTGAGCTGGCCGAAATAGTTGAGAATTTCTCTGGGTGTCAGCCTCTCGTACAGGCCCGTTTCGGAAGATAGAAAACCAAGATTCTTGCGCACACCTTGAGGATCGGTATTAATGTCGAATCCATTGATTTTGGCGGTTCCTTCATCCGGGCGCAAAATGGTGGCAATCATCCTCAAGGTAGTTGTTTTGCCGGCACCGTTCGGACCCAGAAGGCCGACTATCTCACCTTGAGAGCAACTGAACGAGATTCCATCGACTGCGAGAAATTCCCCGCGCTTCGCGTCAAAGAACAGTTTTCTCAAGTCTTTGACTTCAACGGCCATTTGTTTTTCCTCGTGTGAATAAGGGCGCCCATAAGTCGATATGATCGCCCAGAACAAACTTTTCAGTTCTAATCAAGCGATTCAGCAAGTAAAGCATCAAACATGTCAAAAACAGGGTTTCGCAGACAGTGATAATGACCAGCGATTGATCAGCATCACCCCTGACGGCGGACTTCACCCACAAAATCAAATTGAGGACAGGAACGAAAGCGAGCGTCTTCGAGAGAAGGACACCAGGCAACATCCCGGCAATCGGCATGGGAGTAAAAATGAGAAGAGGAACTGTCAGCATATTCTGAGCCTCTTTGAACGATTTCGTGGTCGCGCCCAGAAGAGAGAACATTGCCGAAACCAGCAAAGAGAATAGGACAGTTGCCGCGAATAAGCAGGCTGCAGTTTCAAACGAAACCTGAAAAGTGCTGGCCGAGAGTTTCGACAGACCACTGAACTCTTTTGCCTGACTGAGCATAAGCCAGATAACGAGGCTCATGCCGATAAGGTTGAGCAGTCCGGACATGAAAGCAACAAAAAAAACAGAAAGAAACTTTCCGGCCATCAAACATTCAGTACTGACGGCAGCGACCAGCGTGCTTTCCAGAGTTTTCTTCTCACGCTCTTCCGTGAAGGCGCAAATTGCCGGGTAGACGGCACCAGCCGGTATGCAGAGCACAAGCACACAAATAACAGAAGCCAGAAGATAGCGAAAAATTACGTGAGCAGCGTCTCCCCCCTTACTCTCTTCCTCTTTCTTTGAGCGCTTTGCGTCATTCAGCTCGAAAGTAAAAACACGCATAAGCTCAACAGGCGCGTTTTTATCCGACAATTCTTTGCGAATGTTCTTGAGGCGGCGAGATTCGATAACTTTGTTGATGTAACTATTGGCTGACTCGGAAAGCGGATAGCTGCCGGCCACTTTCACGACCAGCTTTCCGTCGGATTCCTCTACGACTGCTTCCACTTTTCCGTCTTTGAGGTCCTTAAGAGCATCCGCTGATTCGACGAGCTTGCCACGCTTGCTGTGAGAAAGCACGTCTCGAACCGCCGCGACACTTGGCTCTCGGTTCTCCGGAAAAACGATACGGTAAGTTTCCTTCTCTCGCTTACCCTCTTGAAAGATGCCGATTTCCAGCATGGCAATTGCCGCTGCCGGATAAAACAGGAGAGGAAAGAGAACGCCGTAGATGACTACGTGCGGATCTCTATAACAATGGGTCATTTCCTTGCGAAAAACAACCCATAATCTCCTCAAGAACTCCATCATAGATAGAGAAGTTCCACGTATTCATGAGCTTATAACTAAAGAATGCGTCTTATAAAGTTCAAGGCTCGAAAAACTTCATTGGCGCAGTCGATTATCCAGCGTGACAGGGGCAAGGTATTCGCCCAGATGTTTTCTCTGCCACCAATTGCCGGTCGCTGCCAGCTCTTTTGCATCCGAAAAATGGTATTCATAACTTTGCGCACGAATATACTTCGGCGGGCTGTCTGGGAATGGATTTTTCGATAATAGAGCTACAACAGCTCCGTCACCGACGAGCAATTTTTGTACGAACGAGATAAACCATGGATTGTCATCCACGGTCCCCAGCGCGGCGAACCACATCTGCCAATCGAGACGAGGCTGAAGCGGCGCGACAAGGGGAGGCATGCGCTTCAAATCACCAGGTTTGAAAGGAAATTCGTAAGCCCTCCACTCCTTAGCATCATTGCTGCCTTCAATGACGATCTCGATTCGTTTTTGCGTCATCACTGCGAACAATCCGTAACCGTTTACGAGATGAAACTGCCGGATGCTTCTTAAGGCAGGCCGCAAAGCCACGGGAAAAACTTCTGCGCCGACAAACTGAAAAGACAGCATGCAAAAATTGGCCAGCACCAGCAATGCCACCACAGGCAGCACCACAAATCTTTGAACAAATGGTTTGCGGTCTGAAACCTCTTCTAATGAGGTTTTCAGTCGCACAGAAAAAAAACGCTGCCAGACAGTGTCTTCAATGAGGGTAAAACACAATAAAATCGTCAACCAATTGAAAAACGTGTAATTTCCAGTCAACAGAATCAGAACTTGCAATGCTGTCAGTGCACCAAATGCGATGCGGCGCATGAGCCTGTTTCCAAAAATGAAAAATGGAACGACGATTTCGATAACAAACATAACCAGACACGAGAGCTGCTGGAACCAAAGAGGAAGCAAATGGCAGAACCAAGCCAGCGGAGTCGGCAAAGGCTGTGTCTCGTAGTGGTAAGCAAGAGCAGTCAAATTCCACCAGGACGGATCACCGCTCAAGAGTTTGCATAATCCAGACATCAACATAAGACGGAAAAGCAGCCACCGCAGCAACCAGAGGACAAGACGGGAAGGGGGTACGTCAATGTTTTTAAACACAGGCGCAGATGCAATCACCCATGGTGCCCATAAAGCGCCGAGAAGTCCTGATTCAAGCAGAAGAATGTCCCACTGAAATGACATGAAATCAGCGCCAGTCTTAAAAAAGAGAGATAAAGAAACCAACAAATCAAAAGAGAAGGACCAGCGAATATGCCAGCTGCCGCCAAAAGAGCAAAAATCATGCCGGCCGCGCAAGCGCCCCTCAGGAAACTGTCGCTGGAGCCGAGCCAGAAGACGGTCGGCAGATCGACCGGAGTAGAAAGAGAAGCTTCCAGCCGCATGAATCTTGAAATAGAAAGAATGCCGCCGCTGCCGAAGAGTCCGTCTATTTGAAGAAAGAGAGAAAAGAATGCAATTAGATAAATCAGGCAGATTCCGCGCACGAAAATAAATCGGCAGAGAAAGTAGGACTCTTTCTTATTCGACAAATCAGGGAACCGTTGCTCCGGGCTGCCGTCAAATTCTGAAGTCATAGGTAAGAACCGCCAAAGGGAGGGCAACCCTCTCAATTCGCCCTCAGGTTTAGAGATATATAGCTCATCTTTAAGCCGCAAAGAGAACACATATTTTAGACAAAAGGCTGAAGACCGCTAGCAGCAGGCTTTCTTCGGAATCCGTCCTAAATTTGCCCGAAATTTGGTGTACTTGATTACCTGGAAAACTTGGAGAGAGTCTGGTAAAAACGATATTGGTTAATCTGGCTATTCGAGGTCTCTTAAATCAATGAGCTCAGTTTCATTCCCCTATTTCACAACGAGCAACAAAACCCGCCGTTGCATGACCATGCTTTTGAGCGCTGTCGTTCTTTGCACGGTAGGTGGAATTTCAGGCGCATCGGCAAAAGACGACAAGGACGTAAAGGTTCAAACGACTCTCATGCATGACCTGCCCAAGAAGCTCGAATTCGGACACATGAAGGATGGTCGGGATTTCGTTCAGACCATGAGCAAAACGGCAGAAAGTGCCAGTGACTATACTTTTAAATGCGTCATCAACACTTACCGCGACGGCAAAGTAATTAAAGAAGAAGGCAATTTCTATTACAAGCGCCCCAGCATGATGAAAATGGAAGTGACTGATGGCGCTAAAAAAGGTGCCGTGGCAGTTCTGGGTACAGACGGTAAGGTTCGAGGACATCTGGGCGGCATGCTCAAAATGTTCAGCGGAACCATCGGCAAAGATTCCGGACTGCTCAAATCCGCCAATGGTTTTTCCATGATGGACTCGGACTACGAGACCCTGCTCAAAGATTTGCAGAAGCAAATCAGCCAGGGCTCGACCTGCCTGGTGACGCCGACGCCGGTAACGGTGGCGCATACAGGCGAGAAAGTCTACGTTCTGGAAGTCTACAAGCAAGTGGACAAGGACAAGGAAAAAGACCTCACCCAGCGCGTATTCATCGACCAGAAGACAATGCTTCCCGAACAGTGGAATCTATACAAGCAAGATCAATTGTTCTCTTCAACAGACTGGAAGGACGTCAGGCTCAATATCGGTTTGTCTAACGAGGTGTTCAGTCTGAAAGGAAAAAAGGACAAAGAGGGCTAGACTCGCCCCAGGTCTCAAGTGAAGAGACCAACTAAGTCGAAAAAAGGCGAAGCTCGATGCTTCGCCTTTTCATTTAGAGCCTTCAGAGACTGAATTAAGTCATCCAGCGCAGGATTTTGTCTTTCACAGGATTGACGAAAGGGCGCCCCTCTTCAGTGGCGTTATTCCATTCGCGCTTGCCCTGGAAATACCAGCTGCCCGGAAGACCGGAATCTTTGACGATCATGGACAATTTCGGCTTGAACTTAAGGCCTATCTGCTGGCGCTGAGCTATCTGCAGGTCCTGACCCAGGAATTCGTCGGCGATCGCATTGATAATCGGCTTCAAAATCCACTTCAGTCCGGTGACTGTCCAGTATGAAGTGTGATTCAGCTCGCAATTGGTCTCGTCGATGGGAGTGACGGTGGTCATGCTGGCAACCAGAGTGCGCCCGAAAAGAGTAATGTATTCGGTGCGGCAGCCGGGCAGTCGGAAAGCTATTTCCGTCTCCATGAAGTCGCCTAGCAATTTGAAAATGAAAGAGCCTTTGGAAGGGCTGTGCTTCTCAATAGTCCAGCCGGTGCCGGTAGGGACGTAATGCTTGCGCTTCTCTTTGAGGGCTTTGCTGTTGCGCCACCACCAGGATTTGTGGACATATGGGACATGGGCCGGGTCTATAAGGGCGACGACAGCATAGTCCATATGAGTGGGCACGATGACGCGAGAAACAGTCTGGTCATACTTGAGCCCATCCAGACCGTTGGCACGGGGAACTTCAGGCATTTCTGCGCGAGGCTCGCCGTAATACAACCAGATATTGCCGTCGGCTTCTCGGCAGGGATAAGAGCGGGTTTTGATTTTGCAGACATTCATCTGCTGATCGCTGCATAAGGCGGGGATATCCGTGCAGACTCCATTGGAGTCGAATTTCCAGCCGTGGAATGGACAGGCCACTTCCTGTCCGTCGAAAGGACCAAAGGAGAGCGGCGCCCCCTGGTGTGGGCAAATATCGCGCATGGCGAAAATAGAGCCGTCCGATTTTCGACCTATAAGGATGAGGTCGCCCAGAAGGTGCATGGACACGGTTTTGCCGCGTTTGACCTGATCGCTGGGCAGGGCGAAATACCAGATGTTTTTGACCCAGCTGGTTCCAACCAGAGCCGGTCTTTCCAGAATTGCCTGAGTGTTTTCTCCCTCAGAAATTTCTTCGTCTCTTTCCACAGGAAGAGATTCGGCACTGTGGGGCGTTGAAGCTGGATTAGATGAAACAGTTGGTATCACGGATGGTTCCACTTTATTGTCGAGAGTTGCTGGATTCACTGGCGGAGTGCGCAAGCGTTGATCGTATAAGTTCGACGGCAGGCAGTCAACAGGAAATTTGCTCACCAGAGCACGGTTTTCGGGCTTTTCCGGCAACAGCTATTGGAGATAATCGTATCCTGTAAAACAAATCTCGGTGCCCGCGCACTCAAAGCAGGTTCACCACAGCCGCCGCGCACGGCTTAACTTTGATTCAGCATAAACAGCCACTAATCAGATACAGCAACAAATCGAAATATATCTCAGAAACGTCCGACTGACGGTCTTAAACGACCATGAGGTTGTATAGTTTTTGCCTGTTCCTGGCTTCCGGGTCAAATCACTATGACAAACGATACCGACACGAAAAAAGTCCAATCCGGCATCGACTTCGGCGAAGGAGCAAATGCCGCTCACATCAAAGGTTTGATTCGCAATCTGGAATCAGAGAAAGCGGTGCACGACACCAAATTCGCTGAGAATCCACTGCATACGGATTGCCATAAGCGTTTCGACAATGTGCTCGCCCAGCTGCAAGACGAATTGGCAAAGCTGCTGGCAGAGACTGCATAATCTGATTACGGCGCTACCGGCTGGCGCATCTGAGTTTCGCGAACAGCGCTTTCATACTCTTCATGCGAGCTTACTGTCATCGGCTTGCTGTTCACTGCCTTGAAATAGGTAAGGCAAGCGTCGCAACGGTGGAATGTGTTGTAAACGCGTTCCGGACCATCGGCAGTATAGTCGCGCAAAGTCTCCAGAGAGTTGAGCTTGCGTTTTTTGCACTCAGGACATTTTGCCTTCATTAACGACGGTAAGAAAGGCGTAATCAAAATGGACGCGAAAACCAATATCCAATGCCAGTCTTTCATGTTGCACCTCGAAGCGGTGGCAGAATACTACGAAGCGATGGGCTTTTCAAGCAAATGATTGAGTTCGCTGCCAAAGTTATTCACTTCTTCGGCCGTACAGTTGATCTGCTTTATGAAAAACTGCTTCTGTTCGGAGGTCAGATTAGCGCGCTCTAGAGTGTGCTGAAATTCCATTATCTGATGCTTTTGTCTCTCCAGGCGCTCTTCCAGAGATTGAGCCTGCTGCCCGGCTTCTGTAACAGGCTCGAGCAGGGCGTCGAGTTTGTTATGTAATTGACCTATGGCGGTTATGGCTTTGCGCATCACTTCCTGTGCTTGCTCGTTATCGCCTGCGGCTCGATGGACCGAACGCTCCATCGTCATGAGCAAATGCTTTACTTTCACGCTTTCATGGCGCAGGCGCTCGGAGAGATCCTTCATCTCATCGGCAAAGGCTTCAAATCCGGAACCGCTGTTTTTCTTCGCTTCAATCTGAGAACTCAAGGAAAGCATCCCGACGCGATTAGCCATATCGTCCATGATCACAGACAAACCATCCAGGTCGTGAATAGTTTCTGCAAGACCTTTTACTCGTTGTACAGACGAGTCGGCTTCGGTAAGCACTTTATTGACTTGCTCGTCGATTTCATCAAGAGTGCGGTGCCCGCTGCGCCGTAATTCGTCCGAGCGGGAAAGTTTTTGCGCCACAGCTTCAATCAGATCGCAGGTCTCTTTCGACTGCTTGCTCAGATTTCTTATCTGGTCGAGCGAAGCTTGCAACTCATCAGGCTGTCCTTCATAACCGTTGACCAATTGCCGCGAAGCCTCGAGCAAATCGTTGATAACAAATCCAAAAGCATGAGTATGCTGGCGTACGAGACCAAGGGCATGAGTAGGAGAATTTCCATTGGTGCCGATATAGGTTTCTTCGATTCGTCTCAGCCCCGAGATCATATTGTTGAAGGTGTTCGACAGATCTTCCAGTTCGTCCCTGGTATCTATGCCGGTGACAGGCTCGAAACGACCGGCGCCTGCTTTATCCATAGCCCGGCTCAGTCTTTGAATAGGATTGAGCAAGCCTTGAATTATGATCAGACTCCACAGCGATATAAATACGAGAGCGAGAATGCCGCCGGAAATGATGGCAAAGAAAGTGTTATTGGCAGTCGCTTTTGAGTTGGCTTGCTGCTTCTGCAGAAGGTCTTCTTCAAAGGCAACTCTGTCGCTGACTTTATGGCGAATCTCGTCCATGAGAATACGCCCTCTTTCTGTTTTGAAAAGCGCTGTTGCTTCAGCGGCCCCTTTGAGGCGCATCGTATTCATCAGATTCTTGCAAAAGTCTACTTTGCTCTGGATAAGCTCCAATAGCTCTGCCAGGTACTTGGCGCGCTCGGGTTCGTCCTTGGTCAACTCCTTCAGCGTGTCGATTGAATCAGTTACTTCTTTCAAAGACGCCTCATTCTGCTGAACGAAATCTTTGTCGCCGGACAAAATATATCCACGGCCGGTGCTTTCCAGATCCGCCACACGACCGAGAATATTTTCGAGCTCACGCAACGTCTTAACTGTTTTCATCGCCGATTTATTACTATCGATCAGATCTTGAACGCAGATAAAACTCGAATAGCCGGAAAAGAGGAGAATGAAAAAGACACCACCTGCGATACTGCTAATTTTTGGACCGATTTTCATAAACTTCCTCTGTCGAATGCCAACTAATCAAAAGCACCACTCCATGATTGTCCCTGCCGCAAATTTGATTGTTGTCTTTCCAGATGGAGTCCAAATAGAAAGAGTATCTGCCCGGTCAAAAATGTGAACAGCAAAGGAATCACTTCTGCGAACTTAAAAGGGAAAAACATCTGCGGTGTAACGAAAAACATGGACATCCAGGCAATGCACTGTCCTGCAAAAATCATGACTACAGGTGTGAGCGGACGCCCCCTTCTTTCCTCCAAACGACGAATGCCCTGGATGTGTCCGCTCAGAACAATTTTTTCGTCTGGTTGATTGACGAGAAGTTGCAACGTTACCGAATCATGCCGGTTGAGCATTATTGGCCGCAAAATAACCTTGTCCTTCTCGACACGCTCGATGATCGGACCAGTGGTTGACTCCTCATTCAGTCCAAGCGGCTCGGTTTCGGCTACTTCAGCCATGAGAATGGTGGCCGCAGAACCGCAGCAGAGGCTCAAGCGCACCTGATAGTCGCCTGGCATTATATTGACGTGACCTGTATTAGTCAGGCGAACAACAACAAAACTGGCATCACGAGCAGGATTACCATCAAATCGCAAATCAATGCGATGGCGAGTCTTGCCTTTCATTTCCACTAGCTGCTGCCGCCACAGCACGTCGTAAGTCAATTCCTTCCGGCGTTGCAGGAGGAAAAGATAGACTGTTACGCAAATTCCGATACAAGTAGCCAGCGGCGCCAGATAGCGCGGATCGAATTCCAAATAGTGGTCCTCAGGTCTGCCGCTTATCCCATACCCGCAAATGAGCAATCTTGCGCAGCCGCAAAGACCTGGTCAGTCCTATTTTTAACAAATGGAAAGCATTGTCCTAGAAGGCGAAAATCGGTCCGAAAAGACGCCAGGAAAGAAGCCAGCGTATGCAGTCGGTGATGCCCGCGCGGATTCCTCTAGGTTTTTGCATGCGACGCAGCCGCGAGGGAGTTCGCTTTCCCGTTCCAGACCTGGGCTTCTCGACTTGATGGTGGAGGGGTTTGCCTTCCAGGCGGTCCAGATAGAAACGCGCCGGACTGTCGCAGGATTTCAGCCAGATTGCCGTATTCTCATTGCCAGAAGCGCCAGTCTGCACGCTAGCCTTTGTAAAGGCTGTAGAACCTGGTCTTGGTTTTTCACTGCCCACTGCATTCATAAGACCGCACCTCCGGGATTGAAGCCAGTATGGCGGGCCGCGGCTTCCCAGTCGCGACGGGTAGCCTATAATCCTGTAAAGCTCCACTTATAGAAGCTGAGATTTAATGTATTTATCTTATATATGCCGATTTGCTCGAGGGCCAGACCCCTGCCAGAAGAGCAAAGTTCTGCCAATGAAAGAGCAGTTTTCAAGATCTTTAATGACCACGGGGATCACCGTTCAACTGTGCAATGATATTGGCCTGCTATGCAGCAGCAGCTAGTCAAGAGATGACAGCAAACCAACTCCACACTCATCAATATCTCTTGTAAACACGAGAGCAAGTGAGTCTGGAAGTAATTTTGATCTTTTGGGGCGCCAGTGAAAGCGGCAACATTAGCTATTTCCGTCACGATGAGTCTTTCCGTATTATTCGGAGCTTCATTCAGCACGCTGCCTGTCCACGCAAAGCAAAAGCAAAAGCAAAAAAACAAGAAAGCCACTGCCGCCAGTGCTGTGGCAGACCGGATGCTGTCTGATATCAGTCCAAAACTGAGCACTTACAAAAAAGAGCCGATTTCAGTTATAGACGGCAAAATGCAAGATGCCAGCAAAGACGGCGTCAAACTTGCCGCCGCCGTACTGAGATTGCAGCCGGTTGATTCTGAATCGCCTGTTGCAAGACTCAAGATCACAGGCTCGCTGCCTTTTTCCAACGACTCGGAAAAGGAACCGCTCGATGCGCCTCGCTGGCAAATGCTCGAATCGATATCGCCTTCCACGGGCGAAGAATTGACCAAAGATCCTGTCAAAGGCAATCTATTGACCGGGCAAGAATCGCTTTTCGTAAGACCGGCTGTCGGACAGAAAACCACTAGACTTGGCGGTCTTCTGGACACTTCTTTTGGCAAAATCGGTCCTCAATTCGACGCTCTTAAATTACCGGTGCGCGAGTGGGTCAATCCAATGATGCCCGCCCGAGGCGTTGTGGTAATGGTGCATGGAACGACCCAGCATTCCGGCAGCTTCGAGCTTTTCGCCAATCATCTTTCCAGCCTCGGCTTCAAAGTCGTGGCATACGACATGCGCGGGCACGGCCGGTGGTATCACAATCAGAACTCCTTCGACGAGGGAGATCATGTCAATTACAGCCGCAGCACCAACGATTTGATCGTTCTTCTCACTCACATTCGCGTCAAATATCCGACGCTGCCGCTTTTCTGCATTGGTGAGAGCATCGGAGGCGCAGTATCAGTACGAGCCGGCAGCGCCAATCCCGGTCTAGTGGACGGACTGGTTCTGGTCAGCCCGGGCAGCAAACCGTGCACATTCAATCCCGTCATGGTAGCGAAGGACTTCGCCAAAGGCATCACGCACCTTGATCGCCTGATGGACGTAACTCGCTATATCAAGCGTTATTCTTCCGACGATAATCGTGTCAGCAAAGAGATGGTAGACGATCCATTGTCCCGTACCGAACTGACCGGCAAGGAAGTGCTTCAGACAGGTTATTTCATCAGCACAACGCCTAAATTTGCCGGCAAACTTGCCGACCACATCTCGGTCCTCATCATCCAGGGGGAAGAAGACCACATTGTTTCTCCCAAGACGATCAAGACAATTTATAAGAACCTGCACGTAAAGAACAAAGCGATTGTCTATCTTCCGGATTGCGGGCACGTTTTGCTCGGAACATCCTTCTTAAAACCGCAGGTAGTGTCATCGATTTCTAACTGGCTGGTCAATCGTTCCAAAGAAAAGACATCAGCTGTAACTGCCGCACAAACGAAAGATCCACACGGTTAAGCGAAGGTCCTGGGAAATTTGGGGGATCTGGGCACACGTCCGGAGTGAATTGCGCTGCTAAAATGGGAATATAAATTTCTGGCATCCCGGTCCGCCTTACTACACATCAGTAGCTGCCGCGAAAAACAGCGCAGCGTGAGGATCTATGTCTAAGACCGTCACTCTAATGGAAGCCTTGTTGCAAGATCCATCCGTGAGCGTTCGAGAACATGTGGTTGAAAGCGCCTCCCCCCATGTGTCCAACGTCAAACAAACCTTTGAAGGAAAGTACGAGTCTCTTGTCAGCGAAATTCGCAAAGAGTGGGGCTACCCCATCTTCAACAGCACTTTCGATGACCCGGAAAACCCTAAGGCGGTTGCGCCAGCATGGTCTATAGGCACTCCCAAGGACGGGGGCGAAGCAAAAACGCTGAAATTGTCCTACTGGAAGCGCGACAATATCATCAACTACATCCTGCTGCGCACTGAAGTAGACCCTCAGAAAAACAATAAGCCTCTCTATTACGAGATAGTCATCGGCGGCAAGCGTCGGATCTCAGAAGGCAATATCAAGGTCGACGGTTTGCGCCAGGCCAAACCCACTATCTGGGGAACGATCAGATCCTGGTTTGTCTGGGGTTAGACTGCAAGTCTAATTAGTTGCTTTAGCGTGGGTGAGATTGATATCTACGCTCTGTGCTTCTGCAAGCAATTTCACACGACCCAGTCGGCGCAAGACGTCCTTCCTGACCGAATTATTCGTTATTTGCCTGGCAAAAGGCACATGGACACCTGTCTCAAGATAGGATGAAAGCCGCAATTCAGTCTTGCGTCCTCCCTCTAATGGAGTCAGCGTCCAGCAACCTTCGAAGCGCTTAAACTTGTCCGAGCTCATCAGATGATACTCAATGCTGCGCGGAGAACTCTCTATCTCCTTGTACATGCATTTGGCTTTACCAATCACCGGCAGACCAGAGAAATCTTCATCGATCACGGCCTCGGCGCCGCTGTAAGAAACCTGCTTGCGAGCAGGATCGACCTGGCGTTGCATCTTGATTGCTTCATAAACTTTGTTGGGCGAAGCCTCAACCATCACTGTTGAAAAAACACTGTCGGGTTGGGCCTTGCCAGCCGCCATCGCCGGTGATACCACCAGGCTGGCTGTGAGGGCGAGAAGAGTATACTTTGCCGACGAGAAATAATTGAAATGCATAACTACCGCCCAGAGCACCAACCGGTGCTAGAACCTAACGCCCTCTTGCTGTTTATTTACCCAAATGAAAGCTTGAATAACGCTAATGACATCCCGCGGTTCAATTTTGTTTCCGCAGAGATACCACACTAGCCATGCGGTTTACGCCGACTTGCGACAGGGTGTCTATCACTCCTCTGACCGAAGGTTTACAAGAGAGATACAAAAGCGGGCTGTTTTCTAACAGCCCGCACCAATTAGCAAAACCCGCTCAACCATGCGGCTTTTCGCCCTTCGACTCGGGTGACTGAGGCGCTCCTGTCGGGGGAGCGGTGCTGGGGGTGCTGCCGCCTGTCGACGCGGCAGGATTTGATTGCGGAGATGCCTCCGGAGCAGCCTCTGGAGCGGCGCCGACTGCTGCCGGATTGATCACTTCGTTGAAACTTTGAGCAAGTGCCGCACTTTCCTGAGAGGTTGCGGCAAGCTTGGCTCCTTCTTTTGCCAGAGTTTCCGCCTCAGC
Source organism: uncultured Candidatus Obscuribacterales bacterium (assembly GCA_964493595.1). Taxonomy (GTDB): domain Bacteria; phylum Cyanobacteriota; class Vampirovibrionia; order Obscuribacterales; family Obscuribacteraceae; genus QKMZ01. The sequence continues at coordinate 8,028 of CAZBOX010000042.1, read as the reverse complement.
ACTGTTGCCATTTTGCTTCAGAGCGGCCGCCAGCTTTAGCATCGCACCCAGCGCTTCCGGGTTCGTATCACCCAATTTGCGCTTTTTCAGCTGATAAATTTGCCGGTAGGCGTTGATTGCATCAGGCATTTTGTTCTGCGCCACACAGGCTTCGGCAACGTGGGCAAGGACCGGGCACATCTCGTAGGCACCCGCTCCATAGAGTCGAACAGCACAGGCGATCTGCCTTCTGTAAGCGGCTTCCGCTTCAGGCAATTTATTTTGCTTGGTACAGAGCGCGCCGATTTTTCCGTAAATGACAAAGACTGCCGGGTCCTTTGTGCCCCAGACTTGCTCGCGCATCTGAGCTGAGCCTCTGTACCAGGCTTCCGCCTCGGATAATTTTCCAGCCTTTTCCCGTTTTTGAGCCTCGGCAAAATAATGGTTGGCTTTGTCGGCGATATTTTTGGCAATCACCCGACTGTCTCCAACCACGGGCAAAGCAGAGCCCGCTCCGGCCGATTGCGTACCGGTAATCTTGTCGAGACTGCCGGCTCCATAGAGATTGGTAAGGGCACCCTGATGCCCACTCGGAACATTCTTGGGCATGCCCATCAAACCGCCATATTCGCTTATCCCCTGAGCCAGGCCGGGCCCACCGAGAAACGCCACGAAAAGCATGGACATGAAGCTATTCATTAGTAAAGAACTCCGGAAAAAGCGCAAAATTCCTCTTTGCATCTCTGCCACCACCGTTTTTACTGCTCCATTTATCGGAAGCAAGGTTGTAAGGGGCTCCACTGATAATAGTGTAACGCGCCATAAGCGGGAACAAACTGCCAGGTGGCGGCATCTTGCCAGCCAACTACTATTCTCATCTTAAAGGAAGTTGTTTTGGGCACAATGCTCCTGTGGAATCTGGTGTAATCGAGAGATGGCGTCTGTGCGGAAAAAACCATTACTATTCAAAACGGCATGCTTTCTGGTCTGTCAGACTGCAGCCTTGTTACTGACTTGCTCCTTAGGCGCATCGGCAGAGGTTATCCGTGAGGATGAACCTAAGATCGCCAAAGACATCAAACAGCCCGTCTACCATTGGGTGGACAAAGAAAAGCCCCTGCACGGGCTGATAGTGGCTATCCATGGCGCAACACTTCATGGCGGCGCCTTCGATCCTATGGCTCGCAAATTAGCCGAGCAGGGTTATGAAACCTATGCTCCTGATCTAAGAGGCTTTGGCAGATGGGTTGCCGACCAGGGCAAAACTGTCCCCGATGGCGAAATTGCCTTTTACCGCAGTCGCGAGGACATTGTCGGTCTTATCCTGGCACTTCGCGAGCAACGCCCGAATATACCAATCTATATGATGGGCGAAAGTCTGGGCGCCAACCTGTCCTTATGGATAGCCAGCGTGCACCCCAATCTCATTGACGGCGTCGTCATTGCCAGTCCATGCAGCAGCAGACGTTCGGGTATGAGCCCGACCCTGGTGGCTGACTTCGCCAAATTCTGGGTGAATATGAAGCGCAATATTCCTTTGGAACCATATGCCAAACGGTTCTTGTCTGAAGATCCCAAAGTCACCGAAGGCTATATCAAAGACCCGGGCAATCGTAAGACCATGACTTTCTGGGAATCGATGCAGAGCATGCACGTCAACAAATCCAGTCTCATGTACGTGGATCAAATTCCATCCGACATGCACATTCTCTGCATAGTAGGCGAAAACGACAAACTGTATAAGGCGTCAGCCGCCAAAGAGCTGATGAAGAAAATCCCCTCTCCGAGCGCCCGTCTGATTGTCCTCAAAAATCGCGGACATATTCACTTCGAAACTCCCTTCATCAAAGATGACGTGATGCAGGACGTGACCAACTGGCTGTCTGACATGACCGGTTTGAAAACGGCTGAAAACAACCTGCACGGCGAAGGTACAGTGATGGGAAAGAAGCTGTAAAAAACCGCTCGCAACGGCATAAGAAGCTATAGCTTCGTGATCGTCACGACGGCCAACTTTCCATTGTCCTTTCTCACCCCGAGCAGCAATTTGTAGGCACAGGAAATCGGCTTGCCGGTCGCCTTCTGTAATTCGCCGCGCACAGTCACTGCAATTAAACCACCGGGTGTCACATCACCCTGCTCTACTGATGTTATTTCAAATACATCCGGTATTCGCTTTTTCGCCAATTGAGCGGTCTTCGCTTTCATCTCTTTGGCGTTTTTCACCAGCACCCCGGCTTTGGTCATTCTCTGAATGCAGCCGGGTGATGCTACCTGCCTTAAAACACCCTGGGATGTGGCAAACGTTTTGGGGTCGGAATCCAGATAATGCATAACGAAATCAGAGCTGAAGTCATTGACGTCGCCTACATTCGAACTGACTCTGGGAATGGAGACTTTCTGGCACGCAGTCAAAGACACGGTCAAAACCGAAATTAGCGCCAATGCTCTCAGTTGAAAAACAAACACGATCAAAGTATAACGGCAAACATGGTGTAATAGACAAAGCCATTCGTGACGGCGAGATTTCTAATGCCCAGTAAAAAATATAGCGCTGCTGCTTTTTTCACTTTGCTTCTAGTAGCACCTCATGCAGCATTTGCCGACTCCAATGCTGCAGATTTGATGGAAGGGGCACAGAAAATGCGTCAGTACGAGCGTTATGAACCGGCCTTGCAGATGATCGACAAAGCCATTGCCAAAGAGCCGAAAAACGGCAGTCTGTATCTGGAAAAGGCGCGAATCTACGACGATATGAGCAAAGATCAAGAAGCGCTAAATTTCTATGCAAAAGCGATTGAATTATCACCGAGAAATTTTGAAGCCTACAGAGCAAGAGGCGACCTCTATGTATCTGCCAAACAATTCGACAAAGCAATCCAGGACTACTCCAAGGCAATCGAGATTCGCCCTAATGCCAAAAGCGCTTATGGCGACAGAGGACGCGTTTATGAGGTGATGAAGAATTATGCCAAAGCCGTCAAAGACTTCGACAAAGCGATCCAGTACACAGTTCCGCTTCGCGACTGGCATTACAATCACCGAGCGAAATGCTACGAGCATCTCAAACAGTATGATAAAGCGGTGAAAGACTACGACCAGGCAATAAAGATCAAACCGGCCAGTTATGAAGCCATACACGGACGGGCCCAAATGTATGTCTACCTCGGCAAACCGGATCTGGCCATATTTGACTACACCAGTTTACTGAAGGTGCATCCTGATGATCCGGACGCATTTATAAAGCGAGGAGACATCTATTTCAATAAGGGCGACTACGCAAAAGCACTGCGCGATTATGACTCGGCGATGAACGTCGACATCGACGATTCTCCGCATATTCACGAGAAGAGAGCAAAAGTTTTCCGCAAGCAAGGCAAGAACAACCTGGCATTGCAGGAGGAGAAGAAAGCGGAACAACTGAGGCGCACTGTCGCTATTCCGAAGATCTAGTGATGATTAGCTCATCATCGTCGCGATAGCCCTGGTCTCTTTCCAGAAGTTCATCCAGCATCCAATCAAAGATAGTATGTGTACCGTCTTCCGGATGTAATTCATCTCTCATGAATTTCGTCCCTCGATGCGGCGGAACGCCATCGACGAAAGTCACATGATCTATGTTTCTAAAGACCCGGCCCAGACGAATGTCGAGATGTGGTCTCAATCCGCCTAAGTCGTCCTCTTTCAGTATCGGATAGTCCTTCACCACTAGTGGTGGCAGAAAGAGGGCGCTGGAAATAGGCGTGATGCCATCATTGAGTGCAAACTTCTTTGTGCTTATACCTGATTCGTCAGCTGCCTTCACTTTGCCGATTTTCGTGCTCAACACTTTCAAAGCCGGCTGTTCACGCCCTAATTGGGCGGGCATTCTCACAGTAAGGAAACGGTATGGAGCAAGTATGTAGGACTCCAGCCGACGCTTCTTGGTCATGCATAAGACCTCGGGCGTTACCAGATAACCGGCATAGGCGATGATCTTTGCCTTGTCCACTCCGCTCTCGTTTATCTTGCGCAGGACGCTGCTGCTGTCCTTATCCGGTACCAGATTTCCTTTGGGGCCAACCGGCGTCAGACCTTTGAATGAACCGATGGAGGGAATACCTCCGTCTAGATTGTCCCATTTGAGATCTGCCTGGTAATTCTTGTGCCGGCTGAAATAGAGCCGGTAATCAACCGCATCCATCATGCGCGTAAACGGGCCGAATTTGTGCTGCAGGAGGCTGTATTGGTACCAATCGGCAGAAAATAGAGGAGAGCCGTGAAAAGGCGTGCCCATACAGATAGCTCTGTCGACGCAGTCAGCCACTTGCGGTTCGGCAAGCGCACCTTGTACGACATTGCCGCCCATGCTCAATGCCATGATCGTGATCGGCTTGCCTGCGCTCTTAGACAGTTCAGGAATAAGCTTTACAGCTTGCTCGATTTCGTCGCTCAACGAATCAGTGGTGTCATATCGAAGAAGAAAGACTTTGAACCGCTTTTTGAACTGAGCGTCGCTATTGAAATAAGCCAGGACTTTATCCCAGCGAAACATACTCTGATACTCGCCGCCGCCGCCGTGAATGAGAAGCAGCAGTTCGCGGCCTTTGAGCGCAGAATGGTCTTCTTGAAAAACCTCCAGTCGGTCAGGCTTCTGTTTGAAGACGTCGCCTGGATTGAGAACAGGCATGTGAAAAATCAGTTCGCTCTCGTTTGGGTCCACCTTTATGTGTACCGGCGTTTTTTTTGGAGCATCTTTCTGGCTGGACTCTGAGTAAGCAGCTGGAAATGAGCCTAAAAAAAGAGCCGACAGAGAAAAGAAAGCGATGCGCGCGCTTCTTCTCATAACTATTTTCCAGGAATGCAATTTCACTCGATAGCCCCCAGTGAAGATTACTTACCCTTCTTTGTCGACGCTTCCACGGTTTATCCAGCGGAAAGCACTTGACCATCGATAAGGACCTTCTCCACCGTCAGGTCGCCAGGATTCCATACGACGAGATCGGCATATTTGCCAACCTCGATGTGCCCGACCTTCTCTTCCAATCCCATGGCTCGGGCGGGATTATAACTGGCCATGCGAACGGCATTTTGAAAGGAAGCGCTTTGCCAGCTGACACAGTTGCGTACGGCGTCGGCAAGGTGAATGGAGGAGCCGACCAATCCACCGCCCGTGGTGCCGATGCGGGCAGCATCGGTAACTAGAATGGATTTGCCTGGCCCTTTAAGGCGCAAGATCAATGACACCGTCTCCGGTGCCAGGTGCAGTCCGTCTGCAATCAAACAACAAGTAACTCTTTCGTCCAGAAAAGCTGCGCCTGCCGCTCCAGGCTCTCGGTGATGCAAGGGTGCCATCGCATTGAAAGTATGGGTCAGCATACGAATACCAGCGTCAAAAGCCCGGCGCGCTTCCTCGAGATTGGCATCCGAGTGGCCAAGGGAAGCCTTGACCCCCTTACTCTGCAAATATTTAAGAGCGTCACCGCCAGGATCTAATTCCGGGGCCACCGTCATCAAAAGAACGCCTGGCATTATCAGTCTCTTTAAAACATCGACATTGAAAGGTTGTAAACACTCTTTTGGGTGGACCCCGGGACGTTTGTGAGAAAGGCACGGACCTTCCAGGTGAATCCCGGGCATGCGCGCGGAAAGCCCCCTGGCTAGAGCCAGATCCGGGCTGACCCCATGTTTGTTCAACCACTCGATGTTTTCAACAAGATGTTCTATTGGCGCCGTAATCAAGGTGGGCAGAAAAGTTGTAACGCCTCCTGCAGCCTGGTCGCGCGTGAATTTCTGCAAGTCTTTCTCTTGCGGTTTACCCCAAAAATCAAGGGCCGGGCCTCCATTCAATTGCAAATCTATTAAGCCGGGAGTGACCAGCCGGCCGTGTATCTCCAGGTTGTCGAATGCAGGAGTGGCTTGCTCCGGCGGCACCAGTGCTTTTATCAGACCACCCTCGATAAGAATGTCGGCAAAGCGCACTTCAAGAGGGGTAATGACCTGCCCACCTACCAATCGAAGCTTTTTCATACTTTTATCGAAGGACTCGCTAGACTAAAGGAGACGGTTAACCCCGTTCCTTGATTGGCTCCCGGAAACTCTGGGAATAGTAATGGTTGGCACAGCGGTATTACAAGGCCTGGAAACAAGAATGCTTCCTGACGGAAATCTGGCAGTTAACCCACAAACCGGACAACCAGTAGATGTTCGAGCGTTGATGGCAAAAGTCGTCGAGCTCCAGGAACAGCTTCTGGCGCAACAGGAAAAGGCACTGGTTCTCTCAGCGCAAGCAAGAGAGCTGGATCGCTCAGCCAGAGATATAGATGACGTCAAATCTGAGCTGGCTTCGCAGGGCATTCTTCTGGCTGACAAGACCAGAGAAAACAAGCAGTTGCACCAGGAATTGACCAAGGTAACAGCGCTCCTGGATACAAAACTGAATGAGACCGAAGAGTTGAAAGCAGTAGTTCAGGATCTTCAACATCAGCTCAAAACGCGCGAACAAGAGAGAGATTTGTTGGCGGTCATGCTCAATGAGGCTGAGAACAACCAGCGTCGACTGGAAGCAGTGATTGGCGAAATCACCGCCCACATGAACGCCAAGGAAAAAGAAGGCTGGCTGGGCCGCTTCAAAAAACAGTAATTATCGATAAGACTAGAAAGTCGTCGAGGCGTCATTCTGAGCTGGCGGGCTGGCGGCCGGCACGTCAGCGCTTCCCGGCATCTGCGTGTTATTGAGCAGGTCGGAAGCTTCTTCTTGGCTGATACCGCTCATAGCCCCGGCAGTCGACTTTTGCGCGGCATTGGCCGGGTCGAATAAGGCAGGAAGCTTTTTGGAGCCGATAAACTGTTTTACAAGACCGGTCGTGCCGCTGATGTCTACTGTAGTATTGCGCCGTCCCAGTCCGAATAAACCTTTCTTGGAGGTTATCGAATCACCCAGGATAGTTTTTCCTTCGTACTGCGTGCCGCCAAACAAGCCTTTTTTCTTCTTTATGCCGTTGCCGAAAAAAGATATTTCGCTCTCCTGAGTCGTACCGAATAAGCCTGATTTCTTACGGCCAATCTTATTGCCGCGCCTGTCTGTTATCGACTGCTCCTGCCCGCCGAAATAACCTTTTTTCAAGACCATTTCAGTACCGCTTCCGGTTTTGATTGTGACATTGCCGCGGTCGGCATAGGCTGCCCCTGTCGTGGTCATTGCAGAAATGTTCAGCAAAACTAAGAATGCCGTCGTTTTAAAAAGATGTTTCACCGCTTCACCCCTGCGATTGTCGGCAGTATCAAAAAGCAACTTGTGCAGCGCCGCATACAAGCTTGCCTGTACTGGTTGACAGCAGGGCGAATTTTTTTGTTCCCCATTCCTGAAGAAAACCTGCGCAAATGAAGAAGGGACGCTAACTGAGATACAATTTTCAAGAAATTCCATCCAGCTAATTACATTTTTGGTGTGACGATAGATTTGGACACTTTAACTAAAGACCTACTTTCCGGAGACAGACGCGCGCTGGCACGAGCAATCAGCCTCGTGGAAAATGGCGGTCCTCAGGCTACTCAGCTTGTGAAACAACTCTACCCACAGTCCGGGCGCGCGCATTTGATTGGCGTGACCGGCTCACCGGGCGTAGGAAAATCTACTCTTGTAGATGCTCTGATCACGCAGATGCGCAAGGCGAATTTGAAGGTCGGCGTACTGGCTGTCGATCCCTCAAGCCCTTTTACCGGCGGCGCTATTCTTGGCGACAGAATTCGCATGCAAGCACATACACTCGATCGCTCGGTTTTCATAAGATCAATGGCCAACCGCGGTCACTCCGGCGGCATCGCCATGGGCACTTACGATGCTGTGCGCATGCTGGAAGCGTCAGGATACGATGTTGTAATCATCGAAACAGTGGGAGTCGGCCAGAGCGAATTGGCAATTGCGCAAGCCGCCGACACGACAATTCTAGTTCTTATGCCGGGCTCGGGCGATGATGTCCAGGCTATCAAATCGGGCATCATGGAAATTGGCGATATATTCGTCGTCAACAAAGGCGATCTGCCCGGTGCCAACAAAACCGCCACCGA
>CAZBOX010000041.1:0-29898 GCA_964493595.1 uncultured Candidatus Obscuribacterales bacterium | reverse complement strand
CAATTCTCGCAAAGGCGCTCTTGCAGACCAGAAAGACAAAATCGGCTCGATGGTCAGCGAATTTGCCAGAAAGGCCCTGGAAATTGCCAAAGCCCGATTCGAGCAAGAACAGGTGGCCAGCAAACTCAAGACTCAAAGAGCCTTTTACGAAAAGGCAGAGCAGCAGCTTTCCAACGAATCACATCGATTGGAATCGCAAATTCTTGCTATGCAGCGTGCGGCCAGAAGCTCTAACAAACCCGCTCAGCAGGGCTCAGGCAATATGTCGATGCCTCTGAAAGCACATATTACGTCACCATTTGGTTGGCGTCGCCATCCGATTTTCGGTGTGCGCAAGTTTCACACCGGCATCGATCTGGCCGGTCCAAATCGTTCGGCAATTCGCGCTGCCGATAGCGGAAGCGTTCTTTTCACGGGCTGGTATGGCGGTTATGGCAAGGTCGTAATTGTCGGTCACGGCAATGCCAGCGGAAGCGATATGGCCACCCTTTACGCTCACTTGTCACGTGCTGCTGTCTCTGTCGGTGACAATGTCTCTAAAGGAGACGTGATCGGCTACGAAGGAACGACGGGCTTCTCTACCGGACCCCACCTGCACTTTGAGGTACGGGTAAACGGCAAGCCGAATAATCCGCTCAACTATTTGCGTTGATTAGAGTTTTCGACAAGCAGTTCTGCTAGTGGAGAAACGGCATACAGACTGGTTTTTGCGAACCAGCCTAAAGCAAAACGCCACGAATTCAATGGATTCGTGGCGTTTATCGATGCATTTTCGATTGGGTAGAAGCGGCTTATACTGTGACTTACAGCCGGACAACCAATCTCGTCACACTTATGCTATGCGCTGTGCCTTATTCTTGAGTTCTTTGACCAGATCTTCTTGACCCAGCAAATAACCTCTTCTTGCTTGATCATCAGCATAGGAGATGATCGCTTCTGTCACGTTGTTCAGCATTGAAATCGGCACGAATTCGCTGATTTGATTAAGCAGGCGCTCCACAGTAACCCACTCTTCGGTGTTCAGCGGAATGGCATCGTCCAATCTGGCGATGATTGTGTAGTTCCGGAGTTTATCTGCCCTGGTATTCATACTGTCACCTGCATGTGTGATCCCGACCCGCGGTATGCGTTTGTTCGCTGGTTCAGCTCTTTACTGCTCAACCCTTGGAAACCGCTATAGTTACTGGCTTCAAGAACCAAAAGTCGGTTCTGTCTCACCGAGAATCTTATGCCCGGAAATTTTTTGTTTAACACCACTTAATAGTTGCCAAGCCTAAAAAGGTTATTTGGAATACTTTCGGGTGTAGAGATCTTTGACGAAAGCCTCAGCCTGTCCGCGATCTACGACTTCCTTCAAATCTCTGGCTTCTTCCAGCGCTTTCAAAAGTTCGCCTACTACAGGGCCTGAATTAAGGTTGAGAAGCCGCATGATGTCATGACCACCAATGAGCGGCTTGAGCGTGACAACCTCTTCTTGGAAGACCTGATAGCCATTCATGAGGGAAAGGAGACCCTTTTCCAGATTTTCTCGGTTGTCGCCGCATAATCCGGCTCCGCGCGTTGCGCCCAGATCGGCAAAAGCGACCATCATCAGCTCGGGCACATCCTCGCCTACATTGCGATAAAAGCGGTTGACCGCCTTGGCTGTCGGTGGACCTTGATGAAATAGCTGTCCAGGACGCAGGTGCAACTCGACCAGGCGAGTAATCAGACGTTCTACCGGTCTCGACCAGCGCATCCGGGCGGCGATGAGAGCGGTCATTTCTCCACCCAGTTTGTCGTGAGCTACAAATGTATGTTTGCCTTCCGGAGTCACTTCCCAGGTGCCGGGTTTGCCGATATCGTGCAGAATACAAGCCAGCCGAGTCGCAGAAAGCCTGCTGATGCCGGAAGAGAGGTCACGACTGGCGCTTTTGTGCATCCATTCAGGCAGTTCCGGCAAGCGCGCGTCCAGCTCGCTGACAGTAATAATGCTGTGCTCGAACAAGCCAAGATGATGATAAGAATTGGGCGTAACCCGGCGGCAGTCTGTCAGCTCAGGAAAGATCACCTCGAGCACACCGCAATCGGCTAGCTGATTAGTGAGATGACCGGCAGTGGGACCGGAGAGAGCCTCGAACAATTCAAAATTGATCCGCTCCGGTGCGACAGAATCAAGCCCCTGAACCAGCTCTTTCACCCAGAAGAGCGTGCCCGGCTCAATTTGAGCCTTGAGCTGATTGGCAAACCGGAATGTTCTAAGAACTCTCAATGGATCATCAACAAATGTCTGCCGCGAAACAGCTCGAAGTGTCCTGTCCGAGAGGTCTTTCAGTCCGCCGGCCAGGTCGAGGACCTGATCGGGGTAGTGACTGTCCCAAGCCAGCGCATTGACGGTGAAGTCCCGCCTGGCCAAATCGGACTCGATACTGCCTCCGACGCAACCGGCAAAATCGAGGATGTTGCCGTCGTCGAAAACAACGCGAGCCGTGTCATTCTCCTCGTCAAGAGGAACGAAGTGCCCGTTCATCTCTAGCGCGATGAGCTGTGCAAAATTGAAGGCAGCACCGCCTGCAACCGCGAAATCGAGGTCTCTTTTGCGAGAACTGCTTTTCGGTTCGGCAGGAGAAATGCCCTGGTTGTCATGGGAAATTATGCTGTCGCGAACGTAGCCGCCGACTATATAAGTAGATACGCTGCACTGTTTTGCATGTTCGAGAACCTGCTTCACCAGCGGGTTTTCCAGAGGATGACAGCTGCGCGCGAACTCGACTTTGCTTCTCATGCGTTCTCCTCAATGAGAGCAGAGACGGATGTTAGAGGTCAGGCTGTTTCAGCATCCTCTTCCTGAACGTGCTCGAACTCTTCTCTCTCTTCCTTGGAGATTTGCAGGTGTCCGGCAAAATAGACAACCCCGCCGACCAAGCTACTGAGAGTGGTTAGAGCCAGCCACATCATCGCATATGTAAGCGCATGCGAGTTATCGACGCCGATGAAAGTGAGAAAGTAGGTGTAAGCCCACTCACGGATGCCGATGCCGTTGAAGCTGGGGGTGACAAAACCTAGAACTGCCACGCAGGGATAGAAAACGAAGTAGTACCAGATGGGAATTTGTGTCAGCCCAAGAGCCAGTCCGATGGTTAAGTGGCAAAGCACAATCACGAGCTGCAAAACCACGGAAAGAAAGAGCGCAGCCAAAACCAATTTCTTATCGTGCCAGTAGACCTTGGCAGCAGAATTCTCAAAGCGCCTGGTTATCTTGTTTTCCGGTCCCAGAAGCATATGACAGAGCTTGGGGGCAAATGGAAGAACGATAAAGATACCTGCAGTGCCGAGCAATATCGGCAGTTTCAGTTTCCAGGGCAAATGTCCGGCCGGACCGGCAAGAATTCCGGCCGTGGCAAAGAGAAAAAGTACAGCGATACCGACAGTGCGGTCGGCAAGAACGGAATAGAACGCACTCTTGTACTTACCTGTACCTTTTGACAGGTAGTAACCGCGGGAGAAGTCGCCCCCGACGGTGGATGGCAAAAACAGATTGAAGAAAAGCCCCACATAGCAGTATTGCAGGAGAGCCATGAAAGGCTTGTGGAGCGCGACAGCGTCGGCAAGGAGCTGCCAGCGCTTGGCGTTAATGGCTACTGAGCCTAGAAAGAGGGCAACGGCAGCAGTCAAATACCAGCCGTTTGACTGGAGCGCTACTTCCCAGCTTTTCGAAAGGTCTACCTTGCCGAAAATAAACAGGCTGGCAAACATAAGCGCGCTGAAGGAAAGCTTCAATTTGAGCTTGTCCTGCTTCGACAAATTGATCTTTTTGGCTAGATTAGCCAGACCGCCAATAATTGGTAATGATTTCAACTGCGTGCTGTTCACGTCGGATGCCGATTCGTTCTTTTCTACCACTTGCATAGGGTGCGGCGATACAAGTGACTCATTAGCGGGTTTGCTTTCAACCCTCTCAGCATACGCGGGCGAGACCATTTGGGAGACGCTTGACCTATTGACTACCGGGTATTTCACTAACAATCAGGCACAATGTTAGGTCACTTGGCTCTTGAAGTTAAACCCCAAAGAGTTAACGTACACTTGATCCATGGAGATCCTGGGTAAAAAGCTATCGACTATTGGCAAGGCGAGAGCTAAAATAAGATTTTGTTAAAATGTTATAGAAGGCACAATGAGGCACCCTTCCCAAGTTGCCGACTTGAAACCTTCCTGGACCGTGCCAGTCAATAGGCTTACTCGGCGAAGCTTGCAGGACAGGATCTCCAGCTCCACTTTTCAGGCCGAGATTTGCTTTAATTCACAGAGCTTTGGCGGGTTTACTCGCCATGATCTAATATCAGTAGTAGAGAACTTCAAAGGGGTAACTGCGTCAGTGGAACAGAGAAGAGTAGCTCGTATCGGTATTCCATTGGTTTTGTGTTTGCTATTTTTCGCTGTCCAGTGCTGGCTATTGACTGGCGGCAGCAAGACTCAACCTCCTCAGATCTTGATTGCTGACACATCAGAACTAAAGGCTTCTCCAGCCTTGAGCGAATTCAATCGCAATGTGCCGCCGCAGGTTCTATATGCAAAAGCCTGGAAATTGCTCAAAGACAATTTTTACGAGCAAGGTTTCAACACTCAGGACTGGAATCGCTGGGAGCATCACTACGACGGCAAGCTGAAGACATCAGAAGATGCTCACAAAGCCATAGAAACAATGCTGGCCAGTCTGGCTGATCCGTATACCCGTTTTCTCGACCGTGACTCTTTCGATGAAGAAAAATCGCAGATAGAAGCGCATTTGTTCGGTGTCGGCATGCAGCTAGGCATGAACAAAGAGCATAAAGTTGTGGTGATAGCGCCGATTGAAGGAACGCCCGCTTTCAACGCCGGAGTGCACCCTGGTGATGAAATTCTTGAAGTCGATTCTAAGCCGGTCAAGGGTCAGTCACTCGATCAAGTTGTAAAACAGATTCGCGGCGAAATTAATTCGATCGTCAGCATCACCTTCTTGCGCAAGAACGACAAGAAGGAAGACAGACGCAAGGTGTCGCTCAAGCGAGCTGAGATTCCAATCAAGGCAGTTGCCAGTTGCGAAGTTTTGCCCGGCAATCTCGGATACATTCGCCTCGACAGTTTCATCTCGCAGAAAGCCAACACAGAGATGAGGCAAGCTCTCAAGAAATTGAGCACGACCGATGGACTGATTATCGATTTGAGAAACAACCCTGGTGGATTGCTCTCGAATGCCATCGACATCGCCAATATGTTCTTGGACCACGGCACCATCGTCAGTACTATCGATAGCGAAGGTTACAAGGCCAAGACAGAGGCGCAAAACAGCCCGATTACAAAACAACCGATTGTAGTTTTGATCAACCAGGGCAGTGCTTCGGCATCGGAAATCCTCTCCGGTGCGCTGCATGACAATGAACGAGCCAAGCTGGTAGGACAGAAGACATTCGGCAAAGGTCTCGTACAGTCGATCAACAAATTGGACGACGGTTCCGGCATCAATGTCACTATTGCCCGCTACCTGACTCCTAATGATGTCGACATTCACAAACAAGGCATCAGCCCGGATAAGGACTGTGAAGTCGTACTCAAAGACGACGATTACACGAAAGGTCGCGGTCCCTGGTGGATTGACGTTACTTATTCCAATTTCAAGCGCTCACCGACTGACGGCAAAGATGTTCAACTTGCCAAAGCCATGGAAGTGCTGAAAAAAGAAGTAAGTACACAGCCGACTCATAAGACGGTTTCTCTGAAGAAGCACTAGAGCCGACTGAACCGAACTTATCTATCGAATTTAGGAATGGACTGCTGGATTCAGCAGTCCATTCCTTCTATGGCTTTTCCGTGGTGACGCAACTGCGTCGTCGTCGAGATAGTCGTCGCTTGCTCCATGAGCCAATCAGGTGCACGCCTGCCCGTCAAAACGAGAACAGTAGGGTCTTTTCTGTGCTCGAAAGTTGCTTTTACCGAATCCCAGTCGACGAGCCCGACGCGAGCAACATCGAGAATTTCATCGCCGATCACGATATCGTCGCCCCGTTTGAGAGCCTCCGCAACGAAATTCAAACCGGCCAGGGCTTCTTCTTTATCTTCGGGCAGAATTCCATTGGGGGAACTATAGAGACGAAAGCTGCCTTTCGGTCCTGCGCCGATACGGTTTATGCCTGAGTATTTGACCCTCAACTTGCCGAAGCCGGGAGTCTCTACATTTGAAAGGATTCTAAGAGCAGCGCCTTCGCTGGAATTTTCTTCCAGTTTGTCAAAGAAGGCGAGAGTTACGTTTTTTCCTCTGCTCAGCGCCCTCAGCATCACTCCGAAAGTAGCTGTACTCTTACCGCAGCCGGTGCCCAAGTAAAGCCTGATTCTTTCTTGTACTGCTTTCGCTTGAGTTTCGCTTTCGGTTGTCATCATATTCTGGCCGCTTGTTGGTTGAAACAGTGCATATGATAGCCGGACTGAGCGATTAGAACTGTGATTTTCCAGCCCTATTTTTTGCTGCGGTGCTTGATTCTTTCAACAGGGACTGGCTTGCCATCTTTATCCACACAAACAAATGTAATGTCCGCTTCCGTCACAGCCACTCGCCGGTCGCCTCTCATTGACTCGACATCCACGTGTACGGTCACAGATGTCGTGCCGATTCTGGTCACCTCAGTGTAGAAGCTGACAGCTTCGCCAACCAGGACAGGGGCATGAAAGACCACTTCTTTGATAGCCACAGTGACAATACGTTGTGCCGTGACGCGACTGACTGCTGCAGCACCGGCAAGGTCGATATAGCTGAGAATGACTCCTCCGAATATAGTGCCGTGCTTATTGGTATCACGAGGCAGAAGGATGACTCGAATAGCCGGATCTCTGCCGTCCGCCGGCACCTTGCGAAGAGATTTGGTCGCTTCTGGTGTTTTGCTGGTTTTATGCGACTTTTTTTCTTTTCCTGTTTTGGCGGGTGCCATCTTCAATTCCCCAATTTAACTGCGATCTTCGATTGTCGCAGACCAGAGCGCCACTTGAAAACAAGCCTTACTTGAAGTAAACAGGCATAAGAGATATCTCACCGTCAATGGTGGCAGGGGCTAGGAGCCGTTCTTTCTGAAAAAGACGCGATTAACGAGCAAAACCGCTAAGTCCACGGTCATCGCGGCATCTAAAAGGTTAGCTATAATCCAGATGACATCAGAGTGCCCTCATGTTGGCAACCGAGTTGCTCTTGCCAAATTTACGACTTTATTCAGTGCCACAAGAGAATTTCAAAATCTCGAAAGCTTATCTTCTTGCCGGTCTGGCAGGTACCTTATCGTGTTTATCGCTTTTGCACTCTGCGCCGGCTCTGGCTCTTGAAGGCAGCTTTGATTCTTTAAGAGGTCCTCTGCCGTCCCCGGTGTCACCGGCGGTGCAAGCCAATATTTCCAATTCCATCATCAATACTGATGCCACAAGTGCAGCAGCAGCTGAGCAGGCAATAAGCGAGCCCAATCTAGACGAACAGCAAAAGAAATCATTGGAAACGCTGAGGCTGCAGAACGGCGTCAATTCCAATTCCAATTCTAATGAGAACAACAAATTCGCCGGTGTTCCTGTGAGTACGGACGATCCTCTTATGCCTGCGTCAATCGCTCAGTCGGTTTCGAAGCCAGACGAGACGCAGCAATTGGACTTGACGCCGATTAGAATCCCCGAGCGTGGTGCCGCTTTCAGTAATTTCGATTCTTATAAAGCGAGAATGCTCTATCGATTGCCTGCCAGGATGTTTTTCTCCGGAGTTTGCGAAAATTCGCTCAGATTAGAGACCAACGTTTTCCAGACTTCCAGGAATCCGCAAGCGGACATGGTCTATCGTGTGCTACCCAACCTGACGGTGGGCTATGCACTGACCAGAAAAACCCGTGTGGCTAGCAATTTCTTCTTTTTCCGCGACCAGTATGCAAGCAGAGACACCCAGTTGAGCCGCAACATATACTCGGTTGGATTGCGTGCGGACCACGACTTTACTCTCAACGATAAGACGACCATGACTGCAGGTCTTTTCTGCAGAGAATTGTTCTTCAATTTACAGAATGCCAGCACACCTCCTCTTTCCGACATCATTCCCTCCGCCGTTGTGGTGCGCCGCGTTGGGCAACATGGTGCGGTTTACGGTAGTGTAATGGGGCAGGTGCGTTTTCAAAAAATGCTCGATCGCTTTCAGGAATTCGACCAATTCTATTCAGTCGGTTATGTGCTCAGAAAGAGCCCCTGGCTGATAACAACAGATTGCACTTTCTTGACCAATTTTGGCAACAGCAATCTCAGAGGCGGCAATAATAACCAGGTGTTCGTACTGACTGGTGAAATAGCCAGGCAACTACACCGGAATATTCCGCTTTCTGCTTTTGTTCGCGCCGAGCCAATTTTTAATATGGGAGCCAATTCCAGCCCTGGTCTGGCGGGTTTCAATTTCAGGCTTTATGGCGGATTGCGAGCTGAAGTTTCTAAACCGGCAATTTTTCCGACCAAGCTAGCATCGAAATAGAAGAGGCGATATCAAATCGCCTTGTTCAGTTGGTGTCGCCTATCAGCTGAAAAGCGGCCCATAGCCTTGGATTTGGACGACTAGAAGAGGCTGAGCCCGGAGTTGAAAGCAATCTATCCATGAAGTTGATTGTTTTGACCTGTGCCTCGCGAAGAGCAGCGACTTTCGACTTTCCGGAAAGAAAAGATTTGTAGAATTCGCCCATTTGATATTCGGTCATAACGTCGTCTACGTTCCACTGACTTACCACCACAGACGGTGCCCCGGCAATTATGAAAGCGCGGGACAAGCCCACGACGCCATCGCCGGTAATCTTCCCACGTCCGGTCTGACAGGCTGAAAGCACGACCATTTTTGCTTTCAATGGCGGCATGCTCAAAATATCCTTAACCGTGAGCAGCCCATCGTCGGAGCCGTCCGGCGCTAGTACCAGAGCGGACTCCATCGGACGTTCTTCCGAAATCAGACCGTGAGTAGCCAGGTGTATGACTGAGTTTTTAGGAGACAAACTTCGATAAGCTGACTTTGTAGCCTGTGCTCCCACCTCAATTGTGGCTTTTCCATCGCCGAACAAGGCAGCTATCTTTTTCACTTCTTTTTCAGCGAAAGGAAGAGTACCCAGGAATGCAATCACTTTTGTAATTGGATTGCCAAAAGCCAGCAAAGTATTGTCAGGGCAACGATCCGTTTCCGCGGCGATTTTTTCAGTTGCTCTCAAAACACCTATTGCCGGCAAGTAGCTGAGCGTGCGCTCTTCTACGAGATATTTCCCTTTACTGGAAACGAGCGCCGCAAAAGGCACAGAGAAAAGCGCACCATGAGGGACGAAAGTAACAATGCTTTCAGAGGATTCGGGCAGATAACTCTCAATCGGCTGAATCAGTATCGAATGGAGCTCCTTAAGCAAAATCTCGCGAGTTTTGTCCTGCGCAACCAAATCTTTGGGCAGTTTTGTCGACTGAGCAATTGAATTATGAGTCTCGAGAATCTTTTTCTTCAGCTCAAAAGAACTAATCACCACAGGCGGTGCCAATTTTATCTCGCCGGAAGGGCTGATCACCCAGATAAGCAGCTTGTCTTTAAGAATGCAATATTCAACTACATGACTTTTGTGCCGCTTTACGAGTTCGACTATTTCGCCCAGAGAGGGAGGCGCTGCATTGACAGGACTGTATGCAGATGACTCAACAAGAGTGGAGGCCCGGGGGACTATATTTACTCCTCTTACAGCCGAGTCCTGCGAATTTTCGGCCATTGCCACCAGCGGAGAAGAGGAGACCAATGTTTTTTTCGCGCCTGCATCATCGATTATTAGAGCGACAGTATCTGCAGACCCGCGGCTGACTCTGCCGGCTAACAGGTCAAGAAAGGCTCTGGCTCTGCTTTTTTCTGCTTGCTCGAGAGCAAGATCGCCACGTCCAGTTGAGGCATAAAGGTCAATCAACTCAAGAAAGCATTCTTGTCTTAAGTCCAGACTGAATGTTTTAAACGTATCGCGCGATAGATAAGTTCGCTCCTTTTCCACCAACCCAACCGCCTTCTTGAGCTGGACTTCGGCTTCTTCGTTCTGTCCAAGTACTCTTAGCGTTTTGCCTAATCCAAGCGCCACGTCCCAACGCGCCTCGAATAGACCTTGTACATCGGCAAGCTTGGCAGCGCTCAGAAAACACTCTTTGGCGGCAACAGCATTTTTTTGAGCCAGATGAGTGAAGCCCAGACCGCTCAATGACATACATTCCGTCTTCTTGTCTTTAGCCGCACGAGCCGCTTGAATCGCCTCATTGTATGACTGCAATGCTAGTTCGTATTTGCGTTCCATAAAGTCGAATTGAGCTTTGTTGAATGCCAGACAAGCAATAACCGCGCGATTTTTGCTCTGTGCTGCAAGAGAGCGAGCAAGTTCGAACTCCCTTTCGAAATCGGCGCGGCGTCCCATATCCAGATGGACAACAGCAACACTATTAGTCAGTAACGCCTGGTTTTCGACATCACCCACAGATTCAAAAAGCTGAGCGGATTCGAGATAGTATTTTGTCGCAGCATCCATCTGTCCAAGCGACCGGTAGCATAAGCCCAGGTCGCGCAATATTGCCGCATGTTCCTTGGCGCTGCCTGGTTGCGACCTGGAAATTAGTGAATTGGCCTCTAAAAATCTATCGAGAGCTTTTTCAACCTTTCCTTCCAAAAGATAATCGAAGCCCTCTTCAGCAGAGGCAAGATATTGTCCACGCTTATTGTTATTCGACTGAGCCAGTTTCGAGGCCTCGCTGTGCCAATTGCGAGCAGCAGCAAAATCAGCCGTATCGGCTTCTGCAGCACCCAGAGCAATCAAACACTCAGTCAGTAAATGCCAATCATTTTCACCGCGAGCGATTTCTATTGCCTTCTTCAGTTCTATTTTTGCCTCTAGTGGCTGGCGGGATGCCAGTTGCAACTGTCCTATACTAAGCAGCACCTGCGCCTGCAATAATGTCTCCACATCCTCTTCAAAATTCCTGGCGGCTTCCCTATAGGCGAGAATGGCATTTTCATAATCACCCATATTGGCATAGGCTCTGCCCTTCTGCCTGTAGGCAAGGCCAATGGTGCGCAGTTCTTCCGAACCTGACGCCAATTCAATCGCCTTCTGTGAACGCTCGAGCGCTAATTGGTTATTGCGGCGTGCTGCCGCTACTGCTGCCAAATTTATTAGAGCATTTGCCTTAACAAGAGAAGAGGTGCTCGAGTCCATGGATTGCACAAGCAATTTTTCGGCTTGGTCAAAATCGCCGGAAAGAAGCAAACAAGACGCCATATTGTCCAGTACGCTGGCTATTTGTTCGCCATTCTTATTCTTGTTAGCTACATCTAGAGCATCCTTATACATAGACAGAGCTTCGTCCGTTCGCTTCTGAGCCATCATCAAATGAGCCAGAGCAATACGCACCTGCAATGACTGCTCCTGGCGATGAAGCTTCTCCTCAATCGCCATAGACTGACGAAAATAGCCCTCGGCCTTACTTATCTCAGAAATTGAAAACAAGTATTGCCCGAGCTGATAAAGAGCATCGGCTTCAGCTTCGCCTTTGCCTTTACGTGCTTTTTCCAGAGCATTCTCCAGCTGAACAATCCGTTCTTGTTGCTGGGATGAAGGCTCTTGTGGCTGTCCTGGGATTTTGGTTATTGTCGGAGCCTGACTGGGAGCACCTACAGCAGGCGAAATTTGCGCGCAATTGGAAAGCATTGCCAATGAAGCAGCCGCAGCAATAATTGTCCTTCGCTGAAATGGCTCAATAGAATGTCTCACACGCAACCTCGAAATTTTTCATTGATACCGTTCATCGTATCTAGTGCATTTTAAGCAAACTCTGTCGCTCAGTGCCAGCGACTGGAAGCTCGCCATTATGGATCCTTTCACCAATCGGTACATTTGCAGCCACTCAAGCTACTCCTCAGTGCAACGTCCACTACAGAAATCAGTAAAACAGCAGACCTGGATGTCATTTGGCGCCAAACCGCTTGAAAAGCTCAAAAATTTCAGCACCAAACATTGGTAGAAAAAAGTCCGTTAACGGTCTTTTTTCCAAGCGACCTAAGGCGAGGTTCCGGAAATTGAGTCGGTGCTAGCGTTTGCCGGCGCGGCTGTACTCTTTGAATTTGTGTGTTTCCAGGTATTCCGGATAGGTTCCGTTGAAATCGACAATACCCTGGGGTGTGAAAGAAACGATTCGGGTTGCTACATCCGTAATCAAGTCTCGGTCGTGAGAAACCACAAAAACCGTCCCTGGGAAGACTGATAGACCTTCACCAAGCGCATTCACGGCCTCGAGGTCGAGATGATTGGTCGGTTCGTCGAAAACAAGGATGGGATTTTTCTGCATCATCATGCGAGCCATCAACAAGCGAGCAGCCTCGCCGCCTGACAATGCATCGGTGGATTTTTGCGCTTCATCACCGGAGAAAAGCATTCGTCCGAGCACGCCGCGGACAAATTGATGGCCTTCGTCAGTCATGTAGGTCATGAGCCAATCATAGGCGGTTGTATGCTCAGGGATATCTTGATGGAAATCCTGCGGATAATAGCTCCAGGAGGCATTGTCTCCCCATTTGACACTGCCGCTGTCAGGCTCGATCTCACCAATCAAACAGCGAAGCAGTGTTGTTTTGCCCACCCCGTTCGCACCGATGATGGCGATTTTGTCCCCGCGATATACATCGAGGCGAAAATCTTTGAAAAGGGTATTGCCGTCAAAAGACTTTGTCAGCCCTTCGGCTCGCAGTATCTCACGCCCAAGCGGTTTTTCTTGCTCAAACCGGATATAAGGCCGTTGAATATTGGACTTTTTCAATTCTTGCGGCGCCAGTCGCGCAATCTCTTTCTTTCTCGATTGCACCTGGCTGGAACGTTGACCAGCGGCAAAGCGGGAAACGAATTCCTGCAGCTGGGCTATCTTTTTGGCCTTTTCTCGATTGTCGGCTTCGATTGATTGACGCGCCTGAAGCTTGTGCTCGACCATGTCATCATAATTGCCCGGATAGACAATAATCGTGTCGTAATCAATATCGGCGATGTGCGTGCAAACTGAATTCAAAAAATGACGATCGTGCGAAATTACTATCAGCACTCCCTCATACTCAGCCAGAAATTCTTCCAGCCAGTGGATGGATTCAAGATCAAGGTGGTTTGTAGGTTCATCGAGAAGCAGTGCTTGCGGACCAGCAAAAAGCGCCTGCGCTAGTAGAACTCGAAACTTATAATCAGTCGGCAGGGTGCTCATCAAATTCTCGTGCTGATCATCCGGAAGTCCGATGCCCCGCAGTATTTCGGCGGCTTCGAATTCTGCGGTATAGCCGTTTTCGTCGGCAATGATCGACTCTAGGTCACCCAACCGGAGCATTTGCTCTTCAGTGAGTTCCGTCAAATTACAAAGGTCTTCACGCTCTTTAAAGGCGCCCCATAAAGCTTCATTGCCCATGATAACGGTATCGATTATGCGCTCTTTGTCATACGCGAACTGGTCTTGTTTGAGCACACCGACTCTTGATGGTCGGCTGACTGTTCCGTTGTTGGTCGGCTCGACTTCACCGGTGAGGATCTTCATGAAAGTGGACTTGCCGGCGCCATTCGGACCGGTCAAACCGTATCTGAAACCAGGACTAAATTTGACGGACACATTGTCAAAAAGCGTCCTTGAACCAAAACCTTTGGTAACTTCGTTGACTATGATCATTTTTCAGGTTTCCGATACTCAATTCCAGACAAAACAAATTGAGCGCCTTGGCGCCTTTGGCGGATTATAACCGCACAAGATAAGTTTCTAATAGAAAGCAGAGAGGATCTTTACGCACGGCTTACTCAGAAAGGAGTGCTAAATTGGCGAGTCCCAGCCTCTCATCCACAAATTCTGGTTGAGCTTAAATAGTAATCAGAGTTCTATTTAGGTAATTTCAACGGATGTAATAGCCGCAGACTCGCCAGTTACCGTCTTTTTCCTTCTGAGGGGTGATGGTTTCTATAGCTTGTGACTTACCCTCAAACCGGGTCTCAAATTGAATTACTACATATTCGCCGTCCGGCGCCCCCGGCAAAGATTTGGAAAATTGCTTCGACTTGACCGCTCGGGAGATTAACTTTCCCATCGGCGCGCGCGCCGCTTTCACTTGTTTCTCCCACTGAGCCTTGCTGAGCATTGATTTGAAATAATCCGAGGCTTCTGCCCAACTCTGGGAATACTTCGCCTGGTCGACCAGAGCAAGCCACGGCAAAGCCGCTTTTTCGGCAGCCGTTTCGTCAGCAGTATCCGCACCCCCCGCAGCTCCCGCTTGAGGCGCCGCACCTGCCATGAAGAGGAAAGAAGTAATCGACAAAAGCGTGCAGTTTCTCAGAATTTTCATAGCTGTCCTCGATCGAGCCACATAACACTTCTTACCACCTCAGTAGAAAGTTACAGCAAAAATCAACAAGCGACCGCAAATTGCGATCGCCTGCTGACCTGGGGTCGGGACTACGGCAGCTCGTCTAGAAGCCGCCGGTGGAGGGTCCCCTTAAACGACTGAATAAGCGCGCAAAATATGCTCTGCAACAGCTAAGAAAATTGGAATTGGCGCAAACAATTTTTGTATCAGGAGTGATGGCTGTTGATTTGCGGTCAGAGTAATTAGAGGCAATTGTCATCGAATTTGGATCAAATGAGAGAACATAGCCACCAGCGGTTTGCCGCGCCGTGATCTTGATTATTTCTTTTTCCGCAGTCAACTCGACGGAAACTGCGTCTGCCTTGCGCAAATCTTTGAGCGAAGCAAGCATATTTTTCAGGGGCACTGCAGCCTGTGGCGCAATGTCTACGACTTTATGAGCACCGTTATCCGGAATAGTGAATTTAGGATAACTGCTCTGCAAAGCGGCTATTTTCGATACTGGTTTTTCCTTCACAGATTCATGTTGTTTTGCATATTCTTCTAGACCTTTTTTGTCATGTATTTCGCGCCGGTTTTCCAGTTTGAATTTCATTTGTTTTGTTTATCCTTGACCCAAACCAATCGGACGGAACCGTGCTTGGTCCCCCGGAGTTGGCTGGAAGAAATGTTTGAGAGTGGAACTACTCAATTCTCAAGCGATGACTCCCAACCAGCCCAGGGACCGAGTGCGCCACTTGCAGGTACGTGCAAGTGGTTTTTGCAAAACCTTGTTATCTAGATGATTCTGTTTTCGGTCGCATTCAATAATTTGCTCACCGATGCTCTGCGTGTTAACCTGAACGTGCTTTAGTAAAGGTCAATCGAGCAACGACACGATAAGATTTACACAGGGGCTTTCAAGCTGGTGTCAAAGATGGCCTTGGACATATCAAGCTTCCGTCAAGATTCCGAAAACACCGTCAGGACAACAACTCACGGCGTCGACAAAGTCATAGGACGAAACATAGCAACGAAAGTCGGTAGAGACCGATTTTGGCAACGCGAGCCTTGGGCTTCGCTTATCTCAATTGCAGGCATCGGTTTGATGAGCTGCCTAATTTCTCTTTCTCACGTTTCGACCAGGCTCGTGAATGTTTCTCTTCTCTATTTGCTGGTCGTAGTTCTATGTGGTTCTTATCTGGGACGCATTCCAGCGCTTGTCTCGTCTATCTGCGGTTTCATCGCCTTTAATCTGTGCCTTGTCGAACCGATTCAGTTAGATGCCAGTTCGGAGTGTATAGCCCTGGCAGTATTCTTAATAACGGCGCTGGTCATCGGACAATTGACGGCGCTTCTCAAAGCGCGTGCAGAAGAAGCGGAATCCCGCCGCTCGGAAATGGAAATTCTTGCCGAGGCCAGTTGGGCGGTGGCATCCGAGCCGGAGAGAGAAATAGCTTTAGGCAAAGTGATGGAACTTATCTCAAATATCGAACCGATAGAATCAGCGACCTTAAAACTGGCTGGAGATAATGTTTCGGAAAATCCAGCATTGAAGCAGTCCGGCGAAACATCAAGCAAAAACACTCGCAGCGGTCCTCGCCTTCTTCAAACATTTCCTGTACTTCTGGAAGATACAAGACTGGGCAGCGTCATGCTTACTCTCAGGCCGGAGCGAACCCTGCAATACGAAGAGATTCGCTTAGTAGAATCATTAGTCAATCATATTGCTGCATTGCTGGAGCGCGATCGCCTGCTCAAAGCAGAGTCGAAAGCGAGCGCACTGATCGAGGCTGACGCTTTAAAAACAGCGCTTCTGGCCATGGTCTCACACGATTTTCGCAGTCCCCTGACTACCATAAAAGCTTCAGTGAGTGCGCTTCTCGATGGTGCAACTCCCTGGGATCCAGAATTGCAGAAAAATCTTCTGGAAGCAGCAGACATGGAAACCGATCGACTGAATAAACTGGTGGGCAATATTCTCAATCTTTCCAAACTCGAAGGAGGGGCATGGAAACCCCGTCGAGAAGCAACTTCAGTTTCTGAATTGATGAGTTCGGTACTCAGTTCATTCAATGATGAAGAGAATGAACGCATAAAATTGCAACTAGAAGAAAATCTCAAAGACATTTTTGTCGATCCCGTGCAAATCGAGCAAGTCCTGCGCAATCTCCTGGAGAATGCGCTCAAATACTCCCCCTCAGACAAAGAGATAGAAGTAGAAGTATGCGATCTGGATAAGCAGATTCAGTTCAAGATCTCTGATCGAGGAGTTGGCTTGCCAAAAGGCGAAGAATTGCGCATCTTCGAAAAATTCTATAGAGCCGAGCCGCTCGTTGAGAGCAATATTCCCGGTTTAGGCATCGGCTTGGCAGTCTGCAAAGGACTAGTCGAGGCCAATGGTGGCAATCTGACCGCCAATCAAAGAGAGGGTGGCGGTGCCGTTTTTCAGATGAATTTGGATAATGTGATCGAACCTACAATCAAACAAAGCGGAAGCACTGAAAATGAAAGTTCTAGTAATTGATGACGAGCCCCAGATAAGAAGAGCACTGCGCGCTGGTCTCGAACATAATGGTTATGAAGTCATGCTTGCTGCTAACGGCGAAGAGGGGCTAGACACCGCCGCATTGAAAATTCCAGATCTTTTGATTTTGGACTTGGCTCTTCCCGGCACTGATGGTTTTACCGTTTTGAAGCAACTGCGAGAGTGGTCGAAAATACCTGTAATTGTATTGACTGTAAGAGAGGGCGAAGAAGAGAAAATCAAAGCTCTGGATTTAGGTGCAGATGACTATCTGGTCAAGCCTTTCGGGCTAGGTGAATTATTGGCCCGCATGCGAGCTGTCCTGCGGCGGGCAAATACGGAGGAAAAAGAAGCAGAATCAACTTTCAGTTACCAGGGTCTGTTTGTCGACATGGCAAAGAGATTGGTTTCCATTGACGACAGCGAAGTACATCTCACGCCCAAGGAATATGACCTGCTCAAATACATGATCCTTCAGCCCAATCGCGTTTTGACTCACAGACAATTGTTGACCAAAGTTTGGGGACCGGAATACAGCGAAGATCATCACACGCTACGCGTACACATCGCGAATTTAAGAAATAAGATTGAAACGCATCCAGAACGTCCTCGCCTGATTCACACAGAAATGAGAATTGGCTACAGATTCCGCATTGACCAGTAACCCCATCCCCAAAACCCTAGCTGCTTGGACCTTTCAGAAAACAGACCGTTAACGGACTTTTTTCTGGACCTACAAATCGCTAATGCTTAAAATCTTGCACCTTGGCAAGCGTCGTACGGATGACAAACCCTGAGACACTGCATAGGTTTGGCGCAAGCTTGTAAAGGGTAAATATTATTGGGGTCTGGAGGCTTTTACTATGACTGGCAGCGAAAGACGAAACACAATGACGCTTGAGGATATAAGCGCTTATTGGCGTCATTTGCGCAGCACAGGGGACCTTCCCAATCTTCATCGTGTTTTGGAATCTATAAAGACTATTGACACGGCTTTTGCCGGAGCGGCGAGCGTTCTTAGCCATCACCTTTCTGCAGATGCTTGGTGCCATTTGCGAGATGATTTGTACAACCTACTGATAGCTTCTTTCCCAGGCTATTTCCTCATATATGAGGAAGGTAACGAGATACCCATGGACTCGGCTGCACCATGGCCCAATTCGGGAATTGTGGAGTTCTATCCTGAGCAAGCGAATCGTCGCTCCGACGTCTACAGAGCTGAATTGCGACGCTTGCATCCCGCCATTGCTCTTTCCTTGAGATGGTGCCTGGCGGACAATCGCAGCACTACAAAGCCAGAGGATTTCGAGAGTTTCTTCAGCCAGATAAAGACCTATGAGAGTGAAGACGAAGAAGAAGAAGCTAGAAGGCTACTCGACCGTCTTTTCGCACTATGCGAAGATGAGGCTATAAAGTCCAAGAAGATTGCGCACCGAAGATGGTGGCAGATCTCTTCTGAGGCGAATATTACCAACGACAAACGCCTAAAAAACGAACTAAAACGTCAGCTTTCAGAATTGCAAATGGTTTGGGGAGCACCTAGCTGATCTGCTTCTCGCGCCGAGCCATAATTCACGGGTCTGCCTGGTTCTAAACAAGCGAAATCGCCTTTGGGTGAGAGATCGAAATTTCGCTATTCTGAGAGCCCCCTTTTTTGACGGCCGAGAAGCTGACTTTGCTAGCCTCCCTTCATCGATATGCCTTTGCAATTATCTTTCCGGATAATGTCCTTGTTTACGTGAACTTCACGTTGCCTCATCTAAATTAGTGATGCCAGATTGATTTCCGCTTACTACGGACCAGATTCTATGTTTACCAGCGCAAACCTCGCAGCCGCAAGGCTCTCCGCACTTGAAAGTCGCGAATGCTTCAAAGAGAAGGTCGAATTTCGTCCCGAAGATTCATTAAATGGACGACTGGACCAGGGGCGTAGTGGCAGAAAGACCTTAGGCTCTTCCCTGGTTTCGGTTGCGGCACTTATTTCTAAACTGGATGAAGAGCAACCTACACAGTGGGCAAGTCGTTCGGCTCCTACGCTGCAATTACGCCCCATCCGCAAGCCTGACGAAGCGCTGAAACTTTTTCTGCAAAAGGTTGAAAAACACCGCGCCACGATTGAGCAGACACAGATTGACTCTGCCCCGGTTGTAAATTTCGATTCCGCAGAAGCACAAACCGTCACTCTCGATCACGTGCCTGCAGTCGAAAGAGAGATTCGAAGGACTGCCTATAGCCTCATCATGAAGCATTGCGGTGAGGCAAGAGACTTCGTTGCCGCTTCTGATAATCGTTTTAATGCCGCTACAAACATACTTACTGCGCGCGCCGAAGCTATTCTCATGGCCGAGAGACTTTTGCGCAGAGTCGATGACGGGTTCTCCGTAAACACGGCAGCCTGGACTCTTACGACTTCATCCAGCGCAAATACACCAGCCCTTTTCGAATCATGCCGCTCCCCTCAGAACGTCAAAGTGACAGTACAAGATTGCCAGGCTTATGAAAAAGAGCAACAGTTACTAAAGGAAGCAAAAATGCAAAAACTCCTTCAGGAAGTAAGTGAAGAAATTGCCAGACAGCCCGAGGACAAATACCCCCAGCAACCAAATCTGGGAGTCCTGCCCCGTTTTATCAACGGACTATTGCTATCGGCCGAGCGTTTGCCACGCTTGAACGTTGCCGATGTGCCGGTTAATGCTATGTCGGCAGCCACATCGATTCGCTAGAATCTAGAGGGCTGCTCTCAAAGATTTTTAGAGCCGCGAATATTGGGACCATGACACCTGGGCTTCGCTCTCTTTTCCCAGAGCTTTCTGCACTTCGCTCAATACTTTGTAAGCCGGCCTGTACAAACGGTTCAAGCTGGCTGAGCGAGCCAGGGCGGCCTCAGCTTCGGTCAATCGTCCGACCATTCTCAAGCAGAGTCCCATGTTGAAGAAAGCTTCGTACATAGATTTGGCATTGATTGCCTTCTCATAGCAAACAATCGCTTCTTCATGACGCCCGGAAAGATGTTCCTGATAGCCCTTCTCAAAATGTTGCCTGGCCGACAAATCAGATCCGGAGGAAAGAGTAGGCAGTGCCGAAGGCGGAATGGCCGCTCCGTCATCATCTCTGGATTGTCGCCCCGTCTCTCTTGTCATCCCTGTCTCTAACCTCGACCACTTGAAAGCATCACTTGGAGTTTCGTTTTAACAATACCTTGTTGAGAGCCTCCTCGACGTCCAGGCGAAATTCTGTTGCGGTTTGGTAACGTTCGTCGGGTTCTTTTCTTAATGCCTTGGCAATAATCGCATCAAAGGGTGTGCCCTCTGCAAAATCGTCATTGTGCAGAGACAGCGGCGGAGGCGGCTCCAGCAAATGCTTCATTAAAATTCCCTCGGCGCTCTCGCCTTCAAAAGGAACTCTGCCAGTCAAGGTTTCGTAGAGAATAATGCCGAGTGCATAAAGGTCGGTTCTGATGTCGAGAGGCTTATCTTTGAGTTGCTCGGGAGCAATATACTCAGGTGTTCCAACCATCTTGCCGGTTTTGGTCAGACGCTTGGCGCCCTGCACAAGATGCGATATGCCAAAGTCCACAATCTTTACCCAGTCCGGGCGATCAGAGCGGTCTTGCAAAAGGATATTGTCCGGCTTGAGATCTCTGTGAATAATCCCGACACTATGCGCTTCTTGCAAACCACGACAAATCTGGATAATGATACCGGCCGCGGTAGCAAAAGGCAGGGCGCCCTGACGAGCAATCTTGTCACCCAGCGACTCGCCCTTGATGTATTCCATGACCAGATAAGGCTCTTTACCGTTCAAAACGCCATAGTCGAAAACAGTAACGATATTGGGGTGGGCGAGTTTTGCCGTAGTTTTGCTCTCGCGCTCAAAACGCTCGACGGCATTCTTATTTGAAAGAAGCCAGCCTTGCATTACTTTGATCACGACCAGTCGTTCCATTTTGGTGTGATAAGCCTTATAGACAATGGCCATGCCGCCCTCTCCGAGGATGGACTGCACTTCATACTTGCCTTCGATTTTCTTGCCAATCAGGTTATGGAATAGGCCGGCATTATCATCATCAAAACTTTCAGCCAATTGCGTCGGCTTGCGAGGCTCAGCCTGGTTACGCCCAAAGTCACCGGAGCGCGCCAGCTCTTCATCGATAGGAGGCGCAGTCTCGGTGAGATCCTGGGATGGAGCAGGCGGCTGACTTTGAGAAACAGGAGCCACCGGTTCAGGAGCCTGTGGTTTGGCGGGCTGCGGCGGAGCAAAACCAGGAGGCGGCGCGAAAGGAGACGGCTTGACTTCTGGTTTGACGGCTTCTGCTTTTACATCAGCCAGCTTCGTGGCGTCGGCAGGACAAAACTGCGCATAGCTGGGATAGAATTTGCCGCATTTTGAACATTGCTTGTCGTTTGAGCCGTTGTTTCTATTTTCAACCTGGTCATCAACTCTGGTGCCGTCGAAGCCGCAAAATTTCGCGCCAGAAGGCAGTGCGCGCTTGCAACTGGCACACACTTTTCCTTTCTCGGCCTGACCCGCCCCTTTCATCTAGACGAAAATCCCCCTCTCTATGTATTTTCCCTAAATTGCCAACAAATGCCAGATCCTGGCAACCACGGTCAAATATGTCGAGGTGGCAAAGAAATCTTCTGAGGATAGCCAAGGATGGAGGCTCGCTTGGCGTCAAATTTGAAGGGGGCAAAATATACGGTTTCGAAACCGTGCCCCTCCATGCGCAGACGGTAACTCTTATCGTTGAGCAGATTATCGACAACTAGTGTGCCTGTAGGCCCTGTTTGCCCGATAATGAATTCCTTGCCCTCAACGCTCTCAATCAGCAAGCTTATCCAGGGCACTTCGGTATATATTGCCAGCCCCTGCCCGGGCAAACAAAAACGAGCAGCCTGAACCAGAGCACCCGACTGAAAGGCAAAGCCGGCCAGAATCAGCCCGAAAATAGCTCCCGCACAGGCCCACACGGCGCTGCCGGCAGGCTTCTTGGCAGTCTTTTCCTGCGAGCGCAAGCGCTCCTGAGCGACTTGAGCGCTTACGGCGCGGACTCTATTCTTGGTGACGCTCTGAGCTGCCGGCTGACGGGCAGCGGTCATCACCGGTGTATGCTTGCCGTCCCTGAAACTGCTTACTTCTATTGAATCGCGCGAAATTCCTTGCGATGTATTGGCCCCGCAATGAATACAGAAGCTCTCATTCAGCTCATCGAAACGACCGCAGCTCACGCATGTTCGGTCGGCGCGTTTTGCTTTGGCCGGGTTGAGCACAGTTCCGCAGAATATGCAGAAGTGCATGCTCCCTTCGTTCTGTTTCTTACAGGCCGGACAATTGATTGTGGTATTGGCGCTACGAGACATGTAGCGATTGTACCAAGGTCTTAGCTGACTGCCAGATCAATATCCAGGTCTTCCGCTCTCTCGGCGATTTGCCCAGCTTCAAGAAGCAGAAGCGCCTCATTTATCGCCTCTACACCTTGCTCAGGGTCGAGGCTATGAGTTGCATATGCTGGTTGCAGGGCTAATTTACCGAATGCCATTCCGATCTCTTCGGCGGAAGCTTGGCAAAAATCAGCAATAGCGCTTCGCTGTTCCTTGATAGAGACGGCAAGAGCAACGGCCACTTTATTGGAAATAATTGCGTTTACAGCATCCTTAGCCGTTTGACCGCTGACCACAGCATCAATTATTTGCTTTACTTTTGCAGGAGCTGCGCTTTTCAGGCGCTCCTCTACTTCCATCTTCGTCAAACGCTTAATCAGCTCGCGCCTGAATTCGGGCGTTTCTGGCTGTCCGCCAAACTCCTCGCCGGCTTTTCTTATTTCGTCTTTAATGCGATCGCGGCTCAAAGCCGGGAATTTCTCGACCAGCTTCTCAGTAAAGCGCAGAGTGCGTACCTCCCAGATCCCGCTTGTTTGAAGGATCTGCGACAATTTTGCCCAGGGCGTGGACTGAGCGACTTCGACGAAAAGCTCACGCACGGACTCTTTGCTGGCAATTGCTGTAACAATCTGTTTTTGCCTAGCCAGAATCAACTGCTGCCGATTGGAAAGAAAACGAGCCAGCTCGCTCTTGTCAGGAAGATTTTTCAGGTTCTGCCCGAAATCAACGACTGGGGCGTGAACTATGGATGAGAGTGTCTTTTCCAAATCGAAAGCGGGGTCGATATTGACTCGAATTGAGACATAATCTTCCTGCCCCGCTTTGTCTTCTTGGGCAAGAAAGCTTCCCGGCCCGACATGAGCGACGATTTCGCCCTTGTGACCACTCATTTGGACAACCAGAGTACCGGCCGATAAGTACGGCGTGCCGATAAGGACGCGGGGCACTGAAATAAAACCATCCGGGCAAAGCGGCCGGACATCGATCTCCCGTCCGTTGACGCCGACACCGTTGACGCCGACAGTGGACACCAGAGCATCAATCTCAGTCAATGTATTAGCGGCTTCTACGACCAGATCAACTTCCGGGTCGATAGCGAGAATAGACTCTTCGGCAATCAGCCTGGACAACTCATTGGTGAGAGAGGCACCGATTGAGCGAGTCTTGATTTGAGCCATTCGGGCTACTTCCGGGCAGATCTCAACTTTGCTAGCCATCACACAAACCCTCTAGTTTCGGTCGCTGCTGGAGGCCCTTGTCCATCCACAGGTAGGTCAACGGGCAAACCCGAAAAATTAGTCGGAAAAAATCCCCAAACAAAAATTTTGTCTAAGCACCGGATACCTGCTCAAATCGATTTGCAAATAATCTTCCAATTCTGCCCAGGTCCCGAACGGACGCCCCCGTTCGATTCTTTTTGCCAGGCTCGATTCAATGCCTGATTTGACCAATTCGTCCAGAGGAGCTGAATTGATATCTTTACGCCCTTCTACAACCACCTTGAGGACGCAGCCGCGGTCTAGCAGGGCTTTCAGCCCATTTTCATCTACCAGTTTCAGGTCGACCAGATTGGAAAGATGAGGGAAGGGCCGTTTCTGGCAGACCTGCAGCGCCGTCTCTTTGCTCAGCCCGAGGATATCCATAAGATCTCGGTTGGTAGCCGAATTTATATCCACTGGAACAAACGCAGCGACCGCTCCTTTGGCCTCGAGCTCCTTGAGCCTTGGCTCTTTCAAAATTGATTTTTCGACCAGCTCGAGAAGCCGCCTGTACTGACGCTGTACAATCAAGCGCTCCACTTCACTTTCAGTCATTCCCAGTTGCTGATTGAGTTCGCGACGAGAGGCGCGATTTACGTTTGTTTCGGTCTGCCAGCAATCAGCAATTCCAGGAAGGTTTTGCCTGATACCTTCGCGAACCATTGATAGACCCTTATCCAGAAGAACCTGACAGCGAGCAATTTTGCGTGCCTGTGTGTCGCCCGGCAGCTGAAGTACATCGCAGCATTCGCGCATGGTCAACTCTTTTCCGGCGGTTGAGAATTTCGTCAACCCCAGACCGAACATGCAATCAACTACTTCTAAAGGTTCTCTTTGGTTTTTTTTGTCGCCCAACATTTTTTCGAGCATATCGCGCAACTGATTGAGCTGGCTCACTTGCTCTCCGGAAATAGCCTGATTTTCCGGCATGTATTGACTATCGTCTGCAGTGTTCTGGCGCGGGTCTTCCTGCTCCGGATCTAGGTTCAAATCCTGGAGCGTGCTCTTCTCCCAATCCCATTCTTCTCTTATGTAATCGATGGCTTGATTGTGTACGGAGCGTTGAACATAGGCCGGCAGAAGCACCTTGAAGCCGTCCTCTGCATCTTGTCCCAGATGTTTGCGCACCGCTGCCTCGAGTTTTTCGGCCAGCTCCGTGGCTATCGACAGGGCATGACGTTTTTGCTCATCAGCAGGAACTCTGCGCTGAAGAAAGAAACGTTTCAAATTCTGGTTGTTGGACACCATTTTGGCAGCCAGAGGTTGCAGGTAGAAGTTTCGCACCAGTGCCAAGAACTTCTCGCGGTCTTCTTTCAGTAGTTGAGCCTTCTTGTAAAGCGCTTTAGCTCCCAGCCTCTCGAACAATTCAAAAAGACCGACCGATTTGGGCTTTCCGGCTTTAGCAGCCAGACCGGCGGCTGGCTGTGAACCGAGCTGCGAGCTTTGCTCTGAACTGACATCTTTAGACAGGCTGTCGAAAATCTGCCGCCAATCCGGAGCGATATCCAAAAGTTCTTCGATTTGTCCCTGACTCGTCAGCACTTCAGACCTCGGATGCCGACTTGTCAAGACGAACTCATGCACGGCATCGTAAGATCATATCGTCTTCAGGCAAAACGTAGTGCACACGGTCGTCTGCCAGGTAAGAATTGGCAATCAAAATGTCAAGGCTACCCCTCGAAGACCCGGCAATCACATATAATCCTGTTAAATAGCTTCCCAGACCGGTCCTGCCGGCCGCGAATCTCGGGAAGTACAGGACTAGATGGACAAGACTAGAAAGGACTTAGGTCTTAGCACCTCTGATGGACAATCAGCATAAGACAAGCGGGGTTCCTGAAAATCCTGATGTCTTCAGTGCCGCACTGGCCAACGTAATAAGGCTGGACGGCGATAAAGAGACAATCATAGGTCAAGCCTGGAAGGCAGCGCCCAATCTTCTTGTCACATGCGGGCACGTAGTCGAGCCCTTTGCAAATTCGACAAAATCTTTGCAGATCAAGTTTCCTGCTTCGGGCAACCGCTATGCGGTGCGTGAAGTCAGGCTTCATCCGAGTTTCGCCAGGCAAGCCGATCAGCTCGTCACATTCGACGCGGCCATTCTGCTTGCCGATTTGACCGGACCTGAGCGTGATGCAAGTGCTCTGCCCATAACATACACAAAGGAATTGAAAAATTTCCAACCCCTCTCGGCAGTTCGCTACCCTGTGCATCTAGGGCAATATTCATCTGCACCTGCACCTCTGGCTCAGCTGGGACGTATGCTGGGTGAGTTGAGACGCTCCGACAGTTACCACATACTTCACGATCTGGCGCTGGCGGCAGGAGATTCCGGCTCTCCCATTTTTGACGACACTTCCGTTGTGGCAATACACTGCGGTGATACAGCCAGTCTGCCTGGCTTAAATCTACCGACGACTTCGATAAGATTGGCACTATGGGTGGATGCGCTCAAAGAACTCGGCGTGGAAGAAAACCTCAAGCTCACCCGCCCCAAAAGCGCTAAGGCAGTCGCTTCACCGGTTCTGGCATTCCTGCTGGCGGCAATTGTCGTGTTCATTATTAGCGGAGGACTTCTAGCCAAGCCGCTGGTCGATGCCTGGACTATTACCGCGCCGCCAATCATGCCTATTTCTGTCAGTTTCAATAAGGCAAGAACTGACTATTACGAGGGTGAGCCTCTGATTATTCAGTTCACGACGGCTTCTGATTGTTTCGTGCATCTATTTGAGATAGACGGTAATAAGGTCACACTCATCTATCCGGAAGCAGGCAATCAATTCTTGAATAAAGCCGGCCATCCTGCATACGTTAAAACAATCGGAGACAGGCCGATTGGCGTTGGCAAAGAACCTTCAAAATTTCTCTGGGTCGTCCTCCTAAATTCCAAGGATCATCTGTTGGAAGATAGGGACCGCAAGCAGGGCGATGACAACATCGGTTTGCTTAACATCAGTACAGACGAACTGATGGACAGAATTGATAGGATAGCCAAAGAGGATCCACAAGGAATTCTCCACATAGCGATGGATGGACCGATAGCGACTAAGCCCGCACCGGCTTCTGAAATTAAGAGCAGTGCGGAATCCGGACAACAAACTCAGTAATTCATTAATTGCCAAAAGTGGTGCGGCTGAGAAGTTTGAGCCCGGAGGCTTATCGAACGGCAATTCAACCGGCGCGATATGATCGAGAGTCGGTGAATTCTTACCAGGTCTTTCAGGACAAAAACCGAGGAAAGGGGCATGACAGCAGCATTTAGAAATATATTTCTCGTACAGACATTGTCACTTGCAATTAGTTTTACAGTCGGATGCATGGGCGCTTTGGCTCAGAATCCAAAGGACGAGCCGACTGCCGAAGATTTGAAAAATTCCAGGGAGCGCAATGTGATTCTGCTGCCTCGCACAAGCTCCTACATTAAGTCCAAAACTGAGGCAAAACCGCTGCAATCAGGCACTCATACATCGAGAAGTTCGCTTTCTAAAAATACGGACAGACAAAAGAACCACCAGGCTAGCGCAACTCCACGCGCCAATCTGCAGACAGGCACGACTGCTCATGCCCGCCAGACTGGAAATTCAGCAAATTCCATCCATCAAAGCGATAAATCTGCAAAGACGCCGACTCAGATCATCAGCGCGGCCGGACCGCCCGCACAGGCAGATTCAATCATAAATGTGTGGCTCGACAAGAAAGGAGCCTCGCCTCAATACAAGAATGGCGACAAAATGAAAATCAATGTTTCTGCTTCTCAAGATTGCAATGTGATGATTTTCGATTTTGACGGGCGCGGCAAATTGACCCAACTCTATCCTAATGAATATCAACAGAAAACTCTTTTGAGAGCAGGCGACACAATAACATTCGGAGGAGCAGATAGCCCATTCGATTATCAAGTCAGCCTTCCGAAAGGAAGCAATCAGGCGCAGGAGAGAATTTTTGTCTACGCCTATCCAGTCAGTGAAAAACCACTATCTATCGCACTGAATACGGAAGACGGCTCGCCATTTCGTTCGGGAGAAATGACGCTTTGGCAGTACAAAAAAATGGTTGCCGAATCAAAAGTATTTTTCAACGGTGGTGCAAAAGCAGCACATGAAGGCACTCAACAGAAGAGTACTGAGCGTGATGTCAAAATAGTGCCGAAAACTGCCGGCGGTGCGCCTGGACTGAAACTGGTAGCAAGCGAAGAAGATAAATCCGGACAGCCCAACAAGAAAGAAGTGAGTTTCACTATCCTGGGCAAATAGCAAAGTCATAAACAAAAAACCGCTCTTCACGAGAGCGGTTTTTTATTGTGATTCTTCCCTATCCTAATCCGGTTTTCGCTAGGATTTGCCGGTTGATTCGCTTGCGCTACCGGTGCTAGTCCAGGTCGCCCAAACTGAATTGTTCTTTGGAAAAGGGTTTATCGCATTTCAGCGAATTTTTGAATCCAGCCTGCGTTCCATCGATAGTTCCGGAAACAAGACCGATGGGCAGTCCTACGAGAGCTGCAAATCCAGTCATCACCGGATTAGCATTATCACCAGCTACCTTCTTTGTCTCATCCTTTGTGTTTTCAACTGACTTTCTGACGATTGCTACAGGCAACCCCACAACCATGGCAGTTGCCACTGAAGCACCTTTGATGGGCATTCCTACCACGACTGAAAGCACGCCATCGTCATCAGCAAATGCAGGTGTTACGGCCAGAGTACTGATGGCGAGACCGGAAAGAAACGCCGCACATAATTTCTTCATTTCAAAACCCCCAAGAATCAAGTTGCCTGATGGCTAACTTAGCCCTTCAAGAGTATCGCTGGCCGGCTGTATGCGTCAAGCAGTCTACTTTATATACACCCGTCCGATTTTCTCTGAAAAGAAAAAGGCCAAAAGGCACTGTATATAGTGCCCTCCGTTTTGCCGGCAAGGCATGCTTCATTTACAGAAATAGAATTTGAGCTGATTAGGCAGTTGATTCTCTGCTTACGAAGTTTTTGCTGATCTGCCCGGCAAAGGACTTAATTCTGACAAACTAATAGCCCGGACGTCCCATTTGCAAACGTAATATGAGGTCGGCATTGAGAATGCTGCCCGTGTATCGATCGCTGTGAACAAAGTGGTCGAATGCAGCTGGAAAGTCAGTCTGGGCGAGTGCGATCTCTTCGGGGCTGTAATAACCGACGAACCCTTCACATGTATAGGCAGGTTGATATCCTTCTCCTGGAGGAGGAGGAAGGTTTTCAGGGCTGCCTCCCGGAGTTCCGGAGCTGGAGCCGGAACCGGTCATGACCGGTAGCCCATCCGGGAAACCGTCATCTGCCGAACGGCCTCTTTCACCAGAAAGTGTCCATTCATTCTGATGAAATTCATCACCACCCCAGGCGTCCGGCAGATAGCTGCCGTGTCCTGTGGTCAGTCCACTGTCCCGCTCATCCATGATGCCGGTGTTTATCCGGTGAACTTTGCTGAAGCCCATGTATGGCGGCAAGCCATGAGTCCCTTCATCACCATAGATATGTGCAGCATGCTGTTTCGCTTCCTTGACGAAGCTGTCCAGCCGGGTGGGTGGCAATCCGTTTCTCCAGTCTGCAGGAAAGCTCGCCTGGTAGGCAGCATTCGCTTGAGCCTGGGCTATCTTCTTGGCTCTGTCCTGAGCAATTCTTTGATTGACCGACGTGGCGTTTTGATAAGTCCGGAAACCCTGCGCCTGGGCGGAGTTTACGCTTAATGCCAGAAATAATGCCGTGATAGCTAGAAACGAAGCCTTCAAATTCATGCCGAACCTCAATAGACGCTCCCTGTCTGTGTTCTGCAATTTAGTCGTTGTCATTGGCTCAATGTGGGCGAATTATTGGCAAATTAGGGGCACGCACAAAATTCATAGAATGAAATGCTAGATTGGCCTTCGTAAGAAGCAGATCTCCGAGCACTTATGACTCTCTCTCTAGGAAAAAAAGCTCTAATACTAGTGGCCGTGCCCTTAGTATTCGAACTTGGCTTTGTGGCAAGTTTTGCCTACCTGGTAAACCAAGTCGACAAAGAAAGAGCTCGTGAAGCGCATGCAAGAGAGGTTGCCGGACATCTGAATGTTCTTCTGCGCCTGGTCATGGAAAGAAGCTCATCGCTTATCGTCTCGCATTTCACCAGTAGAGAAACATTTCGGCGGCGTGCCGATCTGGCAAAAAGGCGCTTTTACAAAGAGAAAGAAACTATCACCCGGCTGGTATCGGAAAATCCTCACGAAAAGGAAGCATGGGACAAAATCTACAACTTGATGAGTGAAGGAGACAGTCTCTTCGACCATGCAAAAACCTTCATAGACATCGGCAATAAGCTAGCAGCCGGAATGGAGATGGTAAAAGTAAACCGGCT
>CAZBOX010000040.1:0-30755 GCA_964493595.1 uncultured Candidatus Obscuribacterales bacterium | reverse complement strand
GTACTTCATCATGTACTTCAATTCGGTCTCATCGGTGGTCAAAACTGACCTGACGGCTATCTGCTCGCCTCTTTGCGCAGCCAGGAGTTTGGTCGCCATATTGAGCAAAGTCTGGCTGTAAGAGACCAACAAGACAAGACTGCCATCCTTCAACTCTTGAACGTGATTCAGTTCCTGACGCGCCGGCTCGATATCGCAAACTATCAAGCGAGTGCGATCGTCTATAAGATTTTCAAAGGCAAAAACGTGATAGAGGCTGGTGATAACAAGCGAGTCAGGCAGCCAATCTTTATGCTCGAGCATCTCCTCGGTCGTCATCGCCACTACTTCGGTCGTGAACTCAGGCTTTAATTCAGCAAGCTGAACAGCGTGGAAGTCTTTATTTCTATCGACGACGATTATTCGTTTTACCGGTTTTTTCTCGAGCATATTTTGCAGCAGCGGCCTCACCTGCTCGCGCGAAAAACCATTCTCACTGACCATGGCCAAAAAATCCTGGCACATCTTTTCGAGGTCGGCATTTTTGACTTCGGGCTTGGCCTTGCCGGCAACGCGTACCCCAGAGCCCTGACGGATATCGAGAAGACCGACTCCGGCCAGATGGTTGTATGCAGCTGTGATCGTGCTGTAGTGAATGCCCAGGCGTTGCGCAAGCGCGCGGATACTGGGAAGTTTTTCCTGACTCTTCAGCGCGCCTGATGCAATCTGCAAGGCGATTTGCTCGATCAGTTGATCGCGAATGGGCACAGCACTTTCTTTATTGATTGATACTTTCACTTCTTGACCTGAAACGCAGTGAGGAGCTGTAGCGGAACTATATCAATCAATTCGATTCATAAGCAAAAAGTCGGCACATTTGGAGTTAGAGAGCGTACTCCGGCAGTGCCGACTTTTCGATTTTTCTTTGGGTCCACAATCAATTCGAGACAGACCTTCGATCTAATTGACTGCGGAATTTTCACGAGAGCAACGACAATGCCAATGACTGCAAGGAGTTTGCCAAATTTTGCAAATCATTCTCACTACCGAGACCGCTTAAAAGTTACCTTTTGCGATTTACTCTGTCAATTAACCATACCTCATTTAATCTCTCTTCAGACCTGGGTGCCGAACAAATTAACAAACAGAGCAAGGCTTCCAGGCACTTGTCAGAGGAAAGCTTAAATGAGCGCACAAGTGTCGATTGCCAAGCAGGAGACAGCCAAGGTAACGAGCCATAAATGCCATCCGGCCTGGGATTTGACACCATGGATGCCGAGGACATATCATCGACTTCTGAACTGACAATTTTCTCAATAGCATTTTCAACGCGATGACAAACAAGCCTGGCGATAATCTCGAAAATCAGTCGCCCAATACCGATGCCCAGGGTAATGACGACGAGCATATAGAGGATCGAAAGTCCGGCAAAAAGGCCGGACGGCACGGCCAATCACAGGAATCTATCTCGACAATTGTCAAGTCATTCCCAAAGGGCACTCACGTTACAGCCGCAGAAGTTTACGAGCGGGCAATCGAGATGGGCTATGAGCTGAGCCTGTCCACTGTTTACCGTAATCTCCACCGCTTGAAGGCGGACGGAAACGTGAATACGGTTTCCGGAGACAGGGGCATGCGTTACGAGCCCGCCGAAGAAGGTCCTGATCATGACCATCTGATCTGTCTGGGATGCGGGCTGACAATTGAATTTATAGACGATCTGATCCGTGGTTTCGGCAAGTCGGTTGCTCAGCGCAAGGGCTTCGAGCACCGCTCCAGCCGCTTCGACATTCTCGGATACTGCGGCGATTGCCGAGCCAAAGACGAAACATACAGGTTGAAACAAGTAATCGATCTGATTTCCAATTCAGAGACTCTGGTAGAAGACTCGCTGACCTCGCTTCGCCAGTCGGTAGACCTGATCGATTCTCGCAAGTCATTCAAAGCTCAACAGCAGATGGAAAACACTATCGCTCGTTTGACCGAGGCTGTAAAACTTTGCCAGCAAGCACTGGCAGTTCTTCCCAAGTCGACTGAAGAAAACGCTTAGCGCGATCCGATCGAAGCCAGGTGCTGCTTATAGAGGCGAGCCTTGGAATCGCCGAGGTCTTTTTCACTCTCGACAATCAGCTGTTCCAGATATTCCAGAGATGTTCTTCTCAAACGGTTTATTTCTCTGCGCTTCTCGAGCATTTTCGGCAAAAGCTTGACGGCTTCATAGGTGCCGTTGAGCCAGGCAAGCAGCTGCCCGCCGCGCACAGTTACGACGGCCAGATAGTAGAGCTGCCAGAAAAGAATGTGTGGCAGGAATTTCCAGAGAAGAGGAGTGGGAATATTCTTGACGATTGTATTCCAGTTGTTTCTGGCAGATAAGCGAACTACAAGCGGGCTATAGCCACTACCTGTGGTGCCGCAACCAAGGTGATAGACAATTGAAGTCGGCACATAAATGCACTTATAACCTGCAGCTTGTGCGCGCAATCCCAGATCAACATCTTCTAGATAGGCAAAATAGTCTTCATCGAAGTATCCGATGTCTGCAAACAGTTCGCGCCGATAAAGTGCAGCACCGCCGCAGGCACCCAGCAAATAGCGTTGGCGATTGAAGCGCCCAGTATCGCGCTCTTTATGACCGATTCGTCCGGGCAGACCGCCACGCCTGTAGCCGTCGCCGGCGCCATCTAGAAGAGCATGGTCATCGTAAGCCAACATTTTGCATCCAGCACTTCCTGCTTCGGGATGCTCACGCATTGCTTTGATAAGTTCGGACATCCAATTCGGATCAACTACCGTGTCATTGTTCAGGAGCGCAACCATCTCGCCGGTCGATGCCTTGATACCGGCGTTTACCGCTGGGCTGAAACCAGTATTGACCGGAAATGTAACGAGCTTTACGTAAGGATAGTTTTCTTTGAGATACTCGACAGAGCCGTCTTTCGAGCCGTTGTCGACAATTACTACCTCAATGGGCTCGTATGTCTGTTCCTTGAGGGAATCCAGACATCCGGCCAGGAACTTCTTTCCGTTCCAGTTGGGGATTACGACGCTTATCAGAGGGTTTGCCATTTTTGCCAGCCCAAGAGACTCGGTTCGAGATGAAACACATATTGTACATAATCCCTTGAAAGCCACCTTAGAGTTACTGAATTAGATATAATTGCGCATTCGCAAAAAGCTCTTATCTGATAACGCAGATGGGTGGTGAATACTCTGTGAGTGCCTGCAAAAGTATAATTTTTGTCACGCTGGAGCCGATTGCCAGACAGATGGCCGGTCCGGCTATTCGGGCCTTCGAGCTGGGTTTGACTCTGAGCGACGAAGTAGATGTGACAGTTTTCACCCCGCACAAGATTCCGGACGATGTAATTCTCGAATTGAAAGAAAGACGGAATCTGCCGGACAACTTTCAGCTTCGCAGCGCCTTGAGCAAATCGGCGCTCTACAATCTAGCCGCCAAGCATGATGCAATATTCATCCAGGCCAATGTATTGAAGCCTTATCCAGGACTGGCTGCGCTGGGCAAATACCTGACGGTCGATCTCTACGATCCCTATTTATTCTCCATACTCGTCCAGTATCAAAATTCGGATGTGGCGGCCAATGCCAGTTACAGACTGATGCACAAAGTGCTGGAGCAGCACATGGTGGCATGCGATTTTTCAGTGTGCGCATCCGAGCGCCAGCGCGATTATTGGCTCGGTCGCTATTGCGCTCTCGGCAGAATCAATCCGGACATGTACGCCTTTGATCCTTCGATGCGCAAACTGATCGATTGCATTCCCTTTGGGTTGCAGGAGGGTGAGCCTGTTCGCAGAGGCAAGGGAGCGAAAGGAAATATCGAAGGCATTGGCGAAAACGATAAGCTTCTTCTCTGGGGCGGCGGCATCTGGGATTGGTTCGACCCGCTCACAGTCATACGGGCAGCAGCGCGCGCCTCTGAGAAAATCCCTAATCTGCGCTTGTTTTTCATGGGCATGAAATCTCCCAATCCGCAAGTTCCGCTCATGCCTATGGCTGTAAAAGCCAAGCAGCTGGCTGCCGAACTGAATGTTTTGAACCGCATAGTCTTTTTCCATGAAGAGTGGACTCCCTATGAAGAACGCGTTAACTACTTGCTTGACGCAGACATCGGTGTCTCCGCGCACTTTGATCTGCCAGAAACGCGCTTTTCATTCCGCACTCGATTGCTCGATTATTTCTGGGCGCGCCTGCCGGTACTCACAACGGGCGGCGACCAGCTGGCCGAATTAATCGAATCGCACCAAGCCGGACGGTCTCTCGATTACGGGGACGTGGACGGATGGGTGAGAGCGATCGGCGAGTTACTGGATAACCCGGAAAGGGAAAGAAAATGTCGCGAGGGCGCTCGCAAACTGGCAGAAAACTTTGTTTGGTCTAAAGCAGCGATGCCTCTGCGAAATTTCTTGAGAGAACCGCATCATCTGCCTGAGTACAAGAAGGTGACAATGCCTTCTTTTGTAGAGAGAGCGCAGGCAGTCTATGCCAGAGGCGGAAAGGACCTCGTCGTCAAAAGGTCCAAGCAAATTCTCGAAGACTGGATGAAATAATCAATGGTTCTTATTCCCCTGGAAAATCGGCTGAGCCGACTGCAAGGAATTCGTGAAGCACCGGAAACGGCGCCGCCCCATCTGCGTGAGCAGCCCTGGCTCGAACTGGAGCAAAAAACGGCTCTGGGCATTTACGAAGACGTTGAGAAAGTCTTGAAAAAACTGGCCAAGGTGAAGCTCCACAAAGAACCTGCCGCCAAGACAGTGCACGAGACTCGCGTCGTATTGAGACGCTGGGAGTCGATATGGGGCGTGCTCGAGCGCGACGGATGGAACGACAAGAAGTTCTGGAAGAAGACCGGCAGCAAACTGAGAAAATTGCACAAGATGCTCGGCAATCTGCGCGATTGGGACGTCAATCTGGAATTTGCAGAACAGTATGAACTGCCGGATTCCGTAAGAAAGGTCTTTAAAAAAGAACGCGCAAAAGCCGGCAAGAAAGTGGCAAAAAGTCTTGAAAAACTCGAAGTGAAGCAGCTATCCAAGAGCCTTCTCAAATTTCTCTTGAAACAGCCGCAGCAAATAGCCGTCCGCCATGCCGGCTCCTCTAAACTTTTTCAGTCTGCATACAGCCATCTGGAGCCGCTTCTTGCCGAGCAAGAAGACACGGCCAGGGCGCTGGAAGCTCATGCTCATACCCCTTCTGAGCTGCATGAATTGAGATTGGTCGTGAAATCATGGCGATATTTGCTGGCCGATTTCTTCGGTCTCACCAATTTGGAACTCGTCAAAGCGCAGCAATTGCTGGGTAAGCTCAATGATCTGGAGAGGCTCAGCCAGCTGGTAGGAGCAATAGCCGCACAGGACGCCGGAGCAACCAGAGCGATGATCAAGCTACAGGAGCAAAAGCTAAAGCTGCTCTCTGATTTCGACGTTTTGCGGCACAATCTGCCTTACGGGTTGAGGCCAAGTGTGACGAGCTTAACCAGTTTCAGCCTCGATGTAGTCGACGATT
Source organism: uncultured Candidatus Obscuribacterales bacterium (assembly GCA_964493595.1). GTDB lineage: Bacteria > Cyanobacteriota > Vampirovibrionia > Obscuribacterales > Obscuribacteraceae > QKMZ01. Next base: position 25,253 of record CAZBOX010000040.1, on the reverse strand, counting down.
AAATTGCAAAACTCCTTTGCAACCATCTTTGACAAGCCACCTCAAAAAGCCTTGATTGCTTGATGCATCACGCGCTTGATAGCCATAAATCCACCCGGTCGAGGGGGGATGCCAATTGATAAGTTATCGTGAATCTGCTCACTCTAAGCCGTTTGCAGCCCTACAATTTAAGGACGAGTCCGGGGTAACGAGCCGATGCCAATCAGAAAGAAAGTCACAATCCTTGGGTCTGGAGCTGCCGGTCTGACCGCAGCAATTTACGCAGCCCGAGCCAATCTTGAGCCACTGGTCATTCAAGGACTGCAAACCGGCGGTCAGTTGACCATTACCACGGACGTTGAGAACTTTCCCGGCTTTCCCAACGGCATTCAGGGTCCGGAGCTGATGGAGCAGATGATTGCTCAAGCAGAACGCTTCGGCACTCAGTACATTTATGACAATGCTGAATCCATCGATCTTTCCAAGCGCCCGTTCACAATCAAGACGTCCAGTGAAGAAATCCTCACCGATGTCCTGATCATTTGCACCGGTGCGTCTGCAAAACTGCTCGGTCTGGAAGCTGAAAGCAAGCTGATGGGACATGGAGTGTCAGCATGTGCCACATGCGACGGATTCTTCTTCAAAGAGAAGAAAGTATTCGTAGTGGGCGGCGGTGACACGGCGCTCGAAGAAGCGATGTTCTTGACCAGATTTGCCACTTCCGTGACTGTCATTCACCGCCGCGAAGCCTTCAGGGCATCAGCGATTATGGTTGAACGGGCTAAGCGCAATACAAAGGTCGACTACCTGCTCAATTCCGTACTGGAAGACATCATGGATGTTTCCAAAGGCGAAGTGACCGGCGTCAGAGTGCGCAATATCAAAACGAATGAAGTGCAAGAGCTGCCTGCAGACGGCGTCTTCATCGCAATCGGTCACCAGCCCAACACTGATTTGTTCAAAGGTCATTTGCCGCTGGACGAGAACGGTTACATTCAAGTGACCAACGGCGTTCACACAAATATCAAAGGCGTTTTTGCTGCCGGCGATGTGATGGACTCGGTTTACCGACAAGCTGTGACCGCTGCTGGAACCGGCTGCCAGGCTGCTCTTGAAGCTCAATGGTTGCTTGAAAAAGAAGAGGCTGAAGGCGAGATGGGAAAGCCTGAAGAGGCGAAAGCAACAGCTGGAGCCGTTCGCGAACCCGCCAAAGCCGATAGCCTGAGATCCTGATGGTTGAATTGCAGTACAGTGCGGCGCGTCTGAAAGCCGGGCGCGTGGCAAATTCCGATGCCAAACGCATGGGTGAAACAGCGCGCAGAATTGCCGCGCAGCATCCTTGTGCCAAGCATCCACTCTTTGAATATTTAGATCGTACAAAATTGACCCACGAACAAATTCGTGGATTTCTAGCCAATTATGATGCGCACGCTTCACTCTTGCGCCGACTGCTGCTTCAGGCGGCGACGCTTATGCCGGAAGAAGCGGTGGGCTATATTTTGGAAAATGTGCGCAATGAATACGGTAATGGCAATCCTGACCATCGCCACCAATTACAGCTATTTGATCTGGCAGTACGCTCCGGTGTCAGCATAGAAGAGCTGCAAACCGCTGCAATCGAGCCGGGCGTGCAGAAATATATGCAACTGGTTCCGCATTTCTATTTTCCTCAGTCAAGCCAGTCGGAGCCCGAATCGATGACACCGGCAATTTCAGCCGGTGCAATCACAGCCACCGAGATTCTGGCAATCGAAGAATTCCGCCACATGCAAATGAGCTTTGCCCATCTTGGACTGGATCAACATATATGGTTCGATCATGTGACTGTAGAAGTAGAACACTCGGATGAGTCTGTTGCGCTGGCTGTGTTTTTCTCCGACACGCAAGATGGAGTCGATTCTGTATTGAAGGGACTGGGCGCCGTTTTGGACGCCAATGTACACCTGTATGACGGGCTTTTGGCTGCCGCAGGCGGGGCCTAAACAGTTCTTACCTAATCCAACCCTGAAGATTGCTTGCCCGCAAGAGCCGGTGCCGGTACAGTCAGGGCGCTTCTCGCTTCTGCTTCCAGCAATTTTTCAGCAGACGCCTTGACTCGCTCCAGGCGTTTTGCGATTCGTCCTTTGAGCACATGATTGATAATGTGCTCGGAAAATGGAAGACCGGTGTTGAGCACCGAATGCAGTTCCAGCCTTGTTCCGCCGTCAGGCAGTTCGGTCAAAATCCAGCTGCCTCGCAGTGCTTTGAACTTATCGGAGCGAATCATTCTATAGTCAATTCGCTGATTGAGCGTCTCAATCTGCTCCATCAAACAGACTGCTTCGCCAATAATCGGCATTCCCTTGAACTTCTGCTCCAGCATTACCTTTTCACCCTGTTTATCAACTATTTTGCTGTAGCTGAGATCAGGGTCTTCCGCCCGCTCTTTATGCACTGCATCCCAGACGATACGGGTTGGAGCTTGAATCTCGATTTCTCCTCTGGCACCCTCTTTCTCGGCACACTTAGCACTGGCTGGAGCAGCAAGCAAGAAGATTGCACAGATCGTGAGAGCAGAGGTGAGAATTACCATGGAGTGCTGAAACCCGGATTAGAGGAAAAAAGAACTGGTGGCACAATTTAAGACCGATTGAAATGAATCGGCCGGGCTGCTTCGTATGAGATAGATACACTCGATTTTTGTACCTAATTCCATAATAGCTGTTTATGCGCTTTTGTGGAGGGTTTTGAGAAAAACTCGCCGGATTTACAGGGCAAGAACCTGATGTTTCCTAAATTAGCCGGTGAAAGCTTCAGAAAGGTTCTAGAAGGTTTCCTTTCAAACCAGTCATAGACAGCTTTTCGAATGGTGCCCAAAGTTCTCGATGCAGTAACGGACAGACAGCCATCGAATTTGGCTCAGCCTGCAAAGCTAACTATATTTCATTGATATAAGTTTTCATGGTGGTGCGCATATAGGCTGCCAGGAATACAATTTCTGTACTCATGAAGGGCTCCAACCGGAGAGAGAACAATGTCTGTATTGACCAGCCTGGTTGTGGTAGTTGTCGCCACGTACATTACGACCTGGTTCAATGACAAAGTCAGCCGCGCCGACTACCTGGCAGACGATTCGATTGAACCGTCCTGAGCTCGGCTAGCAACGAGCTGCCTGTAGATAAGTGCAAACAATAAACGACACTAAACCAAGCGGTGCCAAAGCCATTGACCCGGCAGGCTTGCGTGTCTGTATGGTTTCGCGATTGTTTTCGCCTTCAGGAGGGCTCGAGCTCTACTGTCATAAAGTCGTAGAGGGTCTTCTCGAGCGCGGCGCGCATGTCACTGTTGTCTGCGAAGAAAATCAGTCCAAGTTTACGCATCCCAACCTCAAATTCCATTTTTTTGCGCAGCCGAGCAAAAAGCTAACCAAGGCCCAGAGGCTTGAGCACTATCTGCGATTAACTTCCAGCGCAGTCAAAGAATCCGGACCGTACGATATCGTTCACTCCCAGCACCATCCGGTGGAGCCGGTGGATGTGGCTACCTTCCACAATCACACAGTTTTTCGACTGTCCCAGGTCGGCAAACAATGGGAGCGATTATTGAACAATGCAAAAGTTACTTTTACCTCCGCCTATAAGGCAAGGAATGAAGTAGACAAAAACTTATCTGCTTGGGCCAAATGCCTGAATTTCACATCGAAAACGACTCGAGACGACTTCTACAAAACATTCAGCCTGGGCAATAAGCCGGCAGTTGTCTCCTATCCAGGAGCCGGTCTTGCGAATAATTCTGATTCGACCGCTGAATTGGTCTCGTCACGCAAACACGGCGAACCATTTACGGTCCTTTTCGTTGGCAAAGGCTTTCGAAAGAAAGGCCTCGATATTCTTCTCAGCGCAATGGCGACACTGAAGTCGCAGGGCAAAGACTGCCGCCTTCTTATTGCCGGTCTCTCAAAGAAACCAGCTGATTCGGTGAGGCTGGCCAGACTGGGCTTAAACAAAGAAGTCGAATATCTCGGCTTTCGCAACGACATGGAGAATGTTTACCGCCAGGCAGATGCAATCGTATTGCCGTCCCGAATAGAGCCATTTGGAATGTCTCCGATTCAGGGAATGTTGCGCGGTCTGGTGCCCATAGTCAGCGCCGTGGCAGGGGTATCTGAAATTTTGACTGAGGGTGAAGATGCCTTGATATTGAAGAATCACCTTGACCACAAGGAGTTGGCCGGGCTAATCTCGCGCCTTATGAACGATCGTGAACTGACTTGCCGCCTATCTGCAGCAGCAATGACAACTGCTAAGGAAATCACCTGGGAAAAGGCAGTAGAATCCACGCTTATAGCATACGGTCAGGCAATAGGAGAGCGAAAGTGAGCGCGTCGAAAAAGAATAAGGACGCAAAAAAACCTGCGGACAGTAAAGTGAAAGCGACCTCGTCCGAGTCCGAACAGGTGAAAGACGCTCCTGAAGGGGCAAACCGCCTGATTCATGAAACCAGTACGTATCTTCTTCAGCATGCTTACAATCCGGTCGATTGGTATCCCTGGGGCGAAGAAGCGCTGGCTCGCTCCAAGCAAGAGGATAAGCCGATACTTTTGTCAGTCGGCTATGCGGCTTGCCACTGGTGCCACGTAATGGAGCATGAGTCTTTCGAAGACGCGGCGACTGCCAAAATGATGAATGACAATTTCGTCAACATCAAAGTGGACAGAGAAGAACGTACCGACATAGACGAGATTTACATGAAAGCGGTCCAGCTTATGACCGGTCACGGTGGCTGGCCTATGACTGTCTTTCTGACGCCGGATTTAAAACCCTTCTTCGGCGGCACTTATTTCCCCAAAGAGCCGCGTCATGGCATGCCGGCCTTCACGCAATTGCTCACCGCTCTCAGCGAAGCCTGGCGAGATCGCCGTGCAGAGGTGGAAGAGAGTTCCGGCAGCGTGACCGAACATCTGAAGATGCTCGACAGCCTCAATGCTCGAAGCGAAGGCAAGTCTGGCGCTGTGCATGAAATTAGAAAAGACTATCTGCAAGATGCAGCGGATCGTTTGCTCGATGTTTTCGATCATCGCTTTGGCGGATTCGGAAATGCTCCAAAGTTTCCCCATACATTCAATATCAATCTTTCTCTACGCTGCATCGATCATTTAGTCGAAAGAGCGCCGAGCGCCAAAGAAGCCCATAAAGAGCTGGTGACGGTCACTCTCGATCGCATGGCTATGGGAGGAATTTACGACCAGATTGGCGGAGGCTTCGCGCGTTATTCGGTAGACCGCCAGTGGCTCATCCCCCATTTCGAAAAGATGCTCTACGACAATGCGCTCATGTGCCAGACCTATGTCGACGGTTATCGCTTATTGGGAAGGCGTTATTGGCTGGACATTGCCGAAGGAATTCTCTCCTTTGTCAATCGAGAGTTGAAGACGGAAGAAGGCGCTTTCTATTCCAGTCTGGACGCCGATAGTGAGGGCGTGGAAGGAAAGTTTTATGTCTGGACGCCGGCGCAAATCAAAGAAGTGCTAGGCACTACAGACGGTGAATGGGTTTGCGAGGTCTATGGAGTAACACAGACCGGCAATTTCGAACACGGAACCAGCGCGCTCCATTTCGCCAAGCCGCCTGAAGAAATCGCACGTGACCACGGCATGAGCGTTGAGACATTTTTCGAGCGACTCCAGCCGCTCAACGAAACACTTCTGCAAGCAAGAGAAAATAGAATCCGTCCGGGCAGAGACGAGAAAGTCTTGACCAGCTGGAATAGCTTGATGATTTCTGCTTGCGTTTCCGGCTATGTGGCAACCGGAAAAGAGTCCTATTTGGAAACAGCGAAAACATGTGCCAACTTCATCCTCGATAAATTGATAAAAGACGGCCGCCTGCTCAGAACTTACGGAAAAGGTCGCGCAAAACTGAACGGCTATCTGGAAGACTATGCCTTCTTTGTGCAGTCCCTGCTCGATCTGGCATCGGCAGATCCTGATGAACGCTGGCTTGCCAATGCTCGTGCACTAACTGATGTGATGCTCGAGCGCTTCGAGGATAGAGAAGAAGGTGGTCTCTATTTCACAAGCGACGATCATGAGCAACTGGTCACGCGGCCGCGCAGCCATTTCGATGGGGCCGTGCCCTCGGGAACCTCGGTAGCCACAATGAACCTGGTTCGGCTGGCTCGCATTACCGGACACGATCCTTATATAAAGCGCGCTGAAGCGTTGCTCATTCTCTATGCGCCGTTTTTCCGCAAATTGCCTGACCAGTTCGGCAACCTTCTCTGCGCGGCCGACCTTTTCGTTCATGCCGACCAGGAAGTGGCAATCGTGGCAAATGAAGTCGGACCCGATCTCAAGGAAATGATCTTCTGCGCTCATAACGGCTACCGCCCCAACCAGCTGGTGGTCGTGTCTAAACCCACGGATGCGTACATGCTCCTCGAGCACAGAGATACGATCATGGGCAAGCCTACGGCCTATATATGCAAGAATTTTGCTTGCCAAAAACCGACCACTGCCGCCGAGGATTTGCTGCCTGTAGTGCGAGCCTAAAAAGCAGAAAGTGCGCTGTTGCTTGTTTTAGATGTTTTTATCCCTCGGTAAGGAACTTTTTTTAAAAAAGCCGGTCTGACATCGGGTAAGTGTTTCTTGATGGACAAGATGAAGAGCGAACCAATCACCTTCGAGAAGGAAGACGATTATGTCGTCGATTCGCGACCGCTATGCCAGGGAATGCCCTTTGTCCTTACGGATGCGGCACACCCTCGTCTTATTTTGAAGCACGGCAGTCACTTCATGGTCCTCGATCAAGAGGCCCGCATTCCGGCTTGCAATACACTTGGATTCGGTTATTACAACTACGATACGCGCTATCTCAGCGAGTGGAATTTCACCGTGGACGGAGCGGAATTGTCGCTCTTGTCGGCAGACGTGAAGCGCGGCTATGCAGGTAGTTTCCTCTATACGAACCCGCAAACCAACAGTCTTTCGCAACAAAATCTCATGGTACAACGGCAGATAGTTTTATCTGATGTCGTGTCCGAGCGTATCGTTATTGAAAATTACAGTGCAAACGAGATTACAGTCGAGTTCTGCATGAAGTATCAATCTGATTTCGCAGATATGTTCGAAGTGCGCGGGGTCAATCGCAATGAGCGGGGCAAGCGTATGCTGCCTCGCAAAGACAAGCACGGCAAGCGGTTGTTTCTGGCATATCGCGGATTGGACGATAAGCTGGTCGAGACGATGATCGAATTTCGCGGCACAGCACCCGACACGATAGTCGATGGTGAGGCACGCTACAACTTGAAGTTGCCTCCGCGTACGCCCTGGTATTTGCAGATATTTATGTACACTCGCATCGACGGTGAGGCCCCGTTTGCCGCCCGACCAGAGATAGACTTCGCCACACTGCTTGATGATGCCGACAAACGCTTTGCCCTCTGGCGATCAAATGGCGCTCAAATAATGACTGAGGATGAGATTGTCAATTTCTCAGTCGAAAGAGGCTTGCGAGACATTTATATCCTGCGCCAGCCGACCCCAAAAGGTATCGGCATAGCGGCCGGCATCCCCTGGTATTCCGCTCCATTCGGGAGAGACAGCGCCATCACCGGTTGGCAAATGTTGCCCTACAGACCCGACCTAGCACGAGAGTGCATTGAGCTTTTGGGAGAATATCAAGGCACTAAAGTCGATGAGTTTCGTGCCGAGCGCCCGGGAAAAATAATGCATGAACTGCGACTCGGCGAGATGGCGCGGCTCGGCACCATTCCACACACTCCTTACTATGGCAGCGTAGATGCCACCGCTCTCTGGTGCATGTTGGTAGCACGCTATTTTAGATGGACGGGAGACCTGGCATTCGCCATGAAAATCTGGCCGAAGCTTGAGCTGGCGCTGAGCTGGCTGGACAGCGCCAGTGAGAAGACAGGCTATATCTCATACATTCGCGAGAGCCCGGAAGGACTGGAAAATCAGGGTTGGAAAGATTCCGGCAATTCGATCGGTCATGCCAATGCAGAACTTGCCAAACCACCGATTTCTTTGTGTGAGGTTCAGGGCTATTTATATGCAGCCCGCCTGGCTATTGCAGAAATTGCATCACTCCTGAAGAAAGACGAGCTGTCCGAAAAATTGCATGCGCAAGCTGCCAAATTGAAACGTGACTTCAAGCGAGATTTCTGGATGCCAGAACACGAATTTCCGGCGCTGGCTCTTGATGGTGAAGGAAAGCAGGTAAAGGTATTCAGCTCAAACGCCGGGCACTGTATCTGGTCGGGCATACTGGATGGAGAGATGGCGCAACGGGTAGCAGATCGCATGCTGGCACCGGACATGGATTCAGGATGGGGATTGAGAACACTCTCCACGCAAGCCTCCTATTACAATCCGATGAGTTACCATAACGGCTCGGTATGGCCGCACGACAATGCGATTATCCTTGAAGGATTCCGAAGAATTGGACGCATCCGTGATGCGCATTATCTTCTCAGTGCCATGGCGGCCGTCGCTCAGCATCAGCGAGATTTTCGATTGCCCGAGCTGGTGTGTGGATTCGAGAGAACCAATTGGGGCAGCCCCATTGATTATCCGGTTTCATGCTCACCGCAAGCATGGGCGGCCGGCAGCATTTTCCAGATGCTCAGTGCTTGCGTCAATTTCGTCCCGGATGCTCACCGTAAGTGTTTACGCATCGAAGAACCTTGCTTGCCGGAATGGCTGGAGAAAGTCACTTTCCACAATCTTAAGGTTGGCAATGCCGAACTTGATATCGCATTCAGTGCGGTAAACGGGCACACAAGCTGCCAGATTCTGAGAAAGAACGGTGATCTCAAAGTAATCATCGAAAATTAGGAACAAAAAGACAGAACGCAAATCTTTTCTGAAGCAGTAAACCACTAGGCTAAAGAGGTGTTTTAAATCATGCGCATTGCTCAACTGGCTCCCCTGGCTGAAAGCGTTCCCCCAAAGGGATATGGCGGCTCAGAGCTGGTCGTCAATTTGCTCACGGAAGAATTGGTGAAACGTGGACATGATGTCACTCTATTTGCCACTGCCGACTCAGAGACGGACGGGCGATTAATTGAATGCGCACCAGAAGGGTTGCGGGCGTCATCCATCGCGCCGACAAGGTGGCACGCATACAACATAAAAGCCCTGATTAAACTGGAAGAGATGCAGAGTCAATTCGACATTATCCACAATCATATGGGTTATGCCGCTCTTCCTGCGCTGAGCAAATTTCGTTGTCCGGTTGTGACGACAAATCATAATCCTCTGTATGACTATTGCAAAGACATCTATTTTGCCTATGGCAAAATGCAATTCATTTCAATCAGTGATGCGTACAAACGACTGAATTATCCGGATAAAGTCAATTACATCACCACGGTATACAACGGCATCAATCTGGATGATTTTTCAATTGACCTTAATGTGGAACGCAAGCATCTCTTATTCCTTGGCCGTCTGTGTGCTGACAAAGGCACAAAAGAAGCCATCGAGATAGCTCGTCGTTTGGACATGCCCATTGTTCTGGCCGGCAAAGTCGACCGCAATGACGAGCCTTACTTCAATCAGTTCATCAAGCCGTGTTTGAAAGACCCCAATGTCAAATTCGTCGGCGAAGTTTCAACCGAAGAAAAGAATAAGCTCTACAATTCAGCGATTGCCACGCTCTGCCCGATCAATTTCGAAGAGCCTTTTGGGCTCGTTTTCTCGGAATCGCTTGCCTGCGGCACACCTGTTCTAGCACTGCGCCGCGGCGCGGCCCCTGAAGTTATTTCAGATGGAGAAACAGGAGTCATAGGCGATTCTATAGATGAGCTGGTGAGCCGCTTTGAAGAAATCAGCGGCATCACGCAGCAAACATGTCGAGACAGAGTTGCTCGCCTCTTTTCTAAAGAGAAAATGACCGACTCATATTTAAAAGCATTCGAACTGGCAATATCAAATTGCCTGGCGAAGCGTTAGATCAAGATATCAGCGGCTGATTGCCTTAATCGCGGATTCGTAGTTGGCGGGCGTAGTTTCACCGATAATCGTGCTGGACACCTGTCCACTCGGGGAGACAAACACGACTGTCGGGATCGGACCGACTTTGAATTGCTCGACAAGAGCATCAGAACCGGCAGCATCTACATCGATACGCTGGAAGTCCACTTTGTCCCCGTAAGTTATAAAAAGACGTGTAAGAGCATCATTCATGGTTTTGCACTGATCCGCCCAACCGGCATAGAAGGCATAAACCCGCCCCTTGCTAAAAGAGGGCAAGGTTGAAACCGGAGTGTTTGGATTATTGCCAAGCCAGGCATTACCGAGGCTGAGCAGATAAGAGTTGAAGGCTCTGGACTGATCGCCGCCCCTGTTCAAACGCATCGCTCGACGGAACATGCGTCCTGCCAGATCAGGCTGGTTGCTCTTCATGTAAGCCTGACCGAGCAAGCCGACAATATTCGGATCGTCAGGCCGTTGCATTCTCATTTGCTCGAGTTGTGAAATTGCCGCAGCAGTATTTCCAGAATCAATAAGTTGAACTTGCTGTTCGAGACCTGCGGTATTTATCGGTGCCATGCCACCAGGCTGTCTGCCATATTGCACGGCGGAGGCTGAATAAGTATTGCCCGGATTGGCACTGCCGTATCCGCCACCATACTGCCCGGAGGCGCCGGGATACATTGCTGTTCCCATGTGACCTCGACCACGGCGTCTGCCCACTTTATTCGTCAGCCATGAAGTAATGACCCGGAAGTTTTGATCGCGGAGCCCCGGCTCTTGTGTTTGAGCCTCTTCAAAAATCAAGTGTTCGCCAGGAACAGCGAAAAAAGACTTGTCTTTGGAAGCGACATCATTGAATAATTCCCAAGTTCCCTCAGGCTTGACGAGCTGATCGCCGTTGCCCTGCACAAAGAGAACAGGCATGCTTGCCACCTTTTTGGCAGCCTCGTGATTCATATTCATAAAGTCTTGAAACTGAATCAATTCTTGCGGAGAGAGGTTCAAGCGAGAGAGTGGATCGCCCTGCCATTGCGACTTGAGTTTGGCATTCTGAGTCGCCTGATTGACTATATCCTGACCGACATTGGCTACGTTGAATCCGCTCAAAAGATTCAAGAAGACCTTCATGCTCGTCTTGCCTTGATTGAAACGCTCTCCGGCAGGAACTGAAGAAATCAATCCGTCGATCAACTCCGGATACATCGACGCGGCCCGCAGAGCAATCGCTCCACCCATCGATTCACCGAGCACATAAAGAGGGATACCGGGATTGGCGGCTCGTATAGATTCGCAAGTCTGTTTGATGTCGGAAAGGGCTTCGTCGAAATTGACATTGCCTTTGCCTCCCGCTTTCATCCAAGAGCCGAATCCACGCACGTCAATTGCATAGACAGCTAATCCTCGCTTGGACTGTTCTGTTCCAAAATATTCATACGAGTTGCTTTGCAAACCCAGACCATGGATACACAGCAGAGCAGCAATCGGTTTTTCGTTGGGGTCAACCCAGGATCTGCATGGAGCCGCCTGTTTGGAGGATGTTGGAGAGGCCCCTTTCTGGTTGTACAAAAGTGAAGTAGGGTCGCTCGAGTAACCAGGAGCGGTGGTCTGCGCCGGTGCTTGCTGCTGCTGAATTGTTTGGTTTACACCGTGCAGGACATTCTTCTGCGCGTTATTGAGAAGCATCTGCCCGGCTTGTTTGAGAAAAGACGGAGCGGCCGGGGGCGAGGACTGCTGCTTGACTTGTGCTTGCGAAGGAGCCGGCAAGACGCCAATCAAGGTGGAGAAAGCAGTAATTCCACACAATACGTACTTTTTGGAAAGTCTGTTCATGGCAAGCTCTCAGAGGGTTGATCAGTATGAGGGCTTAGTTTACACCAAACCTGGCTGGCAAGCCCGCTTCGCATGAGGTTGAAATCCAGATAGAATATCAGCTGCACATATCGCACTACTCCTTGCGTATACCTCGGTATAAAGGACCGTCAATGCCTACTGAAACAAAATCAGCTGATATCAAAATTTATCGAGAATATGATGCTCCTCTGGCAGCAGTCTGGGAGGCCTGGAGTACACCCGAGCAAATAGCTGAATGGTGGGGACCGCGCGGATTCACAATCACCACGCACAGCCGTGACTTTCGCACAGGCGGGACCTGGAAATATACGATGCACGGTCCTGACAAAGTCGATTACGAAAATTACACGAAATATCTCGAAGTCGACAGGGAAAAGAAGCTGGTTTACGACCACGGCGGCACCGAAACTTCAAATGCGCTCTTTCGAGTGACAGTGTTGTTCACGCCGGTGAACGGCAAAACCAGATTCGATATGACGATGACCTTTCCCAGTGCAGAAGCAGCAGAAACTTCTACGCGATTCATCAAGAAGGCAGGAGGAGAAGCTACCTGGGATCGACTTGCAGAATTCCTCGAGAAAAAACTACACGGCAAAGAAAAATTTGTCATCAACCGTTCTTTTGAAGCGCCCATCGAGCGAATGTTCGACTTGTGGACAACCCCTGCACATCTACAACAATGGGCATGTCCAGCCGGTTTTTCAATGACTTACAATCACGTCGACATCAAGAACGGGGGCAGCTCGTTTTACACGATGACAGATGGAAAAGAGATGAGTATGCATGGTCGTTGCCAGTACATCGAGATTCGCAAACCTGATCTGATTGTCTACACGCAGCAATTCTCAGATGAGAATGAGAAGGTGGTGCGCCACCCAATGGCAGCAACCTGGCCCGAAAGCATGAAAACAACCGTGCAGTTGAGCCCGGAAAGCGCAGAAAGAACACGAGTTACACTGACGTGGGAGCAGGACGGTAACTGGTCGCAGGAAGAACTGGAAACATTCACGCAAGCACGCGCGGGAATGACTCAGGGATGGACCGGCTCTCTGGATAAACTTGAAGAATATATTGGAAAGAATGCCGGCTAGAAGCCGGCGCTCCGGCCACTGAGCAAGATTGCGGCGCTTCGGACGGATTTAGTCTTTCAATAGCTTTTTGTGGAGATCGATTTTTTCATCGAGTATATTTCCCCACAAATCGCCGACTTGGGAGAGGCGCTCCGGAACATTTCTGATATTGAAATCAGTAGGATAGATATCCTCGAGCTCTTTCCATGAAATCGGAAGGGAAACATTAGCCATGTCTGTGGCCCGCACTGAATATGGTGGCGGCAAGGTCTTATGGCGCGCATTCATGTTGAAATCGAAGAATACTCTGCCCGTCCGCTTTTTCACCGCCCAGTCTACCGTTACCTCAGTCGGTCGCATCTTCGCCACATGTGACGCGATAGTGCCGGCGAGTTGCCGGACCGCGTCATTGTCTACATTTCGCACGATGGGAATATAGATATGCAGTCCGGTCTTACCGGATGTTTTGACAAACGAATTCAAGCCTAAATTGTCCAGCATTTCCTTCAGCAAGATGGCTAGCTTCCTGGTTTTCGCAAAACCCTTGCGATGCAGCTCCGGTTCTTCATTCGGCTTTTCATTACCGCTGTACAAGTAAGGATCGAGATCCAGGACCATAAAATCCGGGAAATTCAAAATCGAACTTTCTATGTTTTCTACTGAGCCCTTCACTTTCTTTGAAATTTTGGCACCATCAGGCTCTGGATCAATGCGACTGTGAACCGCGTGAAGTTCGAGTGAAGCAACTTGCCCGCACCAGATTAGAGTGGAAAGATTGTTGCAGAGCAAATATTCTTCATCCACATCGGCATGCTCGGAAAAGTATTCAATCGTCTCGACGAAAGGCGGCAGCCCCTTTTCCCAATGTTTTTGAAAGAACTTCTGTCCGCCGGTTCCATTCGGATAACGAATCAGTGTGAACGGTCGTCCGTGAGTGAACTTCAAAAGCGGCTCCGAAACTTGAATCAAGTAATTGATATAGTCTCGCTTAGTAGCAGGTTTTGCAGTTCTGGCTTTACCGGGGAAAAGGACTTTGTTCAGACTTGTCAACTTGATGATGTTGCCTTGAACTTCCAGGCTCAGTTCGTCACTATCGTTGTCCAACTGTGCCAGCAAGCCGTCACGCAAAGCCGCCGCCTGCTTTCCACTATCTTTTGAATTCTTTCGGTTGATTGGCACAACGTCCGCAACTTTTTTAGTTGTTTTCTTAGCAGCTTCACCCATTGATGATACCTCTGAAATTGGCACGACAACATCCGGTCGTGCTTCACTTGGCTTTTTATCCGTGCGCACCTGAAGAAAGACAGGCATGCGCAATTTCTTGTCCATCGTCCATTCCGCGTACTTGATCTCAACGACCATCTCTGGTTTCAACCAAGAGGCAATTGCTTTTGCCATCGGACGCACCGAGAATGGACACTTTGTCGTCTTCAAAGGTTGCATGACCTTGAACAGTTTCTCCCGAGTCGAATCATTGAAGCCTGTGCCGACAGAGCCGGCATAGACCAGCTGGTCATCCGCATTCAAGATTCCCAGAACCAGGGCCCCGAATGAATTTTCACGAGAGCCTTTGCCTTCTGTGTAACCACAGACAAGAAATTCCGAAGTCTTTGTTGCCTTCAATTTCAACCAGGTAGGAACACGTTTTCCCGGCAAATAGGGGCTATCGACTTTCTTCGCTATCACCCCTTCCAAACCATTTTCCAAACAGGCCAGAAAGGCGCGATTGCCATCCTCTCCAAGGTCGTCGACGCGGCGCACATCGCCTGATTCGACAAGAAACTTTTTCAGTAGTTCTTTGCGTTCTGTCAGCGGTTTGGCGATCGTTTTCTTGCCATCGACCGAGAGAATGTCGAACACATAGAAGCGGATTGGAACATTCTGCTTGGAGCGATCCAGATGCCCTCGTCCGCGAAGCCCCGAAGCCTGCTGCAATAATTGAAAAGAGCTGCGACCTTTTTCGTCGAAAGCAACTATTTCTCCGTCGAGCACCAGATCATTCCTGCTTTGCTGCAATGACTCGACAAGCTCCGGATAGCGGCTCGTCAAGTCGAGACCACGGCGCGAGAGAATCTTTACATTGGCGCCGCTCACATAGGCAATCGCGCGAATACCATCGAATTTCGGCTCGAAGACCCACCCTTGCTTCGAAAATGGTTCTTCGGCGACAGACGCGAGCATGGGCGGTATTGGCTCTATGGAACGTTTTCTAGCGGGCGTTTTCGGTCCAGACCGCTGCGGCGCCGGCGAGGCGGACGCCTTTTTGGCAGCGCGCCCTGGCTTGATTGGCTTTTTTGACATGTTTTTAGCCTTGAGCTTGGAACTAGCTAAATGCCCACTCAATTAGCTGCCGGTGAGACGCCCCCTATGCTTGCTAGTTCCATTAGAGTTTGCTTGAAAAACATGGGAACTCAGTCTTGGGCAGGTCGTCCATCTTTCAGTTTCCAGGAGAAAGTTTATGCCTCGAGCAATGTGGAGCGGAGTGATTGGATTCGGGATGGTCAGCATCCCAATAAAACTGTACGCGGCTACCGAAAGTCGCAATGTCAGCTTTCACCAACTGCACAGTGTTTGCCAAACACGAATCAAGGAAGTGCGCTGGTGCCCTACATGCGACAGAGAAGTGCCATGGGAAGAGGTCCAAAAAGGTTTTGAATACAGCAAGGGCGACTACGTGATGCTGGACGAGGAAGACATGAAGAAACTTCCCATTCCCAGCAAAGACACTATCGATGTGTCCTCCTTTTGCACAAGCGATGAAGTCGATCCCATTTATTTTGAAAAGCATTATTATCTAGAGCCGGAAAAAAATGGCAAAAGACCGTTCGACCTATTTGTTCGAGCTCTTATAGATAAAGGTATGCTGGGCATCGCCAGTATTACTTTGCGGACAAAAGAACGGCTTTGCGTGCTCAGACCGGTCGGCTCGCATCTGGTGATGTCGACGCTGCTCTATCCTGACGAACTGCGCATCGATCCAACCGAAGACTTGCCGGAGCACAAGGTGACAAAACAAGAATTGTCGATGGCAACGAATTTGATCGAACTCTTGACCGAAGATTTCGAGCCGAAAAAATACGAGGACCGTTATCGGGCGGCTTTGATGGAACTCATCGATGCGAAGCTGGAAGGACAGCCCATCAAGAAGGAAAAACACAGAGTTGCGCAGGGTGAAGTGGTAGATCTTCTCGAGGCCCTCAAAAATAGCGTCAGTACTGTCAAATCCGGCGGCAAGAAGGCATTGTCCAAAGCAGAAACGCAAGAAGCCGGTCAGACCGCTGAAGAGAACGTCGTTCCACTTAAACGTGGGGAAAAGAAAGCTACCAACCGCAAATCAACGGCAAAATCAGCGGCCAGAGCACATAAAGCATCAGGCATCGGCCGCATTTCCAAAACCGGCACCAAGGCCAAAAAGACTTCAAAAGCGGGCGCCAAATCCAAATCCAAGAAGCGCTCTGCTTAATCGGGAACTTTTTGCTCCCCGTATTGTCTTCAAAGAAACCTACGGAGTAGTGATATGCAACCTATCGTCCGAAAGATAGCATTAGCGGTCGCATCTGCGATGGTCCTTTCGCTCGCCACTGAAATCATCAAAATGCTAGAGCGCAAGCTCGGCAATAAAGATGAAGGGGCGAAAGCCAGAGCCTAGATTGCGCTAAAAAGCGGTCCGTGAACTTAACCGGACACCAAGACCACAGAGGTCAGGGCATTCAGCTCGACCTCTGCGGTCGTTTTTGTACCGCGGTAAACTGCGAACTTTATCTAAGTAGAAATAAATGCGGAGGGAACTTCCTCATCCCCACCATGTCAAAACAAAGCTAGCAAATGAGGGTTGTAACAATGGGTGATACCACTGTCAAAAAGATTGATTCCAAATTCTCCCCCAAAGGAGATATGGGACAAAAATATTTGGCGTCTGGCAAACATGTGTCCATGCGATTGTGGGAAAAAGAAGCACCGTCGAACGGCGACCGCAAGTCCGATTCGAAGCGCGAATATGAGACGGTAGGCTATGTCATCAGCGGCAAAGCGACACTGCATTGCGAAGGTCAGACAATCAGCCTCGAGCCAGGAAATTCCTGGACTGTGCCGGCCAACGCCGACCATCACTACGAAATATTGGAAGAATTCACGGCAGTAGAAGCAACCTCTCCACCTGCTGAAGTACATGGTCGCGACGAGGCTTGCAATGAAAAAGAACTGGGAGAAATAACACTCAATTTTCAAGCCGGCTCTTAAACCAAATTTCTACGCAAAGCAGGATCGCGCAATTTCCAGATGGCTTGATCGGCAAAGAAGTGGTGCAAATTAATTGCGCAGAAAACTGTCGCGAATGCATGGGTGTAATTGAAGCCAAATTCAGTCAGCAAACGTGGTATGCCGATATAGAGCACTATAGCGCCCATGAGAAGAAAACCCAGATATTTCAATCCGTCTGACCGGACGGCTAATTCTGCAATTTGATCTGCGCGCATTCCAGTCGGTAATCCTCTCTGTTTCAAATAGTGGGCAAGCGAAATCACGACATACTGGCTGCCATGAAAGAACGCCGGAATATAGAGCCACACTATAAGCGACTGGTTACGATCGCAGGTATACATCAATACAGTCGTGACTAGAATGAGCGCCGACGGCAAAGGTAGCATTTTGCGCTCATTAGAGTATTTGCGCAGTATAAAAAATAGAAGAAGCATCACTGACGATACCAGCAAGCAGATACTGAGGGTCATGCACCAGGTGGGCAATGGTCCCCAAAAGGGAATAATTTGCGCCAGAAATCCATTCGGCGACCAGTCCTTGAATACGAGCTGCCGGACCACAGCAAATACAGCTGTAGAGGTGAAGACACACTGCATTATGAGCTTTTCACAACGGCTCAGTTTGTATCCGCGTTTCAAGCAGTAGAGAAGAGCCAGCCCATAACTCTGAGCGGTAAAGTGCTGTACAACCAAAAGCAAATAGACTTTTGCCATTATGGGTGTAAAACCTTTCAAGAATAAACCAGCCAATAAAAGCGTCAAGCAAGCCAAACCTCCCCACTCCGTGTACAAAGACAAGCGCCGCCTCTCATCGGCTTTTCCGTATGCCCGCACGAGCGTTGCCATTGTGTGAGTCTCACTGAGCATATGAGCACCAATCAGAACGGCAAAGGCAAGAATCTGCAAAAGGGGCTCGCTCATCATTGGCTTGGCAACGAAATAGTGGAGTGCAAACAGTGCCCAGGCCAGTCCTCCGCAGACAAACAATAAATCAATCGCCGGATGAAGGATCCAGCCGAAGCCGGATCCTTCAACAGGCAGTGCTCTCATGGAGTCATGTTTGCCGAAGAAGTCGAATCTCCGGTTTTCTCCAAAAGGCCAGCTTAGCGACTGAGACATGTCGTATCATCAGCCTCGTCAAACTCGGTCTCTATACCGTTATTGTAAGTTCTCTCAAAATTTGCGCGAGCAGTTTCAACGTCGAGCGAACTCGTGAACTCGCAAAAAACAGGTTGAGATAATTGACCGTATGTTTCCTCGCTGACTCGCTCTCTCTGATAAGAGACATTTCTCGCCTTACGAGGGCTGATTCTCGGGTAGGTAATGTGCTCGTCAGAAAAGGAGAACATTCTTGCAATAGCTCTTACAGTTTTGCAGGTAAGTACAACTGCACAGGCTGCAAAAATGATCAACGGAGCGTAAATGCTGGATTGACCAAACCCAGCATAGGCAAACGGTAAAGCCATCAAATTTGCCATTTCTACCGGCATAAACAAGGTAGGGACAAAGACAAGAAGTGGAAGAATCCAGGAGACGACAGGAGGTACTCGGACTCCCTTCTTCGCGAGGAGAATTATTGTTCCGAGGGCAATCGCCACGGTAAGAATGCCACCTATAAAAGCACTGCCGTTTTCAGCAGCCGGAGTAATGAAGGAAACATCGGCGACACCGCAGGCAACTCGAACTGCAGGCGCCTCGCTCATTTTGGCGAGTGTCTGCGTATCCAGGTCTTTTGCTAAAGCGTCGGCTGTAGAGAAAAAATAAGCGAGCGCAATCGGCGCCCCCAAAATCGGGAGCTGTTTGAAATTCATTATCGACTCCTGGTGAGTGTAAGGGAGATAAGCCCGGACACTTCCAGTTTTCCAAAACTACGGTCTTAACGACAGGCTTATTTGCCCCTGCTATTGTCAGTATTTACCCTAGGGTTTTGATGAAGGCGAAGGCGTAGCCGCCTTCGGCTCAGCAGCCGGTACTGGTGCTGCAGCCGCCGGTTTTTTCTCTAAGACTGGTGGTGATGCCGATGCAGGAGCTGACTTACGCATTTCCTGATCGAGATATTTCTTGATCTCATCAGGAGGAACCACCGGCACATTGGACTCAATCTTTGGATCGAGCGCGAGTGCTTTTGCCTTGAAAGCAGCCGCTTGTGCGGCATTGTTTTGTGCTCTGGCGATGAAATAACGTATGTAATTTACCGGTGCTTCATCCGCTCCCAATTTGCTTGCCGTATCAACAGCCTCCTTGGCCTCGTCGATTCTGTTGAGCTCAAGCGCTGCTCTGGCAAAAAGCAATTGGCCTTCGGCAGTGGGCAATTTGGTCAAACTCCTCTCCATCAGTTTATAAGCCTGTGGAATAAGAGACGGCATGCGGCTTCCTAAATATGCGGCTGCCAATGGTTCCACATACTGAGTGTTGCGCTGGTCTTGAATAAATCCCTGCTGCAACTCGTAAATGGCGAGCACATACTCCTTATTGTTCAGGAGGTTCATCCCCATCAAGTAGTGGAGTTGCGCTGTGTCGCCAAGCACTGCCTTGGCGTCCTCGACCAGTTTTTTCACGCGACCGTAATCGCCCTGCCGCACCAGAGCATCGGCGAGTTGTGCCTGGCACTGAGCGAGGATGACAGGCGAGGCCTTGCTATCTTCAGCAAGCTTGAGAGCCGTCTCGAATTCTTTGAATGATTCGATGTTGGCACCCTCGCTCTGTTGAATACGTCCCATCAATAGATGTACGAGTGGCGATTGCGGATCAAGCTTCAAGGCTTCCTCCGCTTCTTTTTTAGCATCGGGTATCTTCTTGTCGTTTAGAGCGATAAAACCAAGCTTGGCATGTGCGCGAGCACTCTGCGGATTGGTACGCAAAATTTCCTTCCACAACCCGGCATCGGTTGCCCAGGCCAGGGCTCGCCAATTAGATAGGCCGCCCAGTCCAACAAAGAGAATGGCAATCGATGCAACCACCTGCTTGAATGAAAGCAGCGCCATTTTGGCGACGACCCAGCCGAAGACGATCGCCAAGCCGGCCAGTGAAATGTAATAGCGGGCATCGGAGATAATTTCGCCTTGTTGCAGAACAAAGTCCGGAAACGGTCCTATAAGAGTCAATGTCAGGCCGAGCACCACTGGTGGAACCGAGCGATATCGGTAGGCTAGAAAAACCAAACCTGCAAAAGCTGCCACCCCAAGAAGTGCAAGGGGATCGGTGAATCCAGTTGCCACTACGAGAGGCGGCTCAACAGAGAGCCCGCCGGGTACGATGAAGCAGCGCAAGAAATAAGTGAGAAAAGCCTTGAATTGAGAGGCGATGTACTGATCAAAGGGCAGGGTGGCCAGACCGATGCCATTGTTGAGAGTAGTGGGAATACCTCGAGTAATGGCATAAACGATCGCAGCGGCGATCATGCCAATGATTGCCAGATCAGACCAGCGCAATTTGACAAACTCGTCAAAGCTCATCTCAGGCGGCTTGGCTAAGATAGCCAGGCAGGCAAGCGCGATAGGAATCGTAATTGCAGCCGGTCCGGAAAAAATCGCCATGACTATGCAGCCAAGCATTGCTGCATAGAGAAGCACCATCGTCAGTGGCTTGCGCGCGACGAAGCCGGCAAAAAACAGGAGCATTGCCAGGAAGTAATTGGCGCCGACCAGAGCCATCTCACGACCGGGAATGTAGGACACGATTTCAGATGCCAGAGGATGGCAAGCAAACAATCCGGCAGCAGCAAATGCAAAATGTTCAGGCTTAACATCGATACGATTTTCAAACTGCCAGTAACGCCCGAGCTGAAAGAGGAGGAAAAACAGATAAATAGAAGAAAGTGTATGCAGGCTCAAATTGACCATGTGAAACCAAACCAGGCTGGTCGACTTCAAATCCATAGCCAGCCCGACATTCGTCCACAGACAGGAAAGCGGTGTCATCATCCCGCTGCCAACCAAGCGAGACCAGAACTCGTCGCTATTCGAGCCCATTTTGAGCGGTGTCAAAATGAGCTGATCGTTAAGTACGAATTGACCAAACAATCCGGTGATATGAGAAAAGATCGCCAGGATGGCAATGACGGTCGCGGCAATTGAAAGTGTTTTCCAGTCGATGGCGAATTCAGAAGGAAGAGTAGCAACTGCTGCCGCGGAGCCCGAAGCGCTTGCTTTAGCCTTAGGTACGCTCGGCACCTGCGTCGGGCGCGCGTTCCACATCCGAAACATGTTTTCATTCTTGAGCTCGCGCTTTTTATCTTCAGCCCCGTCGAAATCAGGTTTTCCAACTGCGGATTCGCCGGGAATGTTCTGCTGTTCTCCGGTTTGTTTTTCCTTCTTGTTCTTCGCTTTGCTCATGTTTTTTCGCTTCGTATATTGG
The DNA here is from genome assembly GCA_964493595.1 of uncultured Candidatus Obscuribacterales bacterium. Classification (GTDB taxonomy): domain Bacteria; phylum Cyanobacteriota; class Vampirovibrionia; order Obscuribacterales; family Obscuribacteraceae; genus QKMZ01. The sequence continues at coordinate 3,762 of CAZBOX010000040.1, read as the reverse complement.
TTCTACACTTCAAACTAAACTATCCGATCTCTTTTGCCATCCGCCCCAGCAAACGGCTGAACAGCCTCGGCGATGCGAAACCGGAATCGAAAAATTGCGCTTTGTCTTTGGGCAGCTGACTGACCTGAACTACTTCTTTGTCGAGTAGAAAATATGCTTCGTAAAAATCGGCGATTTTTACTTCATGCTCTTTTTTCGTCATCGCTTGAGCTTTCACATAGAGAATGGCTGTCAGAAAGTTGGCGACGATATTGTTGTATCCGGCGACTACAGAAAGCCCACTCATTGAGGGACCACAGAAGCCTTTGCTGAACACTTTCATATACAAATATCGTCTGAGGAATTGATTGATTTCTGGCGAAAGCTCAGCGACTTTATACTTGCGAACCTCAGGAATGCTAACGACTCCTGTACCAGGAAACTCAATTTTGGCACCAAGAACAGATCTAAAGCCTGCTTTCAAAACTTTGGGCTCCATGAGTGGGCTCTTGTTGGCGGCTGCCCAGTTGGCGGCGTACTGTTTGCGCAGAAGCGGCCACTCGAAACTGCGAAAACACTGAAGATTGAAGAGCATATTCTCAAATGTCGTGGGTGGTTCCACTTTATATCGCTCGATAGTTTCAGGTGGTATCGCCAGCTCCGACAATTGGGCCAGACTTTCGCCCCGGTTCTTGATTTTGAGCGCCTCCAGAAGAAGCTCTCCGGCGGCAATAAGAGTGTCGAAGATATTTTTCTCTTCTTCCTTTTTGATAAGTTCGATCAAACGCGAATCGATATGCATATATTCGTCCCAGGTCAGAGGGACGCCTGGCACGAGGTTGACGTCGTACTTAACGCCTTTCAAATTCTCAGCGGTGATTTTCGATGCGACGTCGGAAACCTGTTGAGTACTTCTTCCCTGGGCTCTTTCATGATCGACGGTCTGCTGCCAAATTTCCGCCAGCATTTTGCGCTGATTGGTGAGCAATTCTCCAAGATTGCGCACCGAAGCCATGCTATTCGAGACGACGCTGACAAAGATACCGGATGGTGTCGGAACGAAAGTATAGGGAAACAATTTGCACATCTCAGGCTTCTGAGACTCGCCCAAAGACGCGTGAATAAAGCAAAGATTGTCGAATAGAAAAGGGCAAGTACCGTCAGGACGCGCTTTGGTGAAATAGGGATACATCGAATAACCGGCTTCGAATTCTTTGCGCCTGTCGATAAAGAGCTCCTGCCCCTTCAACTCATCTTTGAGAGCACCGAAATCGACATCTTTGACTCGCGCGTAGTCTTCATCTGTAAGCCCGACCGCCCAGCCAGAACAGCAACGACCACAACCCTGGCAGTTGTAGCGAATGTCTTCTGGAATTACGAGCGGCAACTCGTCTTCGTTGCCCTTCTCATCGTGTTGAACTGTATTGCCGTATGTCATGCCGCTCTTATCAAAACTCCGACTTGCCTGATTGAACCCATTCGCTGAAAGAAGGCGGCTCCTTAACTGATGAGGCCTTCGAAGATTTAGACTCTCGGCGGGAGAAATACTCCGCCAGATGCCGATTGTAGACTGCCATGTCTGCTTCCTCTGAGTCTACTTCCTCTTTATCTAAATTGCTTTCCTCGACTGGAGCCTGGTCCTTAGAGATTAGGCTCGAAGAAGACAATTTCGAGGTCTGCTCTCTATTGCGACCCAGGCTCGCTTTTGCCGCTCTTGCCGGCTCTTTGGCGGGAGGTGCATTGTCCTGAGTCGTTTTCGCTGGAGGCACAATAAGCCCGGCCGCCGGTGTAACTCCTGCTACACAAACGTTTCTCAACTGCTCAACATCAGCCATCTTTGAATAAGCAGGCAAGACTTTCGACAGATCCAACAACGCTTTTTTGTAATTCCCGTTGCCGGCAAAAATTTGAGCGCGTTTGAAAAATGCCTGGCTATAGAGGTCGGCATCGCCTCCTTCCAGCTTACCGAGCCTTGAAACCATCAACTTTTCCGCCAGGACGACAGCGTCATTCAATTTGTTTTCAGAAAGAGCGCTCTGCAGATCGGCGGGTATTCTTGCAAAAACAACAAAACCAGCCAGCACGAGAAGCGCAGCTGCCACTGCACCAGAGGCTACGCAGATAACTCTGTAGTTGCGCGACAGAAAACCCCAAAAGATATGCAAGGAAGAATGCGGCTTTTCAGCGAAAGCCGGCTGCACGCTTCCGCATTCCTGGCAGTACATATCACCCAGGAATGTTTCGGCTTGGCAGTCCGGACAATGAAGAACAAAGTCCGCACCGGAGTACGAAGGAGAAGAGTTTTCGAGCATGCTTGCTCGAATTTCGAATTCGTCAACCGGTTTGGAAGTTGTACTCAGCCGTGCCAAAACGCCATCCCCACTTGACTTGCGTGACACCCTGTATTGACGGTCAGTTCAAGTTTAGCACCATCCAATCATCGGCAGGTGATGGCTCAAGGCGGCTCGGCGTGAGGGTTTTCGCGATGCAAAGATAGACGTTATATACAATTCCTCAGCATAAAAGGTATCCAGGAGATGGGTGATAATATTATTGTCGTTGGCTTCAGAGGCGGTTTAGCGTGAGTCAAGAGTTGATCAAAGCGGAGCGGGCGGCGCTCATACAGTCGGTGAAAGCACTGTATATACCGCTTTCTTTGTTTCTAGCCTGTGTAATTTCGGCAGGCGGTATGTACATGGTCTTTTATACCGAGGACAAAAGCCCTGGCTATGCTTTCCTGGGGGTGGCGTTCACGATCATCATCAGCGCCTTTGTCGCGCTCATTCGCTTTCAGAACAACTATCGTGCCAAAGGCGTGATTGGACGAGCCGAAGCTTCCGGAGAGCCGGAGGTTTCGCAAGACACGGCAGTCGCACCTTCAGAAGAGCAGGAAAGGACACCGACGGCCGCCAGATAGACGGTTTGATTCCATTAAATTTGGCTGTCTTCGATGCAGACGGGCAAGCTGCCAAACCCCGCAATGGCGGGATTTTTTAAAATTGAAAATTACCTGCCGAAAAGCGTTATTTCCGGCTAATTCTGGCCCCGCGGGTATTCCCGGAAATCCAGTGGACCACGGCGATAGAGGAATTTCGGTAGTGCAAAATTATGTGATTAACTGTACATTTGTATAAGCAACCATTACTATTGACTACCAGCAATTGGACTATATTGAAATTGTCCCCTGAGATTTAGCGTGTCGATTCGCCAAGAGCGAATATGGCCTCGGGCTTGCTGATTTCCAGTAATGGACAAATTACCAAAAACAGTCGACAGCTTATCGAGGAGAAAAAAATGGACCTTTCCTTATTTCAAAATCCCTGGGTTCTGGTTCCTGTTTTGATCATGCCGGTAGTGATTATTGCGCTGGCCAAATCATGGAAGAACTATAAAGACAAAGCAGCTGCAAGCAAACAAGCATAAAGTCTGCTTTTAGAACTGGAATAGGTTTTTCAATCTGCGTGGGCACAGGAAAGCACTTCTTTCCACCTGAGCGGGCGCATTGAAACACGCTTGCACATAGCGAAGAAAACACCGATGTAGGCTGGGGTACGAGCAACCTCTCTTACTTGTTTCTGCTCGGCACGGCAGCGGTGGGGCACCAGCAGTGGTGCCCTTCCGTCATTGGATTTCTTTTGCAGACAAGCCAAAAAGGCGGTACCACAGTACCGCCTTTGGAAATTTTGCTTGGACAAGTTCGAATTAACGCTTCGAGAATTGGAAGCGTTTGCGAGCTTTCTTGCGTCCATATTTCTTACGCTCTTTGACGCGCGGGTCGCGAGT
>CAZBOX010000039.1:24746-30866 GCA_964493595.1 uncultured Candidatus Obscuribacterales bacterium | reverse complement strand
CGGCGGCTCAATACGAATCGTGCGATTCGAGTTCATCGTCGCAGCTACCAGTACTCCGCGGTGGAACAATTCAGTTTGAACATCGACTCGCAGTGCTTGCGATGTGAATTCCAAACCAATAAGCAGACCGCGACCTCGTGCTTCCATGATGTGCTTCGGATACTTCTTCTTCAGCTCTTGCAAACGGCGCATGAAGTGATTGCCCATGACCGCGGCGCGAGCAGGAAGGTGCTCTTCCATTAAAACTTCGATCGTGGCAGAAGCAGCTGTACATGCCAGCGGGTTGCCACCAAATGTGGAGTTATGGATGCTTGGGTTCGGTTCCAGAACCTTCCATACTTTGGCAGACGCCATAAAAGCGCCGATCGGCATGACGCCGCCGCCAAGAGCTTTAGCCAGACAGATGATGTCCGGAACAACACCCTCATGATCGCAAGCAAACATGCGGCCGGTTCTTCCAAGACCTGTCTGCACTTCGTCAAGAATCAGCAAAACACCTTTCTTCTTGGTGAGCTGGCGAACCTTACGCAAGTAGCCTTCGGCGGGAACATTGATACCGCCTTCACCTTGAATCGGTTCAAGAATCACGGCTGCAGTATTCTTTGTAATCGCTTTTTCCAGAGCTTTGATGTCGCCGAATGGAACATGCGTAAAGCCATTCAGCAGGGGCTCGAAAGGCTTGCGGAAACAATCACGGCCGGTAGCCGAGAGTGCACCCATACTGACGCCGTGATAGGCGTTCTTGGTCGAGATGATTTCAGACTTGCCTGTATAAAGGCGGGCTAACTTAAGCGCTCCTTCGACCGCTTCGGTTCCGCTATTGCAGAAAAATGCATATTGAATATCGCCTGGAGCGATGGCAGCGAGTTGACTTGCCAGATGTCCGGCCCAGGGATTGAGCAAATCTTGGCTGTGCAAGCAGACCTGGTCGAGCTGAGCCCTGACCGCTGCAATTACTTTCGGGTGACGGTGTCCGACGTTGAAAATACCGTAACCGCCAAGGCAGTCGAGGTAACGCTTGCCATGCGTATCATAGGTATAAACGCCGCCGTCTCTAAATTCGACTGCGCCTTCCGAGCCGCAAAGCTTGTTGGCGAAATACGGATTCAAGTGATTGATCGAATTTTCCAGTGCGCGACCAGCGATCTCCTCATAGTGACTTGGGCCACGATCGACAACCGGAAATCGCTTGACGGTATTGTCTTTCTTATACAGAGCCATAAAAAACCTTCCTGAAACTCGGTGACAAGCTATGCTTGCTACCGTATTTGGTGTGTGTAACTCTGGAGAAAGCCTCATAGAGCTCTCTCTCCATCGCTTTGTTGTAAATCCAAGTTTGGGCGCAGCAATGCCGCCCACGCCAACGGGCTACGCTAACTGAATGGTGTTTTGATCTTACGCAGCTTACGCATAAAAGGACTGCTTCCTAACGAGGATGGGTCCAGGTCACCTTGAGATAAACGCGAGAACGCGCATGCGGACGCACAATTCTGCGCGATGAATGCCGGTTCACTTCCGTTATCTACTCTAAATGTACACCCGATGGCGCATTCCAGACAATGTGCAACCTGTCCAAAAAATGACGCCAGTTATTAGCCAACCTGTCTAAGAAAGATCGCAAAACCTTGACATCCGCCACCCCAAAAGCCTTGCCCAGCGCAGGATATCCAGGACATACATCATAATTTTTGGGAAGCCGATTTTGTGGCTTTCACAAGCCTTTTCGGCAAAACATTTATTCGGAAACCTAGATAAATTGAGGTTTTTGCCGAATTTTTCGGGAACAAATCGCCAGAAAACCCATCATTTCTTGCTTATGGGCGTTTTCTAGAAAGCACATCTTGACTTCGAGTCCTTCTCAATCGACAAAGTGTCCAAATGAAAAAACGTGCTCTGGCGGGCGCCATTCTAGGGTGCCATCCCCGTGGGCATAACTGTGGACAGAAATGAAAAATCATCCAAAAGGCTCTTCCGGCAAGGTTTTTCCCGGAAGTTATCGGCGCCGGCTATTGGAGTATCGGGATGAGAGCTATATCAGAAGACTTCTTTTCCTTCGCCCGACAACTTATAGAATCTCTTCTATATAGATATGATGGGTTTTCTAGCCAAGAAGCATCAGTCATAATATTGACCTTGTGAGCCCGAGTGGCATCTCGACTGGATTTGGTTTGCATTCGACGTTGTCAAATAGCACTAAGGAGAGAAATGGTGAGGCAATTATCAGTCCTTCTGGCAATCTCGATAGCTCTTGGATGCAACGCTGCTCTGGCGGCTGACAAAGACAACGGTGGCATGCCAAAAGCTTTGCTGGACCAGTATTATCAGGGCGTCACGATGTTCAAGAAGGGCGACCTGGATAATGCCCTGAGCGCCTTTAAGGCTCTTGCTCTCAATTGCCCGGAAGACCCGCTTGTGCACTTGAGCTTGGCGGCAGTTCTTCACCAACACGGCGACGTCGATGATGCTATCGCCGAGTACAGGCGCGCAATCTCGCTTCGACCTTACGATGCCTTTGCCCGTGAATCGCTCGGTTCGCTGTTGCAGAGCCAGGGCGAAATGGATGAAGCAATACAGCAATACGAAGAAGCCATCAAGCTGCGACCGGACATCCCTCTCTTTTACCTCAACCTAGGTATCGCTCACCGCATTCAAGGCAATCTAGACAGTGCCATCAATGAGCTTCGACGTGTCGTCGAGAATTACCCTGATCACCTGAGAGCTCGCTCTCAACTGGCTGCGTCTCTCCAAGACAAAGGGCAATTCAGCGCCGCTTCGCAAGAATATAAGCGCATCTTGGCTCACGAACCGAACAACTTTTCGATGCAATACAACCTGGCCAATTGCCTTTTAGCGCAGAAAGATATTGATGGTGCCACCGAAGCTTTTACGCGGGCGGCAAAGATCGACCCCAAAGTACCTGATGTGCACGCACTGCTCGCCAGTACTTTAGCAATGCGCGGCAAGTATAGCGAAGCGGCAAACGAGCTCAATGCGGCACTGCAGCTTAACGGCAACAAGGGAGAATGGCACGCGCAACTCGGCGATGTCTACACCAAACTGAAAGAATTCAATAAGGCTGTCGATCAGTATCGCACTGCAATCAGGATCAATCCTTCGGATTCGGACAGCGCTTACAGCATGGGCTACATATTGCAATTGACTGGTGACCTCGATGGCGCCGCCGATGCATTCACGCAAGTAGTGCGTATCAAACCGGACTTCGTCAATGCTCACTACAATCTCGGCATCATCAGACAGAAACAAGGCAAATTGGGTGATGCTGAAAACGAGTTCAAAGCTGTAATTGCAGCCAATCCGAATGATGGCACTGCAATGATCAATCTGGGCCGAAATTATTTGCTCGGCGGTAACTTAAATCAGGCTGTCGAATATTACAGACAGGGCTTGAGCATCGATGGAACGGATCCGGCAGCTTTCCTCGAGTTGGGCAACACACTGATGAAGCTCAAAGACTTCGCCGGGGCTCGCGCCGCACTTGATTCAGCAATCGGTTTGTCGCCCACGGATAGAAACACAATTCTTGCGCTTGCTAGTTTGAATGGACAGACCGGTATGGCGGACAAAGCAGAAATTACCTATCGTCAGCTGCTTGCCAAAAATCCGGAAGATGTTGCTGTTCTCGAATTACTTGCCGAGAATTTAGAGCAGCAAGGAAAACGTGCACAATCGATTGAAGTCTATCAACAGATTGTGCAGGTCAATCCTCGCTCTGCAGATGCATACAATGATCTTGGTCTGGCGCTCGAGCGAAATAAAGAACTGACAGCCGCGCTCGGTCAATACAAAAAGGCTCTGGAAATGAACCCGAATCTGGTGGAAGCAAACATCAATATCGGCAACATTTATCTTGGTCAAAAGGCTTATCAAGCCGCCCAAGACGCCTATGTCAAAGCGATTCAGATGCAGCCCGACAACTCGCTTGCTCACTACAATCTGGGCGTTGCATTGATGGGTCAGGAGAGACCTGACGATGCAATTATTGAATACAATCGCGCCATAAAAATAGACCCGAAATATGCCAACGCATATTACGCACTCGGCATGATCTACCAAGCGAAAGGCGATCAACAAGATGCTGTTTCAGCTTACGAAAAATACGTACAACTGGATCCCGATGGTCCCTACATTCAGGCTGCCAAGGAAAACCTTGAGAAGTTGAAACAGGCTCTTGGTCCGGCAGTAGCGCCGTCAGCCGAACGAGTATCTGAAGGCGACGCCGCAAGAAACTAGAGCAGTGAAGATTCTCATTTTCATTTGCCTGGGTTTGATACTGCTCGGACTGGGCGGTTACCTCTATTGGATGTCGACGCCGATGTACTCTATCCAGGAGGCCGGCATTGCAGCAGCTCGGCATGATCTGGAAGGTTTTGAAAAACACGTCGATATCGAGCAGTTTGTCGACAACTTGATTGATGATTTGCTGATCAAACCGGCAAGCACCACTCCAGGGCTGACTTCGCTTCAAAAGACAACAGGAGAAGAAGCACTCGCCTATGCCAAAAGCAGCCTGCGATCGCAGCTGATAAGCAAAATTCGCAGTTCCATTAGCAATACAGGACAAGAGGGACGCTACACGAGTTATGGTCCCGATGCCGCGATTGCGGGCGATATGCCGAAAGCGAAAGACCTCCAGGGATTTTTCCAAGCAGCAGGAAGAGAGCTTGGTCGTGAAACAGGCAGGTTGAAAAACGAGACTTATACACGCCTTACAGAATGCGCCAAGCAACAGCCGAAAACAATCACCGGAAAATTGCTTGGTTCTCCTCCACAAATCGTCGGCTTTCAGTCCAAGCTTCTGATCGACGAATATGGCTTCACCAAAGACAACTTTAGAGGCATCACGGGTTGGAAAACGTTAAAAGACGAAAAGGACTATCCGAGAACCGTGGTTGGATTTAGATTCAATAGCCCCAAGGCCGGCAAGGAAATAATCGTCGACATCGGCATGTATCCTAATAACGCGCTTGGCGATTGGCGCGTTTTTCGCATCGAGAATATTCCTGAACTGATGTTGTCACTTAATGAAGACTACGAATACCAGGTACACTCTCTGATGACCTGCGCACTTGCCGGAGTCACAAATCAATCGGTCAAAGACGAAGTCCGCGGGCTCACTGACCGCATCAAACAACACGTCGATACCGACAGCATCTTGAAGAATCTGAAACTCCGCTTCAAATAAAGGCCGGAGCGCCGGCTTCCAGCCGGCTCCATCTTCTTTCTTCACGGCCGGAGCGCCGGCTTCCAGCCGGCTCCTCTTTCTCCAAAATCACTATCTAATTTCACACTAGATTCTTTGTCTTGCGTCACTGCACATCATCTTCGCCACGCTCAAGATGTGCACTGCTAAAAATCCATGCATCAGCAGACTCACAGAGTCCTGCTTTAAGTGGGTTGTTGTGGATGTATTTCACCACATCTTGGAAGTGCCTGTCGTTACGTATACGCCGATCAAAGTACTCTCTTCGCCAGAAAGGTCCCTGTTGCCCCAAGATCCTATTTGCCTGTTTGGCAGTAAATGACTTCCAAGAATGAACAATCGTTGAAATTGAATTTTGCGTTTTCGGTGTCAATAGAACATGCACATGGTTAGGCATAATCACCCAGGCATTGAGTATGTAGCGATGTCCATCGTAGTATCGCAGTGATTCTGCCACCATCTGCGCTATTCGCGGATTGGAAAGATGACAGTGACCAATTCCGCGATCAAGCAATTCTTCAATTCTACTGCAGCGCTTTGGGTCAACTCGCTTGGCAGTCAGAACTTTCAATTCCTCAGATAGAGCTATAAGGTGCGGCTTTGGCAGCGAATCATGCAGATTAAAAGTAATCATTTGTGGTTCCGCAGTTACGTCGTAATGAGGCAGATAGCCACGCGTGTGAAATTTGGAATTGCAAGACTCTTCGAGACCTTCTATCTTATTTTCCATTGCATTTGAACCTCAAAGAAAACGTATCTTCTTAAAAGACGAACAGCAGAATCAAAAAGTTCAATTGAAACCCAAACAGAAGCAAACAGAATCTAATAAGAACCAGAAGAAGTAGAGCGAGTAAAAGTAGAAGTAGAAGAACCAGAAGAAGTAGAGCAAGAGCAAGAAG
>CAZBOX010000039.1:6548-24646 GCA_964493595.1 uncultured Candidatus Obscuribacterales bacterium | reverse complement strand
AGAAATAGAAAAAGAAATAGAAAAAGAGAAGAAAAAGAAAAAACTCTTGCAAAGAAGCGTTAATGCCCATGCCGGCTAGAAGCCGGCGCTCCGGCCAAGGTCGCGTTTACAACTCGGAAACAACAAATAACTCAGCTCATGAAATAGTTGAGTGCAGGTGTGACAAGGTGTCAACGAGACAATGCAGAGGACGGAGTTCTTCCAATACGTTCAAGATGCTGAAATTGCTCGCGACTGCGTTGCGGCTGTAAAGCAACATCTCGAAGAATACGTAGGGAAGATTTCAGCTCTTATCGAAGAGATCTCTGACCATGCCCAACCAAATGCAGTCAGTGTGGCGGTCATTGAGCCGAATGCTAAAAAGCCACATTACACGCTCTGCACTTTGGGACTGAGCAAAGCTCAGATTTCAAACGTTGAAATCATGGCATGCCTTCCTTCTGACTGGAATCTGGAGGAACTCGACAATCCCGTTTGGAACTGGCCGTTCAATTGGCTACGAGAAATCGTCGGATTTGCTCAAACGCAAAATATTCCCTTTTCGTTAGATCAAACAATTCCCAACGGCAATCCACCCGAGACGCTGGCTTCCAACACGGAGCTATGCGGATTTCTAATTGGGCTACCTCTAAATTTTCCTGGTGATTTCTATCAGCTAAAAATAGACGACAAAATGTGCATCAATTTCTACTCTCTTATTCCTCTTTACGAAGAAGAAATGCAATTCACAAAGAGCTGTAAGATTGAACGCTTCTACAAGAAGCTTTTCGAAAACAGGATCAATGAAGTCATACAGATCCAGCGTCCTAACCTTTGCTCGCGAAAATCTTCATCCGATGACGCGCGGTGCGCATAGCAACTAACCCGAACGCACCAAATCACCCTCAATCGACGACATCTTTCGCTCGATATTCTTGAGCAATCCAGGGCAGCTGGCCAGCTCCGGATCGCGCTTAATCAGCTCGATTGCAGTATTGCGAGCATCTTCAAGAATGGGAGTGTCCTTGACCAGGTCAGCAAGAATCATATCGGGCAGACCGCTCTGTCTATAACCCGTGAATTCTCCCGGCCCGCGGATTTCCAGATCGCGCTCAGCAACAACGAATCCATCATTTGTCTGTTCCATGATCTCGAGCCTGTGGCGTGTCTGCTCTGATTTCATATCAGCAACAAGGAAACAGTAGGATTGATCGGCGCCGCGACCAACGCGACCTCGCAATTGGTGCAATTGCGCCAAGCCGAATCGGTCCGAGTTCTCAATCATCATGACTGTGGAATTCGGCACGTCTACGCCGACTTCGATAACAGTCGTGGAGACAAGAATCTGGAATTCGCCTTTACGGAAACGATCCATTATCTCGTCTTTTTCTTGAGGCTTAAGTTTGCCGTGCATCAAACCGAGTTTATAGTCTTTGAAAATTCCGTCTTTCAGTTTTTCATATTCCTGAGTTGCGGCCTTCGCAGATAGGCTCTCGGATTCTTCGATAAGCGGAAATACAATGTACGCTTGCCGCCCTTTATCAATCTGCTCTTTCATTAGAGCATATGCCTGCTTCTTCTCGGACGGTCGAAGCAATTTAGTCTCCACCGGTTTTCTTCCGGGCGGCAGCTCATCGATTTCGGACACATCCAGGTCTCCGTGCATCGTCAACGCCAAGGTTCTCGGAATAGGTGTTGCCGTCATCGTGAGCAGCTCCGGGGTCATGCTTTTCGCCTTCAGTCGAGCGCGCTGTTTCACACCAAAGCGATGCTGTTCGTCGATCACTATCAAGCCGAGATTGGGAAATTCAACGGCATCTTCAAGCAGAGCATGCGTTCCGACCGCAATATGAACCTGACCCGAGCGAATATCTTGCAACACTTCCCGGCGTTCGCGAGCACCCTGTTTTCCAACAACAAAGCCCACTCTCAGACCAAGAGGCGCCAACCTCTCTTTGAATTGCTTATAGTGCTGCTCGGCAAGAATTTCCGTTGGAGCCATTACTACTGCCTGGAAATTGTTATCGACAGCGATCAAACAAGCCATCATCGCAACGATTGTTTTACCAGAACCCACATCACCTTGTACCAGACGATGCATTGGCTTTGCCGAAGCCAAGTCCTTGCCGATTTCGCCAAACACCCGCAGCTGTGCTTTAGTGAGCTTGAATGGCAGGTTCTCGACCAGGCGTTTTACCAGACCATTCTCAACCAGCTCAATCGATAGTGCGCCTTCTGTTTGTTCAAACTTATAGCGACGGCGCGCGAGCAACAGTTGGATCTGAAAGAGCTCATCAAAAACGAGGCGGCGTCTGGCTTCGTCTTTATTCTCCGGTTCTTCCGGAAAATGCATATTGGTCAAAGCCGTACACAAATCCATTAGCCCGAGTTTTTGCCGAATATCGGCTGGAATTGGATCATCTAAATGTTCTCCAAAGGCATCCAGCGCGTTTTTTATAACGTTGCGCAAATACCGCAGGCTGAGCCCTTCCGTGAGAGCATAGACGGGCACGAGGCGACCCAAGTGAATGCTCTGACTTTGCAGGTCGTCAATGCCACCACCTTCATCCAGAACACCCAGAATTTCCACTTCAGCATTTTTCAGGGCAAGCTTGTTGGAATATTTGTCTCGCTCGACGACACCGGACGCAATAACTGTCGCGCCTTTTGGAAACTGGTCTTTGTATCTATCCAAGAGATACTTGTTTCCTTTGCCGCCGATAAAGCGTGTGATCGACAAACTTCCCGTTCCATCGGAAAGCAGGACATTCACGATTGAAATATTGCTGCGCTTCGACTGGTAGGCAGAAACCTGTCGAATCTGCGCAAAAACCGTGGCTTCCATGCCGATCTTCAGCTGCCTTATAGCGAGCCGATTCTGAAAATCCAGGTGCTTGCGCGGATAGTGGCGCAACAAGTCACCAGCGGTCTCAATACCGAGATTTTTCAGGAGTGCGGCAATCTTTGGTCCAACACCTTTGACAAATTGAACGCCGACTTCGTTTGGATCGTTGCTGTGCTTCTTCTGATTGGAAAGGGGCGAGCCGGGAGTTTTCAAAACGCCTGGCAACGATGGTGAATTGCCAGAATCAGTCCCAACTTCTTTCTGGGGCGCAGAAGAAACATTCGGTCGCACGTTTCGCTTTGTCGAGGGTAAAGCCGTCTGTGAGGAAGAATGACTTGGCTTCGTGCCCGCCGCGGGAGGGGCAGATGGCTTAACAGCACCCTCGTCGCTTGACTTCAACCCGGAAGAATCAGAAGCGGGCTTGGTTACATCGCGAAAAGGTTTTGGCTCACTGCCACCGGTCATCGCCCCGGACTCCTCTTCCTCTATGTCCGGAATGTCAGAGTTAGCCTCCTGACGTTCATCAGCCATCTCCAGAAGCGGTCCTATGAGCTCCTCGGTGCGGCGAATGATGGAAATCCTTGTTGCTACATCCACATTTGGATACTGGCGAAATAGTGCACGTACTGTCACCCAGACGGTTTCCATAGGGAAGCGTCGAGTGAGACGGTCGGCTGTCATGCGCATGAACTTGGAAAAGGTCGAGCGCTTGCCCTGGAAGTCTGCGTATCGGGCACGCCTTTCGACTATGACAGCGCGCCGCAAAGCGGAAAGCTCTGCTTCCCGGGACGGTCTTGCATTACTGGTGCTCGTTGGCAAACTAAGAGACCTATTTCCGAAATCGAGTCCCTATGCCATTAAGACTAAAATATCAGCGCCGGAACCGCCAGTAAAAAAAATCGCTTATATGCGCCACGTATGCGGGGCTATAGAACTTAAGCAAAGAAGACGACGGTAGCTCAATCAGAAGCAAAAGGGCGCAAACTCGAAAGATGCGCCCTCTTTAATTCTGTTAAATGGTCTCTACTGCAGTCTGTTCAGAATCAGCTTGGAAATCGCCTTCAAGGTGGCGAATACTCCAAGACCTTCGGAAGCTACCGCTTCGAAACTCGGAACTCCACGGATATTGAGTTCCTTTTCCATACGCTCGATAGGCATTGCGTTTGCCAAGTCGCGTTTGTTGTATTGAAGAACCCACGGAATATTGTCCAGCGTTAAGCTGTACTCAGCCAGGTTTTCAATCATGTTCTGAAGAGATTCAACATTGTCCTTCGAACGCATGACGTCTGAGTCAGCTACGAAGATGATGCCATCGACACCATTCAGAATCAGTTTTCTGGAAGCGTTGTACTCAACCTGACCAGGAACTGTGTAAAGAGAGAATCTGGTTTTGAATCCTTGAACCGAGCCCAGGTCCAGTGGCAAGAAGTCGAAAAAGAGAGTTCTTTCCGTCTCTGTTGCCAGTGAAATCAGTTCGCCCCGGGTTGTCGGAGCCAACTGGCTGTGAATGTATTTGAGATTCGTCGTTTTGCCACCAAGACCGGTGCCGTAGTAAACGATTTTGCAGTTGATTTCACGCGCCGCGTAATTTACTAAAGCCATCCTTGCCTTCCTACCCCAACGCCGATCCGCCACGACGCACTTGGATTTCAAGCACTTGGTGGGGCGACAACAGGAATTGATACCACGATTGGGACAGCATTAGAAGTGATCTTACGAGAAATGATCTCGATGTAGGGGAGGGGGGAACACAGTTAATTAAGACAGTCAAAAAAACGGCTGCTTGATTTCCCGGTTAGGTTTATTTGCCTGACAACGCCAGCCAAAGCTGTAACCCCAAAAACAGACTACCACGTCGAGGGCCGGCCTTGGAGTGGTTTAGTGTAAATGTTCCTTTCGGTCTTAGAGCTTCTAAAGAGTCAAAATACTTCGCGCGTAAGGGCTTTCGTGGTAAAATTCGCAGTCCGCTCATCACCTCGGCTGAAAACGCCGACGGCGACGGCTTCTAACTCCTCTGAAACAGACAGGGGCGTGTTTTGAAGCCATAGGCTGGTGATTTCAGGGCGTATATAAATGGCAAACCAAACAATATTTGGGAATTAGGGAAATGGCAAAACGTTGCGATGTGTGCGAAAAGGGTCCGACAACCGGACGCAGCTATACCTTTTTGCGTTCTCACTGGAACCCGCACAACAAGAGACGCTGGCTGCCAAACCTGCAACCAGTCAGAGTTAAATTGCAAAACACCGTCAAAAAGATGAAAGTTTGCACCTCTTGCCTGAAAGCCGGCAAAGTCCAGCGTGCACTCTAGTCTGAGCCTTTAGCACCGACTTAGTGACAGATAAAGTTTACAGGCGCATCCAAGTGCGCCTGTCTTTGTTTTTCGATTTTCGAGCAAATTCCCGCCAAACCAGACCGGCGCTGAAAAACTGTTCATCAACAAGGTTGAATTATCTTCCTGGTTAAGAAAGTTTTGAGCAGCCGAATCATTTTTGTACTGCCGGCAATTATTGTTTTTGCACGACCATCTGGCTGAGAGTTTTCAGGGTGCCGAAAACTGCTTTGCCCTCGGTCGCTACAGCCTCAAAAGAAGGCACCCCGGTGTGGTTCAAGTCCTTCTCCAGGGTCTCGACGGGCAGCGCGTCGGTGAGGTCCCTCTTGTTGTACTGCAGAACCCAGGGCACGCCTGTGAGGCTTAGCTTGTGTTCTTTTAAGTTATCCATCATGCCCTGCAGGGCCTCGATATTGGCCTGGCGTCGAACCGCGCTGGAATCAGCCACAAAAATAATGCCGTCCGCCCCCTTGAGGATCATGCGCCGACTTTCGCCGTATTCGCTTTGTCCAGGGACCGTATAGAGGGCGAATCTCGCCTTGTACCCTTCCACCTCGCCGAGATCAAGAGGCATGAAGTCGAAGAAAAGAGTCCTCTCTGTTTCAGTAGCGACCGTTACCAACTCGCCCCTGACAGAGGGGTCGAGGTTGGCGTGCAAATATCTCAGGTTCGTCGTCTTGCCACCAAGTCCGGTGCCGTAATAAACGACCTTATAGACGATTTCGCGCTTGGAGTAATTGATGAGTGCCATCTAGTGCCGATTTCTATACTTGGGTCTAGGCGCCAGCGCTAGAATAAGCGCGCCGGAGCCTAAAAACAATAGGCTAAAAGAGCCGACTTTACGGAGCACCTATCTTTTCTGCCGCTACTTGCTGCCCCTTGCCAAATCGAGCAGCCTGTCCTTGCCAACAAGATAAACGGCATTGCAGAAATGACAACGCCCTTCAGCCTGTCCGTCTTCCTCGGCCATCGAAAGCAGCTCTTTCGTGCCCATCCAGCGAAGCGCTTCGACAAAGCGCTCGTTTGAACATTTGCAATAGAACTTGAGCGGCTTGGCACCGGCAATCGGCACCACTTCAAAACCGCTCAATATGCGCTCGAGAATCTGCTCGAGGCTCATACCCCTGCGCATCAGGAAAGTAAATGTGCCAAAGGTAGTGATGTTGTTTTCAATGCGACAGATAGTCTCTTCCGTATGATCCGGCAATAACTGCACGATGAGACCGCCGGCAGCCTCAACCCCGCGCGAATTCATATGAGTGCCGACCACTACAATCGAACCGGTCTGATCTGAGCAGACAAGATACCTATTGATGTCCTCTCCGACTTCACCAGACTCTAACTCAACAGTCGAAGTATGTGCGCGGCCAAAGCCATGATCGATAGTGACATGCAAATAGCCGGTCGAGCCGATTGCACCCCCAACATCAAAATTCCCCAGGGAGTTTAGCGGTAACTCAACCTGGGGATTTTCTACAAAGCCTCTCACTGTGCCTTTCGGTGATGCATCGACCATCACTTTGCCCAGAGGTCCGTTGCCCTGGAATTTCAGCGTGACCTGCCCCTCGCGCGCTACAACGGGAGTGAGAAGAACACCTGCTGTCATCGCCCTGCCCAGGGCCGCCGTCGCGGTGAAGGAGAGATTGTGCCGCTGTCTTGCTTCTTCGACAAGATCGGTAGTGGTGGCAATTACTGCTCTTATGGTGCCATCGTTGGATATCGCCTTGAGTATGCCATCTTGCATAAGCATCACCAGATAAGAGCTTTTCAAAAATATTCTAGCAGCAAAACCCCATTTTTTACATCTCTTTACGCTATCCCCGCGATGACCACTCGCGGCAGTCCGTTTACGTCTTCAATACATTCGACCTTGTTCATGCCGGCCGACCGCATTATCTTAATGACCTGCTCCGCCTGACCATCACCCACTTCCACTGCGGCAAAGCCAAATGGCGCGAGCAGTTTCGGCAGAGCAAACTTGGCAAAATGTCGGTAGAAATCAAGCCCATCTTCCCCCCAGCCGATCAGAGCCGTGGAAGGCTCGAATACGCGCACCTCGGGCTCCAAGCCCTCGAATACAGCCTGGGGAATGTAAGGCGGATTGGAGACAATGGCATGAAATCCGGAGAGAGTAAATTCGCGAAAATCGCATTTACTCAGAGTCAACCTGGAGGAAACTTCATGAGTGCGGGCATTCACGCGGGCAGTGTCGAGAGCCTCTTGCGAAACATCCAGTGCGACCATCTGCAAATTCGGATTTTCACGAAGTAAAGCAACCGAAATACAACCGCTTCCCACGCCAACTTCCAGCCCGCGGAGCTCACCTTCCCTGCCGATTGCGGCAAGGCGGCGGGTGGTCAATTCACAGAGAGTCTCGGTATCGGTTCGCGGAATGAAAACTCCAGGCTGCACCGTAATACGCATGCCTCTAAACCACCCATAGCCAAGACAATATTGCAGTGGCTCTCGAGTCGCACGCCGCGTCAAGATGCTTTCAAGTTCCCGGCAGGCGCTCGAATCTAGACTGTCATCCCACTTCAACTCCCGCTCGACCGCGTTCATGCCAGTGACGTGCTCGATTATCAAGTCCGCTTCGCGGCGCACTTCGACGCGCTCAATACCCACATCCTTGAGCGTCTTTACGATCTTCTCCCGCGCTTCCTTTATGGTCCGACAATCGGCAAAAGAAATCGCATCAGCATCCCTGTCAGGTGACAACTAGAGCGACTCCTTCAGCTTCCGTTCGTTGTCGGCCATGATATTGGCATCGATGACCTTTTCCAGATCGCCTTCAAGAACATACTGAAGATTGAAATTCTGGTTGATGCGGTGGTCGGTAATTCGGTTGTCTTTGAAATTGTAGGTGCGGATTTTTTCCGACCGATCACCTGTGCCCACCTGCGCTCGCTTCTCATCCATGAGCGTCTTCTGCTGGGCTTCCAATTCCATCTTGTAGAGTTTGGCGCGCAAAATTTGTTTGGCACGCTCTTTATTCTGCAATTGACTTCTCTCTTCAGAACAAGCAACCATCAAGCCGGTCGGCTTGTGCACTATGCGAACAGCCGTTTCCACCTTGTTGACGTTCTGCCCGCCGGCGCCACCGGAGCGCATGGTTGTAATATCCAGATCCTTGTCTTCCAAGACGACATCAATCTCGTCGGCTTCGGGCATGACGGCGACGGTCGCTGTCGAGGTATGCACACGCCCTGAGGCTTCCGTCGCCGGTACGCGCTGCACGCGATGCACGCCGGACTCGAATTTCATGCGACTGTAAGCACCGTCGCCTTTGAAAGCGATGATCACTTCTTTGTAGCCGCCTACTTCACCTTCATTCTGCGAAGCAACTTCCGGCGTCCAGCCCATCTTGTCTGCATAACGCAGATACATGCGCAGCAGGTCGCCGGCAAATATCGAAGCTTCATCGCCTCCGGCGCCGGCACGAATTTCGACCATGATGTCTTTGTCATCATTGGCATCTTTGGGCAAAAGCTGAATCTTCAATCGCTGCGACAGGTCCTGCTCTCTCTCTTTCAGTCCGGCGAGTTCCTGCTCGGCCATCTCTTTGAGCTCTTTATCGCTCTCAGTGCGGACCATCTCTTCGGCGCCTTTCATGTCCTTTTCAACGCGTTGGTAGTCATGAAAGAGCGAAACGGTTTTCTCCAGATTTCTCAGAGTTCTGTAATCCTGAGTCGTACCCGGGTTCGCCGCCAGCTTCTCTTGAAGTTCGTTGTAAACCTTTTCTATCTCTTCAAGTTTTTCAACAAAATGCGCTTCCATATTCTTCCTACTTTCTTGAGTTTGTCTAAGCCGAGCCGCCCAACAGCGGCAAACCAATCAGGAGCGCTTTGCTGCTCTGGATTCGCTTGGTTTAAACCGATCACAGTCCGGTATAAATAACGCGCAGCAAGGACCAATTACACAAAGGTGAAACCGAGATTGAAAGAGGCTTTTGGCGGCACTCAAAATCTCGAGCTGTCCAGGCGTCGCGAGACCAGACCGTATTTGGCTTCAAGTGAACGCGCAAAACGGTGATTGGCGACGAACATGGACTCGCTACAACATTTTCCTTTTCCTTTTCCTTTTCCCTTGCCCTTGGTCTTGGACCTTGACTGAAACTTCTCTTTAGATATTACGACAGGTTTTCAGGCGGTGCTAGATGTCCGCGCAAAAACATTCACGAATGAGCGTGACTTAACTCATACGGCTCTGCAACTTATCGCCTAGCTAAATAAAACTCGGAGAGGGAGGGATTCGAACCCTCGTTGCGCTTTTGACGCAAACAGTCTTTCCAGGACTGCACGATAGACCACTCCGACACCTCTCCAGGTGATCCGGAAGGCATTATATCCGAAAGAGCGACCGGAATTTTGCCGATAACAAGGCTGCAAGAAATGCGAGCAAGACTAGACAAGCCGCTCGGTATGAGAAACCCAATATGACTTTGAAGAAGCGAACTTGATGTGTGTTTACACTTTGGACAGAGAATCTTTCACACGCTTCTGACCGGCTTTTATGAGCGGCAGGAATTCCTCCGCCTTCAAGCTGGCACCGCCGACAAGCGCTCCGTCGATTTCCGGCTTGGCCATCTGCTCTTCTATATTTGAAGGCTTAACAGAGCCGCCATAAAGCAGGGGCACGGACTCAGCGCGCTCGGAATTTCCGCATTCTTTGTAGAGCTCGGCGATTGTGGCGCGGATTTGACCGAGCACACGATTGGCTTCGTCCGCCTCACAGACCTTACCGGTGCCAATTGCCCAGACCGGCTCGTAAGCAACGACAATGACATCAAGCGCTTCCGGCGGGATATCCGCCAGAGCTGCGCCAACCTGGCGACGAACAACCGAATCGGTCAAACCGGACTCGCGCTCGTCAAGCGTTTCTCCGACGCAGACGATCGGAATCAATTTATGAGCAAGCGCAGCTTTGAGGCGCTGGTTGACCGTCTGATTGGTTTCTCCAAAGAATTGGCGTCTTTCAGAATGACCGATCAATACATACTTAACACCCATTTCGGTGAGCATGACCGGGCTGACTTCGCCTGTATAGGCGCCGTTGTCGCGCCAGTCCATATTTTGCGCACCGACTGAGACGGGCGAATCCTTTACGGAATTGATAGCCGACTCGATTGAAGTAAATGGCGGGATAAGAACTACTTCAGGAAGATCCTTCTCTCCCTTAACTCCGGCGGCCACTGCAGCAGCCAGCTCTGTTGCTTCTTTCCGGGTTTTGAACATCTTCCAATTGCCGGCAATAATCGTTTTGCGTTTAGTCACTGCCCCATCTCCCACAAAGACTGGTAATAACTCGAAAGGGTCGCCGGAAGGCGCTCGCCGAGGGCGCGGTCAAATATATGAAGGCTAAATTTTACCCCCTTTCAAGGGTCAGGAAGGCAAGTGTTGCCGATTATGCACCCCCAGCGGACCAGAAATTTCGTTTCTATAGGTACAATCATGTGGTTGCAAGCCAAGATGTAGGCAGCACAACATATTTTTCGTTCGCAAAAACAACCGACCATGAGCCGGGTTCGAGACAAGAGCATGCCTGACAACAAAAACGATTCCGCCCAAGCATTAATAGAAATAGGACCGGAAGCGGCGCCGCTGAGATTGCCGGAATGGGTCAAACGGACTGTTTTGAACACCGACGAAAACCGCGGCACCCGAAAGATTCTCAAAGAGCAAGGGCTCAACACCATCTGTGAAAGCGGACGCTGTCCGAATAAAGGCGAATGCTGGTCCAAGGGAACCGCCACTTATCTTTTGATGGGGCCGCTGTGCACTCGCACTTGCAAATTCTGTTCGGTCAACAAAGGGCTGCCGGACGCGCTCGACCCCTCCGAGCCGATGAGAGTCGCTGAGGCCTCGAGACAAATGGGATTGCGTCACGTCGTCCTTACCTCGGTCAACCGTGATGATCTGCCCGACCAGGGAGCCGCACATTTTGCAGCCACAATTCGAGCGCTCAAAGAAGCCATTCCAGGAGTGGCAGTGGAAGTGCTGACGCCCGATTTCCAGGGCCGACGCGACTGCATACAGACAGTGCTGGAAGCAGAGCCGGTCGTCTTCAACCACAATATCGAAACGATTCCCCGGCTCTACAGAAAAGTCAGACCAGGCTCTAAATATTTGCGCTCGCTGCAAGTTCTCAAAGCAGCCAAAGAGATTTGCGACTACATACCGACAAAGTCGGGAATCATGCTCGGGCTGGGCGAATCTGAAGAGGAAATCATTGGCGTCATGCGCGATATGCGCGAGCATGACATAGACATTATGACGATGGGTCAGTATCTCAGGCCTACACGCGACCAGTTGCAGGTCGTCAAATACTATACTCCCGAAGAATTCGACCGACTGGGCAATATCGCTCTTTCCATGGGCTTCAAGACCGTACACTCGGGTCCGCTGGTGAGAAGCTCTTACCATGCCGAAGAGATTGCTCGCGCTGCAAATTAGGTTAAGTGGGGTTATTTCGTGAGCCAAGATGACGCCGTTTCCAGCAATTTGCATTCGCTGATGGCGGCGCAGAAATTGCTCGATGACGGGCAACTCGAAGCTTGCTTGAAGTCAGTGAAAGACTACTGGCTGAAATATCCGGATGAAGCTGAAGCAGCAGCGTTGCTGGGGCGAGTCATGGCAGAGGCAGGGCGAAGCGAGCTGGCGGAAAAGTTGGAGCGCCTGGCAAAGACTCTTCATGCAGAGAAAAACAGCAGCGCAGGGGATCATGATTTGACCCGCGATCTTTTTGAATCCGGTCATGCGCTTATCGATGTCCGGCAGCACGATCTTGCCGTTATGCTCTTGGAGCGCTGCATCAAAGTCCATCCGAACGAGCCTGTCATCAACTACGAGCTGGGCTTCTCCTTGATGTCGCTCGGCAAATTTCACCAGGCCACAAAGCATTTCGAAAAAGCGTTCGAAAAGGAAAAGGACTTCGATACGACACTCAACCTGGCTGTCTGTTACAGCCTTACCAGGCGTATAGAAGATGCTCGCAGTCTTCTGAAAAACCTGGAGGAACTGGCTGAAGAAGATGACGAGAAAAAAGAAATTGCGCATAGAAAAACTGTTCTAAAACGCCTCGAGCGCATGCAGAGCAAGTCTGTCTTCACACACCGAGACTGGCTCTACGTACTTTACGGCTCGATTCTGCTCAGACCCCAAATCGAGCGGGGCACAACTGTCGAAGGTCCGCAAAAAATTGCCATGACACTGGCGCTTCTCAAAGGGCTGTTTCTAGGTTTGAGAGTAGACTGCGAAATAGTCGAATATTACAGCACTTACTCTCGGCCGCTTGCCAAAATGCTGGCCGAATTGCTTTCCATCCCCTCGGATAGCTACAAAGGCCCGAACCGCCCGGAAAGAACTTTGCTGCTTATGTCCTGGGCAGCCGACATAATCGGACCGCATCGCTCGTTCATGGAAAACAATTACCAGCGCATGCTTTTTGCTTACGGGCTGCCTATGAACGAACCATTGCCGGTGACACCGGATGTGGTGGGTGCTTTCATGGAAGAATTGCATATGCCCTGGTCGGAAAACGTGCAGAAAGGTACGAACCAGGATCAACTTACCGAATCAATTATTTGCAAAGCTCAGGCAATGGAGAGCGATCCGGACTTCATCAATCAGGTCGAGCAACTGGTCAATTATTACGACCAGAGACGGGAGTTTCTCGTGCTGGGGAATAGCTCGGTCTTTCCCGAGCGCCCTGAATTTTCCGCCGAAGTACACGAGAGCGTGCACCTGGAGATCCCCAGTGCATAAGCAATTGCGACGCCTGCTCGTGACCGCGTCCTATGTGACCTGCCTGCCTCTGGCACGAATTGATTTCAACGAACCCGAGCTCTTGCACGGACTGTCAAAATATCTGCCCAGCGCCGGTCTAATTATCGGCACTCTGCTTTTCGCTCTCAACAGCATCCTTTGCGTGTCGCGAGCAGAGCCGATGGTGGTGGCATTTCTCATTACGGCAGCCTGGCTCATTCTCACAAACGGTTTGCATTTCGATGGGCTAATGGATGCCGCCGACGGAATTTTCTCCCATCAGAGCAAAGAGCGCATGCTGGAAATCATGTCCGACAGCCGTGTCGGCAACTTCGGAGCAGTAACAGGCTTTATCGTCTTGCTGGGCAAATTCGTCGCCATAAACGCTTTGACAGGAGCATCGCTTGGAGCTTGCTTGATTGTCATACCTGCCTGGTCGCGCTGGTGCGAATTGTATGCTATCGGCAAATTCACTTATGCAAAAGAACACGGCAAAGGCAAAATCTGGCACGACACGACTGTTTATCCGGTCGACTTATTGAAAGGAGCCCTGCCACCACTGGCAGTGACATTCATGTTCGGCATCGCCGGTTTCCCGATTGTCTGGACGGCAATGTTTTTCTCTATGGCTGCAGGAATAATCTTCAGCCATCTGATCAATAAGAAAATCGGCGGGCAGACCGGCGACACTTATGGTGCCACTGTCGAAATTTCAGAACTGATCTGCCTTTTGGCTCTCTCAATATTTACATGAGCCGCAGAGTCTAAAAGCCCGTCGGCAGACCTTGCGACTGTTGCTGCTGTTGCTGTCCCTGTTGAGCGCGAGCGGCGTCGACTTTCTGCTGGTATTCGGCGCGGCTGGCATTGTACTTCTCCAGGATCTGCATCTTCTTGCCGCGAAACTCCGCCAATTTCATGATGTCCTGATGTCCCGTGCGACGGGCGCAATCATAAACATCGCGATAGTTCAAAACCGTACGGCACTCATCAATAGCCTTCTTGAGCAAATACCGATTGAGATCTTTATGATCGAGAGGCTCGATACTGCGCAGCAACAGGCACAATTCATGCGGATCCGGTTCGTCATCTATGAGTTCTTTAGTAGCCTTGCGGCTCAAATCTTCCATGCCCATTACTTTTGCCTCTCTGGCAAACTTGAGCGCCTCTTCAACAGAATCCGCCTTGTTATAAGCTTTCTCCATAGCCAGATGGCAAACGTCGTTGAGCGCCACTTCATGGGCTTTGTGGGCCAGATCGAGCAATTCATCGACACTGTCGGAATTGCCTATGAGATTGTTCACCGCCGCGCGTGTCACCTCAAAACATTCATATTGCCTGGCCTTAAGAGCAAGGTGCAAAAAATCCTCACGGGTCTGACAATAGGTAAGAGCCTTGGTAATACAAGCCCGACGCGCTTCCAGCATAGGATGTCCATAACGCTCTGTATATGCCGCAATAGCCATACATTTAGGAATATCGGTCGCCGAGTTCAAGGCGTTCATGATCGCCGGCATCGCCTTGGCGGGATTGTTTTTCATATACCTGGACGCCCGCTCCAGTTCAATCTGAGTCTCCTCAGTCAGCGGTGAGCCAGGCCAGGGCTTGTGCGCGGACATAGCCGGCGGGCTCAGAATTATCCCTGAGCTGAGCGCCAGAGAAAGCATTTGCCAGCCAAGCCTCGATGAAAAACTGCGTTTCAATGTCAATTTCCTCAATCGCACTCTCCTCCCCGTCCATTCTAGCGGAGAGTGCCCAAGCTTAACTGTTCCACGAAAAACTAAAGATCTAGCTTTAGAGTGGTCAATTCGTTTTGAGTGAATGACAAATTTGCTACTTTACGGTCCTTTTCAGACGAGAACGAGACCTGGGCAATTTCGTTTCCATCCAGCCTGGTGAGGCTTCCGGACTTTACGGACGCAGTGACGGAGAGGTTCAGCGACTGAGCCTCATTCGTCACGTTGAGCATGCGAAGCAAAACTGCCTTACCAGACTGATCCATATGCATCGAGCGGATACGTACAGCACTATTATCGAGAGTGACAAAAGGAGGTGACGAATCGACGCTTTCCCCTCCGGTGAGTAGCAACCAGGTACTTCCTTCATACTGATCGGCAAGTGCATAGGCTTCCGCCAGCTGATCGTGGTCGCTAGATTTTGACTCTTTAAAAACGCCGAGAGGCGCCCAGCCATAATTGACGATATTGTCCCCTAGAGAATTGGCTCCCGGAGTGGCAAGAGAGGGTCCGGCTCCACCGCCGCGCGTACGCAGGCGGGGACGAGAAAGTTTCGAAACGGCACGCAAAACAGTAATGGATACGCTGCTTTCATGAGTTCCATACTCGGGCAATCCCTGATTGAAAAATGCCTGCTTCTCGGCGAGAAAGAAGCGTTGACACGGGAATCTGTCTAAAGCAGCCTCATGTCCGGCTGCAACAGGAAGGTTATCCGGCGCACTTGTGTGCTTCCTCTTCACGACGCTGAAGTGATTCTCAGACAGAGTCTTCTCGACTTTTTTGGAGGTGGAGAAAACAACCTCCAGGCGATGATCTTCCGACCGATTATTCCACTTCGTTTCAAAGAAAACAATTGGAACGCCCTTCTTCAGGAGGATTTCCGTGGTTATCTCGTGTTTGACCAGTTCAACCGAACGGACATATTTAACAGCACGCTCGGGCACTCCCGGCTTCTCAAAAGGTATTGCGTCCTCGCTTTCCATCTCGATGACGCGCAGAGGAATCTCCAATTCATACGTCACGGAAAGAGATCCGACCAGCGGTCCTCGCTGGCGCTGCGAAACAGTGAGCACGCGAGAAACAACAGGCAGGTCGGCAACGATTGGATCATGGTTGTAAGTGTCGCCGGCATCGGCGACATCTCTGAAAGAGTGTCCCAACTCATAGCGAATAGAATTGCCTGACGGCGGTGTCGCTTCAACGACGAGGCTGCCCGCATCGGTGACTTCGAGCCTGAGCAAGCCATTACTGACGGCGCGCGGCTCTAAAACAACCGGAGCCGATAAATGAGCGGGCTTGGCGTTGTCACCGTCTGCGATATCGCTCCACTGGCAAGTGCGCGTTGAAAACGGCGCCAGCTTATCGACCCAGACCCAGCCATCATAGAGCTTAATCCGCTTTTCTACGGGTTCTTCTCCGACTGCAGTAAAAACTTGAGACTCTTCCCGCATCGACACGACCTGCAGTGTCTCGGACATGGCAATGGAATTTTTACCCATCACGGGACCGGAGTCTTTTGCAGCAGCCAATCCGGCAACAGCAAGCGCAGGAGAAGAGCGAATCTGCATACTGGCCGAGGCGGCTTCCGCTTTCTCGGTCTCCGGAGACAGCATCTCTTCGGCCCACTGAAACCTGACCGGCGCGGAAACTTCGTCCTGGCTCAAATTAAATGCCAGCAAGAGAGTGGGATTGAGCTTCGGATCCGCCACCATATTCAGTGCGCGCGAGAAGCGGGCGATTTCGTTCTTTCCGGCACCGGTATAGACCGACTGTGCAGCTTTCTTCTCTACCGCATCGAGAGCCTGATGAAAACGATTAGTACGGATCACCATTTCATCGTGGACCTGATCGACACTGCACCCGCAAATACTGTCATGCGGATGATTGGCAATCAGCAGTCTCCAGGCGTGCTCCAACTCCCAGCTGGGATAAGCAAGCGAGCCCCTGAGAGAAATAAGAGTCATCAGAGGCTCGATAATACTGGCCAGGCGATGCTCCTGGATGCGGTTCGCTCTTTTCAGGTAGAGACGCGATGACAGCACTCCCTGCAGCATATAAGCTCGCTCGAACTGGAAAGCGGCAGCATTATCTCTCAACTCACCTTTCACTTTCGGCAAGGGCGCGGCAGATTTTTCTATCGACTCGGCGAACTGGGACAGCGGGGGAGTGAGGATATTCAGTTTCACCCCTCGTTTTGCCAGCTCTCTTTCAACATCTTTGACAGCTGAGGTAAATCCCTGCGGCGGCAATAAGTGGTCGCCACCCACGGGCACCAGTTTAGGCCCCTCCAGATTCGCCCAGAGCTCAAGCCGCTCAGCTAATTTCACCGGGTCGACCTGGCCATGGAACATTGTCTGATAGTAGCCATAGCAGAGATGATACGCGTTCACATGACTGCCGTCCGGACTGTGCCATTCGAATACAGTGTTTTTCAATCCGCCCGGCACTCCGCGCCAGACGAAAGCGTTTTTGATACCAAAGCCATTCAGGATTCGAGGCAAATCTTGAGAATGACCAAAGGTGTCAGGACAATAGCCCACATGCACGGGCGGTCCGAATTGGCGGCAGGAGCTCATCCCGATCTTGAGATTACGAATCAGGCTTTCGCCGCCGACCAGCATCTGATCCGCAAGCACCATCCAGGGACCGGCGCCGAGCTTGCCGCCTGCCATCTGGTCAGCTAGACGCGTTCTTAATGTCGGGTCGATTTCGACGGCATCCTCCAGTGCCAGCGACTGCCCGTCCAGAAGGAAGTTCGGAATCGAGCCGGATTCGATCAGATCCAGAACACTGCGCACTACCGTCACGAGCTGGGTTCTAAAAGTCTCATAAGGCAAATACCACTCCCTGTCCCAGTGAGTGTGCAAGTAAAAATTCAGCTCTTTGGTCTCTTGTGCCAAGGGTAGAGCACCTCAATCTTTGACCAGCGGGGCCAGCACTTTCACGCTGCGAGTCAGAGCATCTGCAAGGTCTTCAGCTTCTTCGCCGATGAACTCATCGTCCAGGTGAATTGATACGGTGCCTGCAAAGTCATAAAGCTTCAATAATTCAATCAGCTGGCTCCAGTCTACCTGCCCCTTGCCCGGCATTCGATAACGCCACCAGAGCGGACCGTACATGCCGCTGTCGTTGAGCAAAGTACGATTGATTTCAATGTCATGCGCTTCCACGTGGTCGATGGCCGAAACCAGACCAGAGAGAATTTTTAGATAGTCGATGCCAAGCCAGACGCAATCGGCAGGCGAAAAACTGAGACTCAAATCAGGACAGGAAGAGAGAATATCTCGCCAGTCCTGCGGCTCCATAGCCCGCCAGCCTTTAAGTGACTGCCCGCGAAATTCTTGGGGAGTGGACAATCTGAGAGTCATGCGCAAATTTTTCTTGGCAGCGATTTTTTGAGCCTCAGCCAGAAGCTCCGATACAGAATCGCGCCATGAACCGTTGGA
>CAZBOX010000039.1:0-6448 GCA_964493595.1 uncultured Candidatus Obscuribacterales bacterium | reverse complement strand
CGTTCGGCGGCAAGTTCAACCGCGCCGTCCAAACCGCAACCAAATCTGGTGGCATCAAAACAAAGTCGCATGCCCAAAAGTTTACCAGATTCTAAGCCTGGTCACTCTTAAACGCTCGAGTCACTACATGCTCTTCAAGTAGTCCGCCTTTACCTGCGGATCGGGTATTTCATTAAAATCCATGCGCGTCAGCCGCTTGACTGCGAAATCTCCGCCTCTCTGCAACGACAGAGTCACAGGCGTATGGGGCGTGCCGACGATCAAGTCATATACTTCCTCTTTCGTCAGTCCATATGTAGGAATGCCGTCCACGGCGACAATGACATCGTTGGGCCGAATGCCTTCATCCGAAGCCGGTGTGCCGGCAAAAACAATTTTTATTGTTGGGGGACGCCCGATGATCATCTCGAACTTGACCCCGATGATGCCGATACCGGCAAAAGCGCTGGCATCGAGCATGCTGTTCTTGACCTGGGCTTTCATCTGAGCCCGCCTGGGAGCGCCCAGCCTTGCCGTGCCCGCGCTGCCGAGCGCCGAGCCGGATTGATTGGCGCCGGCGGAGAAAGGCTTGCGATTGGGATCGGCTTGCTTGTGACTGTGCTGGACATTGCCTTTCAGCGTCTTTTTCGGCGCTTCTACAGGCATATCCATCTTTGGAACATCGGGTTTGAGCAAAATTTCTTCATCGGCCAATACCGGCACATTGGCCGCCAGCGGCAAAAAGGTGCAAGCCAGGGCGCAGAGCGCCAGACGCCCGCCAGGGAAGTCAGCCAGCGTATTCTTTATCGCGTTAATAGACTTATTCATGTTTACCGGCGAGAGATGCGGCTTTGCTACGTGAAATGGCTGCATAACTAGGATAACTCCGAGCCGACCTATTTAAAAGTGGGAAAACCCGAAAACACAGCTCCTCCCCCCCCTATTCACTCCACACATGTAGGAAAACGACGACAAGGGGAAGGCGGTGTTCCCAGGCAGGCGAAACCGCCGCTTAATGGTAATCAAAACCTTTGCTTAAGCTCGACCGGTCATCTGAGACCACATGCTAATCTGGCAGCCAGTTTTGACAGGTTGGAGGTTAGAGCCGTGAGCAAAGTAACAGTTGTGGGAGCCGGATTCGTCGGCAGCACAGTCGCCCAATACGTCGCCGAAAAAGACCTGGCCGACGTTGTTTTGATTGATATCCCCAATCTCGAGGGAGTAGCACAGGGTAAAGCTCTCGACTTGATGCAAGCAGCGCCCGTCAGCGGCTGGCATTCACGCAGCTTGATCGGAACCTCTGACTACGCCCATTCCAAAGATTCAGACATCGTTGTCATCACCGCAGGTATTGCCCGCAAGCCCGGCATGACCCGCGAAGATCTTCTGCGCACCAACGCAAAAATCGTCAAGGAAGTCGCCGAGAAAGCTGTCAAGCAATCTCCAAATGCCATCTTCATCGTCGTAACCAACCCGCTCGACGTCATGACCTATCTGGTTCAAGAGACCACCAAACTTGATTCCACCCGCGTAATCGGGATGGCCGGCGTACTTGACAGCGCCAGATTCCAAGCTTTCATCGGTATGGAATTGAACGTCAGCTGCCAGGACGTGAGAGCTATGGTTCTGGGCGGACACGGCGACTTGATGGTTCCCTTGCCGCGCTACTCATCGGTCAACGGCATTCCAATCACCGAACTGATTTCCAAAGAGCGGATCGAGGCTTTGAGCGCCCGCACCCGTGACGGCGGAGCCGAAATCGTCAAATTGCTCGGCACAGGCAGCGCCTACTATGCGCCGGGTTCCTCGGTCTCGCAAATGGTTGAAGCGATCCTTCTCGACAAGAACCGCCTGCTGCCTTGCGCTGTGCTCCCCACCAAGAGCGAATACGGGCTGAAAGACGTATATATCGGACTTCCCGCAGTTCTCAACCGCAAGGGTGTCGAGAAGATCGTCGAACTCAAGCTCACCGACGAAGAATCGGCAATGCTCAAGAAGTCGGCTGATTCAATCAAAGAGAATATCAAACTGATGAACGAGCTTCTGACAGCAGCAGTTTAAGTTCTCTGAAACCTCCGGGTGGCTTGCCGCCCAGCTAGGGGAGCCGCGTGCGGCTCCCCTATGCATTTGTCAGACAGGTTTTTCTGCCAGTTGTTATAATCAACTCGAACAGCGCCGGAGCATGCCGCAGAGCACAAAATAAAATGACAAAGAAAACAGCAGCAAAAAGAAATTTACTAGCACCACTTATGGTGTCACTCGCACTCTGTGCAGGCGGCGGAATTTACTCCAGCGTCAAAGCAATCGAAACATCTCCGGCAGCCACAACGGCTGCGACTGGAGAGTCCGCGCTGGAACCTGACGCGAAGAAGATCGAAAAGGAGCGCAAAGAAATCGAGTCCCTTCTGGCCAATCTCGAAACGCAATGGAACGCTCACGATCTGGACGGCGTTATGAGCCATTACGCCGACGACTACATCAATAACGACGGTCTAGACAAGAAAGCGGTCGCTTCGATAACGAAAAAATTCTGGTCTCAATATCCCGATTCCAAGTCCAACTCAAAGATCAAACAAGTGCGAGTGGACGGCAATTTTTCGACCATCGAATCGAGAGATGTAGCCACCGGCACCACAGACAAAGAGAATGCCGATACAGGAACAAAAGGCGAACTCAATTCGGTTTCCGAAGGACAAGTCTATCTGAAGAAAAACGGCAACAACTGGAAGATCATTGGTGACCGCATCGACTATGAGAAGGTGCGCGTTTCTTATGGACTGGCTCGCCAGCTGACCACCAATTTCTCGGCACCGGAGCAAGTAAAATCAGGGCGCCAGTATTCCGCGCGAGTGGACATAGCTTTGCCGGTCGGACTGACGGCTATCGGTTCAATCATGAGCCAGCCTCTCAAGTATCCGCAATCTTCGAGCAACGAAGGTGAACCGAAACCCCGCATTATCGACGGTGAATCGCTCGAGCGCGTCATGTCCGCCAACACAAGCAATCGCAACGAATTGCTCATGGCCACTGTGGGCATTACCAATGCCACTCGCTCCCACCTGATGGGCATCACTGTCGTAACCAGGCGTCTCAATGTCATTCCTCAAACGATCGAAGACCCTGCCGACAAGACTGAAGTAGCAACCAAGTCGGATGACGAACCGGCCAAGAAAGCCGAAAGCGGCGACGCTGATTCAGCCAAAGCGAAGCCGGAAGAGCCTGCCAAAGAAGAGAAATCGGAAAAACCTGCAACCGACGCAGATAAGAACAAAAAGCAAGAAACCAAATCCGAAAGCGAAAGCTCCAGCAAGCCTGTCAAAGAGACAAGCTCGAAGTCCAAGGAAAAACCCTCTTCCAAAAAGAAGAAGAAAAACAGCGCCGATTCGGAATAGACTCCAGAAATGACAGACGAGCAAATCAGTCAGGCTGGCACGAAGAAGGCAGCGGTTGCTTCTATATTGGTCATGCTGTTGGCAGTAGGCGGCACATTTGCTCTGGACCGGCTCAGCAAAAGCTGGGCGCTCTCAAATTTGACCATGCACAAATCCCAACCTTTTATAGAGGGATTTCTCAACCTGACTCTGACTACAAATACCGGAGCCGCCTTCAGCCTGGGCTCGAATAATTTCGCCTTTATGACCGTAACGGCAGTGGTTCTTACAGCCGCTCTTTCCGCCTGGCTCGGCTCGCGAATAGTCCGTGGGCAGAGCGTCCCGCTTTTGGAGTTGATTGGCTTGAGCTGCATAATCGGCGGCTCGCTCGGCAATTTGACGGACCGATTCACTTTGGGTCATGTCACCGATTTTCTTGACTTTGCCTTTTTCTCTTTTCCAGTTTTCAATGTCGCGGACACATTCATCAATATCGGCTTGGGTCTCGTGCTCATCGCTCGCATGGGCAAAACGGAAGGATCGCAAGGCAAGGACAGCAGTGAAAATAGCACCGTGCCTCCAGTATCCCCGGAAAAAAGCTAATTGCAGCCATGGACAATGATATCGCCAGCGATACCATAAAACTACGAGTAGAAAAGTCTGCCGTTCCTTCGTCTCAAGTCGTCAACGCGGAAGAAACGGAAGAAGCATACGAAGAAGATGCCGATGCCAACGAAGTGGAGATTGAATTACCGGCGCGCCTGGATCACTATCTTCTGGCCCGTTTGCCTGGATATTCTCGCAGCCGCATACAACAATTGATTGAAGAGAAAAAGGTTCTCGTCAATGGAAAAGCATTCAAGCCGGGGCACAAGGTGAAGGGCGGAGAGGAGCTGAGCGTCACTATCGAGGCGCCCGAACCGTTGGCGCTCCTGCCTGAAGATATTCCAGTGGAAATTATTTTTGAAGACGAGGAATTGGTCGTTGTAAACAAACGAGCCGGAATGGTTACTCATCCAGGCGCCGGTGTGCTCACCGGCACCCTTGTAAATGCTCTTCTCAATAAAATAGGCCCGTCGCTAAAGGGCATAAATGGAACTCTTCGCCCCGGCATTGTTCATCGCCTCGATAAGGATACCTCCGGGCTGCTTGTGGTGGCAAAAAGCGAGAAGGCTCTTCATCACCTGCAGAAAGAAATCAAAGAGCGCAAGGCTCGCCGGATTTATTACGCCGTAGTCGAAGGCGCAGTAGAAGAAGACAGGGGTACTATCAATCTGCCCATCGGGCGCCATCCCAATAAACGCAAAGAAATGTGGGTGGTCGAAAACGGCCGCCCCTCTGTCACACACTACCAAGTGCTGACCAGGTCCGGGAAATATTCGCTGCTGAAGTTTACGCTGGAAACTGGACGCACGCACCAGATTCGAGTGCACGCCTCATATAAAGGTTTTCCTGTTGTCGGCGACATCGTATACAACCGTAAAACAACCGGCACGCTGCCCGCACGGCACAAATTGGGGCTTTCTGGACATGCTTTGCACGCAGCTCAACTAGCTTTCACCCATCCTGTGACAGGCGAACTGCTAGAATTTCAAACTCCCGTCCCGAGCGACATGCAAGCTCTGATAGACAAGCTGTAATTGCCTTACCCGACAAGAAACAGGGCAAATGTGATGAACAAAAAACCAATCTTCCTTGCTGTTTCAATTCTAGCCATCGCGCTGGCCGCGGCAATCGGCGCGCAAAATTTCGATGCAGTCACCATAAAGTTTTTCGGCAATCAGATGGTAGTTCCATTTGCAGCAGCGGCCTTCGTCATGTTTGCCTGCGGTGGAGCGAGCACACTGCCGGCCCTTCTCAAAAGCGCCAAAGAGGCTAAGAGCGAAGAACTTCAAGTAAGCTGGCAAAAACAGGACGAAAAACTAAAAGAAGAGCTCACCAACGACAAGATCAAAATGCTTGAAGCAAAGATTGCAACGCTGGATGCAGCCCTCAAACAATCCTTGAAAAAGAAATAATAGCGCCCGGATTATTCTCCACCGGACAGCTTGAAGTCTGAAGCTTTCAGACCTTCGATGAATTTCTTGAATTCCTGGGCTTCCGCTTCGTCCTTCTCGAAATCCGCCGGAATAGTGCCATCGGCAACCACCTGCGCTGACACAAAAATCGGTGCTTTGGCACGCAAAGCCAGGGCAATAGCATCCGAAGGGCGCGAATCAATAGGTTTTAGTGCCTCTATTGCACCAGGTGTTCCACCCGGCTCATTCAATTGCAATTGAATGGTCGCAAAATACGTATTGGAGGAAAGCTCGTTTATTTCGACCTGCTTGACCTTGTAGCCAAGCGAAGTGATTACATTGAGAAGAAGATCGTGGGTCATTGGCCGTTCAGGCTTGTAGTTATCAAGCGCACGACTGATAGCGCTGGCTTCCGCCATGCCTATCCAGATGGGCAATGCACGTCTTTTCGTCTGATCGTTGAGGACGACAATAGGCTGTCCGCTGCGAGCATCTAGAGCGATGCCGGCAACAAACATCTCAATCATCAGAAATTCAGAATTGTCCTCTTTTTCGGCCATGTTTCCTTCTTTGCTGCCTGGCGCACGATCGGCGTCCCTTTTGCCTTCTACTAAGTCTCGAAACTCCAGCTCTCTTCAGGTGAAACGCTGATTGGCTTTGCGGTCCCTAATCTCCATTATTCCCAAGATCCTTGATATTATTTGCTTAGAAGATAAAATTTTTGTTGCATTACCGTTTGGTGAACGAGCTAGAACCGCATACTCCGCTGGTTTACAACGATTAGTCCCGTAGATTACCCCAGACACCTTCTAGCAAAACCCTCTTCGCATGCCGGCTTCGCCGAAGGAAGTCGATAAGACGATATACAGAGACGCACCTGTAAGCATAAGGTTCCCCGGGGCAAGTCGCAAGCAAAAGCGCTTTCGCGCCTTAAAAACTTGCGACTATTGACAGCCCGAGCGCTTTTCGTCAAAGAATTGTCACGTTGAGGAAAGTCGACGGGAAAATGGGCTAAAATCAAACCTCAAGTCCGGGTGGCGGAATTGGTAGACGCGCACGTTTGAGGGGCGTGTGGGCAAC